>CAZYMT010000062.1:0-3600 GCA_964649035.1 uncultured Rhodobacterales bacterium
GGTTGATCACGCGGCGATACAGATCGTTCAGATCGGATGTCGCGAAACGGCCACCGTCCAGTGGAACCAATGGGCGCAATTCTGGCGGGATCACAGGGATCACAGTCATAACCATCCACTCAGGACGGTTGCCAGAACCACGGAAGTTTTCAACAAGCTTAAGGCGCTTGATGATCTTCTTTGGTTTCAGCTCGCCAGTTGCAACAGCCAGATCAGCGCGCAGCTGTTCTGCCTCGGCATCCAGATCAATCGCAGCCAACATTTCACGAATAGCTTCAGCGCCGATACCGGCAGTGAACGCGTCTTCGCCATATTGATCTTGGGCGTCTAGATATTCTTCTTCAGTCATCAACTGGCCTTGGGCCAAATCGGTTAGACCGGTGTCGATGACAACATATTGTTCAAAGTACAAAATGCGTTCAAGATCGCGCAACGTCATATCCAGCATCAAACCGATGCGGGATGGAAGCGATTTCAGGAACCAGATATGCGCTACGGGCGCGGCAAGGTCGATATGACCCATGCGCTCGCGGCGGACTTTTTGCAACGTAACCTCAACACCACATTTCTCGCAGGTAACACCGCGATACTTCATGCGTTTATATTTACCGCACAGGCATTCATAATCTTTGATCGGGCCAAAGATACGGGCACAGAACAGGCCGTCCCGCTCTGGCTTGAACGTACGATAGTTGATGGTTTCCGGTTTCTTAATTTCACCGAAAGACCAGGACAGGATCCGCTCTGGCGAGGCCAGAGAGATCTTGATTTCGTCAAACGTTTTCATCGGCGGGGCCGGATTAAACGGATTTGTAATTTCTTGGTTCATTTTATGATCCTAATCTCGTTTCAAGGGTAAGGGCGCGGGCGCCCCTACTCGACCTCCGAATCCCGCAACTCGATATTCATACCGAGTGAGCGGATTTCCTTGACTAGTACGTTGAACGATTCTGGCACGCCGGCCTCGAAATTATCGTCGCCTTTGACAATGCTTTCATAGACTTTGGTACGTCCCGCAACATCATCCGACTTGACGGTAAGCATTTCTTGCAAGGTGTATGCAGCGCCGTAAGCTTCAAGCGCCCAAACCTCCATCTCACCGAAGCGCTGGCCACCGAACTGGGCCTTACCACCAAGCGGCTGCTGGGTAACAAGACTGTACGGACCAGTGGAACGCGCGTGGATTTTGTCGTCCACAAGGTGATGCAATTTCAAGATATACTTGACGCCAACAGTTACAGGGCGGGCAAATTGCTCGCCGGTACGACCATCAAACAAGATGGATTGACCAGACGTTGCCAAACCAGCACGGGTAAGTGCGTCGTCGATGTCAGCCTCTTTCGCGCCGTCAAAAACAGGCGTCGCGATTGGCACACCGTTGGTGACGTTGGAAGCGGCTTCAAGAACCTCGTCCTGAGACATTTCGCTAATCACTTCGTTATAGAGGCTTTCCCCATAAGCGATTTTCATAGCGTCCTGAACCGGTGTCATATCACCGGAACGACGGTATTCCTGCAAGGATTTGTCAATAGCTTGACCCAGACCACGTGCGGCCCAGCCCATATGCGTTTCCAAGATTTGCCCGACGTTCATACGCGATGGCACACCCAGCGGGTTAAGAACGAAATCAACCGGCGTACCGTCAGCTAGGAATGGCATATCCTCTTCGGCAACCACCTTCGAGATAACGCCTTTATTGCCGTGACGACCAGCCATCTTATCACCAGGTTGAAGCTTACGCTTCACGGCAATAAAGACTTTGACCATTTTCATCACGCCAGGCATCAAATCATCACCACGACGGATTTTCTCAACCTTGTCTTCGAACCTTGCATCAAGCGCTGCTTTTTGCGCTTCATACTGTGCGTTCAATGCTTCGACTTCGGATGCGATTTTGTCGTCGTAGAGGGCAAGCTGCCACCACTGACCGCGGCTTAGGCTTTCCAGCAATTCTTCGTCAATTGTTGAACCCGGCTTCACACCTTTCGGGCCTTTGACAGCTTTCTTGTCGATGATCAGTGTTTTCAGACGCGAATAGATGTTGCGATCAAAAATCGCTAGCTCATCGTCGCGGTCACGGCTAAGGCGTTCAACTTCTTCACGCTCAATTTGCAGCGCGCGTTCGTCTTTTTCGATGCCGTGGCGGTTGAATACACGAACTTCAACAACTGTACCAAAATCACCAGGTTTCAGACGAAGCGACGTGTCGCGAACATCCGAGGCTTTCTCGCCGAAGATAGCACGCAGAAGTTTTTCTTCCGGTGTCATCGGGCTTTCGCCTTTTGGGGTGATTTTACCAACCATGATGTCGCCCGGGCCAACTTCGGCACCGATATAGACAATCCCTGCTTCGTCAAGGTTGCGCAAGGCTTCCTCGCCGACATTCGGAATATCACGGGTGATTTCCTCAGGACCCAGTTTTGTATCACGTGCGGCAACTTCAAATTCTTCGATGTGGATCGAGGTGAATACGTCGTCTTTCACGATACGTTCAGAGATCAGGATGGAGTCTTCGTAGTTGTACCCATTCCAAGGCATAAACGCGACCAGCACGTTTTTACCAAGCGCCAATTCACCAAGATCGGTGGACGGGCCGTCAGCAATAACTTCGCCTTTATGAACACGATCACCAACCTTCACCAAGGGGCGCTGGTTGATACACGTGTTCTGGTTCGAGCGCTGGAATTTCCGCAGACGATAGATATCAACACCAGGATCGCCCGGCTCCATATCTTCGGTGGCGCGGACAACAATACGCATGGCATCAACTTGGTCGATGATACCACCGCGGAACGCAGTGATCGCAGCGCCGGAATCGCGGGCTACGATTTCTTCGATACCGGTTCCAACGAACGGTGCTTCGGCTTTCACCAAAGGCACGGCTTGGCGTTGCATGTTCGAGCCCATCAAGGCCCTGTTCGCATCGTCGTTTTCCAAGAACGGGATAAGCGACGCAGCTACCGACACCAACTGGCGCGGGGATACGTCCATCAAGTCAACGTTTTCAACGGCGCTTAGGGTGTAATCGCCAGATTTCCGTGTGGAAACCATGTCATTTACAAACCGGCCATCCTTGTCGAGATCAGCGTTAGCCTGCGCAACTGTGTGGCGCATTTCCTCGGTTGCGGACATGTATTCAACGTCATCAGTCACCTGACCATCAACAACTTTGCGATAAGGTGTTTCGATGAAACCATACCGGTTGACCTTGGCGAAAGACGCGAGGGAGTTGATTAGACCAATATTTGGCCCCTCCGGCGTTTCAATCGGACACATACGACCGTAATGGGTTGCGTGCACATCGCGCACTTCAAAACCAGCACGTTCGCGGGTCAGACCACCAGGGCCAAGCGCTGAAAGGCGACGTTTATGCGTAACTTCGGAAAGCGGGTTAGTTTGGTCCATAAACTGAGACAGCTGGCTGGAGCCAAAGAATTCCCGAACCGCAGCAGCAGCAGGTTTCGCATTGATCAGGTCTTGCGGCATGATCGTGTCGATTTCTACGGATGACATACGTTCCTTGATCGCACGTTCCATACGCAACAATCCAACGCGGTACTGATTTTCCATCAGCTCGCCAACAGAACGCACACGACGGTT
>CAZYMT010000062.1:3610-15625 GCA_964649035.1 uncultured Rhodobacterales bacterium
CCTAGGTGGTCGATATCGTCAACCGAACCTTTGCCGTCACGTAGATCAGCCAGCGCTTTAACCACGGAGATGATGTCTTCTTTACGAAGCGTACGCAGCGTATCAGGGGCATCAAGATCAAGACGCATGTTCATTTTCACACGCCCAACAGCCGACAGATCGTAACGATCCGAGTTGAAGAACATGCTGTCGAACATGGCAGCAGATGCGTCAACGGTGGGCGGCTCGCCCGGACGCATCACGCGGTAAATGTCCATCAATGCAGTGTCGCGGCCCATGTTTTTGTCAATCGCAAGCGTGTTGCGGATGTAAGGACCAATATTGATATTGTCGATATCGAGCGTCGGGATATTCGTAACACCATTGTCGATAAGGGTTTTCAGCGTACCTGAAACTTCTTCGGTTTTCGCATCAATTTCCCATGTCAATTCGTCGCCGGCTTCGACCCAGATCTCGCCAGTTTCTTCATTGATGATGTCTTTAGCCGAGAAACGACCGATGATTTGATCGAATGGAACAAGGATGTCTTTGACCTTGCCTTCGTCGATCAGCGTTTTCACCGTGCGCGGCGTAACTTTCTTGCCGGCTTCGGCAATCACTTCGCCAGATTTTGCGTCAACAATGTCGAATAAAGGTTTGGTACCACGAACACGTTCCGGGAAGAACTTTGTGGTCCAGCCTTTGGCTTTCTTGTTTTGCTTGTAGCTGACGGTGTCATAATAGGCATCACAAATGCCTTCTTGATCCAGACCCAGCGCATAAAGCAACGTCGTTACCGGCAATTTGCGGCGACGGTCAATACGGGCATGGATGATGTCTTTGGCGTCGAATTCAAAATCCAACCATGAACCACGGTAAGGAATGATACGGCTGGTGAACAGCAATTTACCAGACGAATGGGTTTTGCCTTTGTCATGGTCAAAGAAAACGCCGGGCGAACGGTGCATCTGGGAAACGATCACACGCTCGGTACCGTTCACGACAAACGTTCCGTTTTCAGTCATCAATGGCATATCGCCCATGAAGACGTCTTGTTCTTTGATATCCTTGACCGAGCGCGCGCCCGTATCCTCATCCACATCAAACACGATCAGGCGCAGCGTCACCTTAAGCGGCGCACCATATGTCATGTCACGTTGCATACATTCTTCAACGTCATATTTTGGTTTTTCAAGCTCGTACTTAACGAATTCAAGAACCGAAGTTTCGTTGAAATCCTTGATCGGGAAAACCGACTGGAACACAGCGTTGATACCTTCGCCGTCCATTGGTTCTGGCTGATCGCCGGAATTCAAGAACAGTTTGTATGAACTTTTCTGAACCGCGATAAGATTTGGCATAACCGCAACTTCGCGAATTTTACCATAATACTTGCGGATACGTTTACGACCGGAATGTGTCTGAGGCATGCTCTTCCTAACTTATTTTCAACGCTTGACAGGCGACTGGGAACGTCTGTCAAAAGCACTGCGGCGAAACCAACCAATTCTTGCGAGATTCCCACGTCTCGCTTCCGGCTAGTCTGCACCTGTCAGGGTACCCGGCATCGGGCACCCAGAGAGACGCAAACAGTCGGACCCGCAAATTGCACGGATCCGACCTTATTATTTCCTGTACGACCTAAGTCGCGGCAGAATTATTTCAACTCAACAGTTGCACCAGCAGCTTCGAGTTTTTCTTTCAGCTCTTCGCCTTCAGCTTTGGAAACGGCTTCTTTAACGGTTTTGCCGCCAGCGTCTACAAGGTCTTTAGCTTCTTTCAGACCAAGGCCTGTGATGGAGCGTACTTCTTTGATGACCGCAATTTTCTTGTCGCCAGTAGCAACCAAGACAACGTCGAATTCATCTTTTTCAACAGCGTCGCCACCAGATTCTGCAGCAGCAACAACAACAGCGCCGCCAGCAGCAGGCTCGATGCCATACTCGTCTTTAAGGATAGTTTTTAGTTCAGCAGCTTCAAGAAGGGTAAGACCCACGATTTCTTCTGCTAGTTTCTTCAGATCAGCCATGTTACTTTTCCGTTTTTAGTTTCGATGTGTTCCGATGTGGTTTTCAATGCCACTAATCCGTCCACACAATTGCATTTAAGACTTACGCCGCTTCCCGTTCTTCGAGGGTCGTTAGTATACCCGCGATGTCACTTGCAGGCGCGCCAATCGCACCAGCGATATTCGAAGCAGGAGCACCAAGACATGCCGCGATAGAAGCAAGAAGCTCCTCACGGGATGGCATAGCGGCAACCACTTTAACACCGGCTGGGTCAAGAAGGTCTTCGCCCATCGATCCACCTAGAATAACGAGTTTATCGTTATCTTTGGCAAACGCAGCAACAGCTTTCGCTGCGGCTACTGGATCTTCGGAATATGCGAAGACTGTCATTCCTGTGAGCAAATCAGCCATACCAGCGGTAGGCTTGCCCTCAAGAGCGATTTTGGCGAGCTTGTTTTTGGTGACACGAACAGATCCGCCAGCATCGCTTACGCGATGACGAAGATCAGTCATCTCTGCAACTGTGAGGCCTTCATAGTGTGCAACTACGACGACACCAGAGTCCGTGAAGATTTGACCAAGCTCTTTGATCACTACTTCTTTTTGGGCTCTATCCACAATATTACTCCAATTTATAGAAGGGTCACCCCTTCCGGCTCATATTCGCTAGATTACTTAACCTAACGTCTCGGGTCCTGTCCGGGTTCCCGCCAATTTCGCCCGAGTGCCGAAGCCCACGTTTGATTTCGATCGTTTCCCTATCTCAGGCAGGATTTAGCGCCCTAAGGCTACCCACCGTCTTGGACAGTAAGACCATCAGCTTGCGCATCCGGCCTTAATTCCCTGCCCTTTTGAGGCAGGGAAATTCTTACTCGGCTGTTGCCGCAGCAACATCCAAAGTCACGCCTGGGCCCATTGTCGAGCTAAGCGAGATTTTCTTCATATACGTACCTTTAGCGCCAGCAGGCTTCGCCTTTAGGACTGCGGATACGAATGCTTTGACGTTGGCAACCATGGCTGCTTCGTCAAATGATGCTTTGCCGATACCAGCATGAACAACACCAGCTTTTTCAGCACGGAATTGAACTTCGCCACCTTTGGCAGCCTCAACAGCAGCCTTGATATCCATAGTAACCGTACCAACCCGCGGGTTTGGCATCAGGTTGCGTGGGCCAAGAACCTTACCAAGACGACCAACGATTGGCATCATGTCAGGTGTTGCGATACAACGATCAAAATCGATTGTGCCGCCCTGAATAGTTTCCATCAGGTCTTCGGCACCAATGATGTCTGCGCCAGCTGCTTTTGCTTCGTCAGCTTTATCACCGCGTGCAAATACTGCAACGCGCATGGATTTACCGGAACCGGACGGCAAGGACACAACACCGCGAACCATTTGGTCGGCGTGGCGTGGATCAACACCAAGAGTCATAGCAATATCAATTGTCTCGTCGAATTTTGTGCCAGCATTGGCTTTGATCAATGCTACAGCTTCTTCGATTGTGACATGTTGTTTGCCACTGAATGCTTCTTTCGCTTTTGCGAAACGTTTACCTACATTAGCCATATCGATTATCCTTTAACCTCAATGCCCATGGAACGTGCGGAACCCATGATGATCTGCATTGCTGCTTCTACATCATTGGCGCTCAGATCGACCATTTTGGTTTCAGCAATTTCGCGAACCTGCTTAAGGGACACGGAACCAACAACTTCTTTACCCGGAGTATTAGCGCCCGATTTCAATTTGGCAGCTTTTTTCAACAGGTAAGACGCTGGTGGCGTTTTGATTTCCATCGTAAAGGATTTATCAACGTAATACGTGATAATAGTTGGGCAAGGTGCGCCTGCCTCAAGCTCCTGTGTCTTGGCGTTGAACGCCTTACAGAATTCCATGATGTTGATACCACGTTGACCTAGTGCAGGTCCAACGGGTGGGGATGGGTTGGCTTTACCTGCAGGAACCTGCAGTTTCATAGTGCCAGCAATTTTTTTCGCCATTTTGGCTTCCTTTTATACTCACCGCCCGCAGGATCGCGATCCATCGGGCATTTGGTTTAGTGGTACGGCTTAGGCGCGCGCGCCTTTACCTCCCACATCTTCACATCAGGTCTGCTTTTGAACCTGCATGTATTCTAGCTCGACCGGGGTTGCCCGGCCAAAAATCGAAACGGTCACTTTCAGGCGTGAATGTTCGTGATCCACATCTTCGACCATGCCCGAGAAACCTTCAAACGGTCCGTCGGTAACATCAACTTGCTCACCCACCTCAAAGACGATTGTGGTGCGTGGGGATTCCAAGCCTTCCTCAACCTGATTAAGTAGTGCTGCAACTTCGCGATCACGAAGCGGCGAAGGTTGCCCCTGCGGCCCCAAGAACCCCATGACGCGGTTTGTGTCCATAATCATGTGATAACCCTTGTCGGTCATCTCCATCTTCACAAGGATATATCCCGGCATAAAACGTTTCTCGACTTCGACCTTCTTGCCCTTACGGACTTCTATAACTTGCTCGGTCGGGACCAATACCTCTTCGATAAGATCCTCGAGACCGTTAGCGACAGCGCCTTCGCGGATAGATTCTGCGATCTTTTTCTCGGAGTTCGAGAGAACGCTTACCGAATACCAGCGTTTAGCCATGTTGCTCGATCCTTAAGTCATCTGGACGGCTTGCGTCCGTTTATTACATAGTTTCAGACGGTTACGTCTATTTTCCAAAACAAAACAGAGCACGCAGTCGAATCGAAGCGCGCTCGGTTTCAGGTGGAACCGCGCGTATACCGCGCGATCCCCTTTAGATCAAGAGGTTAAGCGTAGGATTGTTTCCAGCGCGAACTGGATGATCTGGTCGGTGAAGAAAAAGAATAGCGCCGCCATGGTTGCCATGATGAAAACCATAACGGTGGTCAACAAGACTTCGCGGCGGCTGGGCCAGACAACTTTGGACACTTCTGCCCTAGTTTCATTTATGAACTGAAATGGATTGACTTTAGCCATCTGGCGACTCCTACTTACGTTGATCGTTGTCACTTACGGGTTCTAGGCGGGGATTTCAAGGGGGGAACAGCCGTATATAACGCGTATATAATGCGTATAGCATCTGTATATAACGTGTATTGCATGCGTATATAACGTGTATATACAATTTTGGAGTGAGTGGCATTGGGTGAAACCGTCGAGATCATGGGTTTTCGAATTTCGACAATTCACAATATTCGAAATGAAGCGATGATGTAGGGTGCGTAGTTTTAACGTCACGGCCAGGGCGGTGCGTGGAGACCACGCACCCTACGGCTTTGTCAGTTCCACACGACGATAGTTTTATCCGCCAATGTTAACATCATAGTTTCGGGGCCGTTTTGAAATTCAAAGCTAAGATCAACAATTAATCTGACTCCGCTTTCAAGTTTCAAAATCAAGGCGGCCTTTGTTTCCTCGATATTAGCGACACTAATTCCAGCAAGGTATGCAGGTTCGAAGGTTGGGTTGATCGACAACAAGTGACGCTCGAAGATCAGGAGGTTCGCGCCGTTGTCGAACTGGAACCCAATACCTTCATCGCCAACATCGACAAGTGAGATCGTTGCGCCAACTAAATGACGTAAAAATGATTGGTTACCTTCACTCAAACTCCAAACCTCGCGATCTATGCCCTTTCTCATCTTAACCAAATTTGCGCGGCAATGCGAGTTAACAGTAGGGTGCATGGGGACCACAACACACCCTACGGCCTATTCTGGGCAGCGATCTGGATAGACGTTGATATTCGCTTTGTCCAAAGTTGAGCATCCGTATTTCCCGACCCCCATCTGTATCAAGACGTTGATTAGATGGCCGCCTCGGAAAATGTCGGCTTGGTCGCTTGGCTGGGAGTTTTCATTGACGAAGGAAATACTGCTGTCGCCGCCGATAAAATCTTCGGCGGTGTAGATCACCGCACAGTGAATTCTTCGCCGTTGCACAATTACGGTCGAGCTTGTCGGCTTTACGATATATCCCGACTGTCGAACGCGCATAATATCGCAGGTAGAGTGAGACGTTTTAGAATTTCGGTCATGAGCGCAGTTATAATCTGGAGTTGTATAATAACAATGAACGACGCGACGGAGCAAATTCGAATGGTGTGTTTGTTAAAGTATTTTGGAGGGACCGCGCCCAACCCAATTAAGGTCGGGCGCGATTTGGATTAACGAACGGCTACGTAGCGTTCCAGTAATAGGCGCACGGCACCGCTGCCACCGCCTGCTTGAGTTACAGCAAACACGTAAGTGCCGGGAAGGATACGCGTAGAAATTTGTGCGTCGCGCCCAGCGCTAGTGTCGTCATTATAGGCCACCTGACGGCCAAGGTCGTCATATAGGGTTAGCACGGGATCGGACTCGCCGACGCCGATTGCCTCGATCAGGATCAAGCCTGACTCTTCGACGTCGAAGCTGTACCAGACGGCCTTGTCGCTTAAACCTTGATCAACACGTTCACGCGCGCCAACCAACCCCATGTCTTGCACTGGATGAGTGCCATCAAGGGGTGGGCTCGCATTGCCCGCATCGTAAAGTGCCGTAAGGATGGATGCCTCGTCATACGCGAAAACGCTGACGGTGATCGGTAGCGAGGTGTCGGAAAGTGCGCGCACTGCAACACAATATTCACCAGCGGCCAATGGCAAGGACATGTCGATACGCGAGTTATACCCGTTAGTGTCGTCATTTTCCGCCAGCAATTCACCTGTGCTGCTGTAAAGTTCCAGCACCGGATCAGCGCTGACATTTTCTGCGGTCAAGCTAAGGGCGCTCGGCGCATCAAGCGTGAAGCGATAAAACGGGGTGTTATCCACCGAGTTGGTCGCCGAAACACCTTCGGCCAAAAGCGCATCAAGTGCGCCACTAGCCAGATCAAGTGCATCAGTGTCAGAAGTACAAACCGCGGCACCACCGCCACCGCCGCCACTAGTGCCGCTGGTCAAAGGTTCGAAATCCGACAGGCCAATACGAACATGTGCCATCATTGTATTGCCATCAAAGCTGCGTGTGGCCAGACAATATGTGCCAGCATCCAGCAGGGTTTCTGCACGGGCAGATCCGTCGCCGCCGGAATCGTCATCCTCCAGAATAATACGGCCAACTTCGTCATAAAGCTGCACAACTGTGTCACCGCCACCTTGGGCGACGGCCTCCATCCGGACGTTGGCTTGTTCACTAAGTGTAAACAGGGAAACGTAAACGCTGTTGGCCGCTACAAGCGACAACTTATCAAGGTTATCCGTCGCGGTCGCGATGTCGGAACCGGCTTCGTCGTCGCCAATCCAGTACCCGTTATTATCAAGCCCACACATAGCATCCTGTGCAAATGCCGGAATTGCGCTGCCTATGACAAAAAGCGCGGCGAGGGTTGTTCTTATTGAAATATGTGCCATCAATTATGTCCCTGTTCGTTACGGTCAATCTTGGTGCGAACATAAACAGGTTCGTGGGGTTTTGACTAGTGCTCTTGCATTGTTTCGCACAAAGGATCATCAAGGCACCACTAATTCCACTCAGGCATCTTCATGTATCCCCTACGCGGTATCTTTCTAAAAGTTTTGTCCGTCACTGCATTTGTCGTGATGGCGGCGCTGATCAAATCAACGCGCGTGCATATCCCGGCAGGCGAAGCGGTATTTTTCCGCTCGTTTTTTGCGCTGCCGGTCATCATCGTTTGGTTGGCATTTCGGCGCGAAATTCGTGCCGGGCTGCAGACAAAAAACCCGATGGCACATGTTTGGCGCGCCTTGATTGGAACGTCGGCAATGGGGTTGGGATTTACCGGATTGGGGATGTTACCCCTGCCCGAGGTCACCGCAATCGGCTATGCCGCGCCAATTCTAACCGTGATTTTCGCGGCGATGTTTCTGGGCGAACAGGTACGTGCATTCCGCCTTAGCGCCGTTGCAATCGGGATGGTTGGCGTTATGATTATCCTGTCACCGCGATTATCGGGATTTGGCGGTGCAAGTGCCGAAACTTTGGGCGCGGTCATCGTGTTTGGCAGCGCCGTATGCGGCGCATTGGCAAGTGTATTCGTGCGGAAAATGACAGCCGTCGAGAGCACTTCGGCCATTGTGTTTTATTTTTCGCTTATTGCTTCATGTCTGGCCTTGCTTACCATCCCTTTCGGCTGGGTCATACCAACCCCGCGCGAGGTGATTTTCCTGATCCTGGCAGGTGTTTTCGGCGGTCTTGGGCAAATATTCCTGACAAGTTGTTATCGCTTTGCCGATGCGTCTGTTATCGCGCCGTTTGATTATACATCGATGATTTTTGCGTTGCTGATCGGGTATTTCTTGTTTGACGAGATCCCTACCAAAGTGGTGCTGATTGGTGCCGCCGTAGTAATATCCGCCGGCGTCCTGATTATCTGGCGCGAAAGCCGGTTGGGACTGGAACGCTCAAGGCAACGCAAAGTCATGACACCACAAGGGTGAAACCTCGCAATTTGTTAACCATAAGTTAAGAAATCACAAAACCGCCATCTTTCGTCAGAATTTCGCCGCAAATTCGCCTTACGCAGGATCAAGAGTATTGTGTAATCCGGTGGATTCCGGGCTGTAGGAGAGTAGCAGTATGTTTAACAAGCGCGTAGTTCTAGGAATTTGTTTGATCCTTGCACCCCTTACGGTGCCAGCAAGCGCCGTCACCAAGTTTGAAATATCCTCAGCTCAGGCCAGCAAAATCATCGATATCGCTGGCCGTCAACGGATGCTGTCACAGCGCATGACCAAATCGGCGTGTCTGACGGTCGCCGATGTTAATTACACAACCAATTACAGTGACATGATAACAGCGCATAATGATTTTCTGCGCGCACATACTGGCCTAAGGCGTGGCAGTGTGGAGCTGGGTATTTTGCCAGTAACAATGGAAGACGCAGTTGCCGAAATGCAGATCGTTGATGCACATTGGCGCGTGGTGTCCCCGTTCATTGGTCAAATCGCAAGCTCGGGCACTATTTCGGGGAATGATTTGTTTGCCCTTGATCATCACAGTTTGATTTTAGCCGCCACCACTGGTGAAACCGTAACAACCATTGCTGAAGGATATGCCAAAAATATCGCGGATATTTCGCTAGCACAGACAATCACCGTAGATATTGCGGGGCGTCAACGCATGTTGTCGCAAAAAATGGTCAAAGAAATGTGCATGATAACGGTGATGGGCCTCGCGGCTGATGACTTGGAAGGCACAATCAAAATATTCGAGGCCTCGATGAACGCGTTAATCAGCGGCTCTCCGGAGGCGGGCGTGCTGTTGCCAAGCGCACCTGTTCTTGCCAAATTGATTGAGGCAGAAAATCTATGGATAACCCTAAGACCAGCCGCCGTAGCGGCTTGCGAGGGGGACACGCCATCCCCAGAAACCCTTGCAGAATTTTCCGTCAAAATGGAAGATTTTCTGCGGGCGATGAATGAGGTTGTCGGATTATATGCTATCTAGCGACGCGAGGTGACGTGACATTTATCAAAATGAACATTACGCGGTATTTTCACCTTCGTTATCAATAGATTATAATTTGTATTATTTACAGTTTTGCTGTATAGTTACCAACTTATGAACATATGATTGCCACTTTTGATATCCATTCTGTTTTTTTGTAACACGTATTCGATTCGTTAGTTTTTAATTGAATTGGCCTTTTTCATGCAGGTGAAATCGGCAAAGGGCAGAATTTCTGCGAAAAGGTAAGTAGGAGTAACAATATGTTTGCGCAAAAAATTCTCGCTGGTCTAGGACTGACCATTGCCATTTTGGTGACCCCCACCGTGATCTCGGCGCAATCCGTCATTACGGACGTGGAGGCAGTTCGCATTTTGGATATTGCAGGACGCCAGAGAATGCTTTCGGAGAGAGTAGTTAAATCCGCCTGCCTTTCCGTTGCAAAGATCAATTTTAGCGCAAATTTTGACGATCTACGTGTAGCTTTCGACGAATTCAAAACCGCGCATTACGGCATTTTAAACGGTAGTGAAACCTTGGGAATACAAGCATCGACATATGAAGATGTGAATGACGCGCTAAGTGTGGTTTCCCAAGATCTGACCGCTTTTGGACCCTATGTCGAAGGCATGATGAATTCCGGTGCTATTTCGGCGGTCGATCTAAACAAACTGAATGAAGCGGGATTGACGGTTCTGGCATCGATGACAACGACAACGGATACGATTGCGCGTGTTTACGGGGAAAATCTTGACAGTCTAAGTGTTGGCGAAACCCTGACATTAAATATCGCGGGTCGTCAGCGGATGCTTTCCCAAAAGCTGGTTAAAGAAATGTGCTTGATGCATGTGAATGGCACCGCCTCCTTATCTGTGCGGAATACCATTACACTATTTGATGCATCCCTAAGCGCGCTGGTATCCGGATTTCCTGGTGCTGGTATTATCGCACCGCCAAACCAAGAAGTTGCCGATCATCTGGCCGAAGCAAAAGCGATATGGGCAAACCTGAAACCAATTGCAGATTTGACTGCTGACGGGAATATTCCGGACGCAGATAGCCTGTATATGTTCTCCATCGCGATGGAAGCAGCCTTGCGAACAATGAGCGAAGCAATCGACGCTTATAACTAGGTGTTAACACTTTCCAGATAGTATCGAATCGTGGGTAATTTTTGTAACGAGTGAGGTTATTATGAAAGATACAGTAAACTGGGAAGAAGCAAGCATTGAAGGTCAAATTGACCTGCTGCTATACAATTTGAGCATTGAACGTGGCATCAACATATGCCGAAATGATGCACAAAAAATTGTGCAGGTCCGGCCGATGGATGCTCAACAATTCGCGACACTTGTGGTTGAGGCTGAAGGCAATAATTCAGCTTGTTCGCGTAACTTCGACGGGATCAAACGACGGTTCACATCGATGTTCGGGAAAGCAGCCGTTTTACACTAATCGGCTCGCCTTTCTAAAAAGTAAGCCGTATCGTCTGGGAAACTAGAGGGTACCGCATGACTTCCAAATATTCTGACACATCCGGGCTAACGCTTGAACAAATCGAAGCTGCGCGTTTGGCGCTGGCGGGTCGCATCGTTGATACACCGATGGTCGCGCTCAACTCTGACCGGATTGTGCCGTTTCTACCGAAGAGTGCAGCCGTTAGCCTGAAGCTGGAGTTGTTCCAGCAAGCGGGATCGTTCAAAGCGCGCGGCGCGTTGCTGGCAATTGATGCTCTGGACGATGCGGGCAGGCAAAACGGTGTGACCGCGGTGAGTGCAGGAAACCATGCTCTGGCGGTGGCTTTTGCCGCGAAATCCAGTGGAGTTAGCGCCAAGCTGGTAATGCCGGAATACGCCGACTCTGTGCGGGTCGAAGGCTGCCGCGCAATGGGGGCCGAGGTGGTTCTGACACCGGATATTCACGCGGCTTTTTCCAAGGTTGAGGAAATCAGCAAGGACGAGGGACGCGCGTTTCTGCATCCATTTGACAGCGAATACATGACATTGGGCGCGGCAACTTGCGGGGCCGAAATGATGGCGTCTGAATTTGATGCAGTGATCATTGCGGTTGGCGGTGGCGGGTTGATCAGAGGCATCAGCCGCGCGGTTAAACTGATTGCACCGGATGGTGCGGTATACGGGGACGAACCGTTCGGCGCAGATTCAATGTATCAGAGTTTCGCGGCTGGCAAGGCGGTTTCTATTCCCAAGGTGGACACGATTGCCGACAGTCTGGGATCGCCCATCGCCCTGCCCTATTCTTATGAAATTGCGCGCGCACATGTGGATGAAATCGTGCGGATAACGGATGATGAAATGATGAGGGCGATGGTGCTTTTATATGACGCGTTGAAAATCGCGGCTGAACCGGCCTGCGCGGCGGCTACGGCGGCGTTGATTGGGCCGCTGAAAGACCGGCTAGTTGGGAAACGGATTGGGATGATTGCATGTGGCTCCAATATTGGCGAGGTTAAGTTTGGCGAGATGTTGAAAAAGGGCCGGCAATTGTGATCGGGTACTGAATTTGACCAAAGGTGGGATTATTTTGAAGACTGAAAA
>CAZYMT010000063.1:0-15369 GCA_964649035.1 uncultured Rhodobacterales bacterium
TTGCGGTGAAAGTGGCGACGCCGAGGCAGCCGATTACTTCGCTCAGCGGCGGCAACCAACAAAAGGTGGTCCTCGCCAAAGCGCTGCTGACCACGCCAGAAGTCTTGATGATGGACGAGCCGACGCGCGGCATTGATGTTGGTGCCCACGCCGAGATTATTACGCTAATCCGTCGTCTTTGTTCCGAAGGGATGGCGCTGCTTGTTGCGTCTTCCGAGCTTGATGAAATCGTGGCCGCGGCTGACCGGGTCGCTGTATTGCGGGATCGTAACAAGATTGGTGAGATCACAGGCGACGACGTAACACGCGACAGCATTATTCAGATGATTGCGGGGAAATAATCGTGGATCAGACACAAAATATCCCGATTTCACATCGGTTTCGTGCTATTGCACAACATCGCGCAACTTGGCCAATATTGGCCTTGATAATTATCCTGATTGTCGACGGTTTCATCTCGCCGAATTTCTATGAAATCCGTATTGTCGAGGGCCGCCTATTCGGCAACCTGATCGACATCATGTATCGGGCGGTTCCGACGGCGCTGGTGGCAATAGGAATGGCATTGGTTATCGGCACCAAGGGTATTGACCTATCAGTTGGTTCAATCATTGCGATTTGCAGGGCAGTGATTTCGTGGCGTATCCATGCTGGCGATCCGCATTTTGTCATCCTGCTCGCGGCATTGGGCACAGGAGTTTTATGTGGCATGTGGAACGGTCTGTTGGTTGCGGGTATCGGCATTCAACCCATTATCGCCACCTTGATATTGATGGTATCGGGGCGGGGTGTCGGGTTGTTGGTCAACTCGCTATATGGTGGCACCAACCCAAGCTTTGAGAGCGCCCTATTACAAGGTCTAAGTACTGGACATATATGGCTAATCCCAACGCGACTTATCTTGGCTGCCGCGATATTTCTGGTACTATGGTTTGTTGTCCGTCGCACCGCACTGGGACTATTTATCGAGGCGGTTGGCGGCAATTCATCAGCCGCGAATATCGCGGGTATCAGATCGAAATCCATCACGTTTCTTGCCTATGTAATTTGCGGGTTATGTGCGGGCTGGGCGGGTGTCATTATGACGGCGGATATCCATACCTCGGACCCTGTCAGTGTTGCGCTTTATATCGAACTCGATGCTATTTTGGCGGTTGTGATTGGCGGCGCATCGCTGGCGGGTGGGCGCATTTACCTTGGCATGACCATCATCGGCGCATTGGTTATTCAGGCGCTAACAACATCCATCTTAATCAGCGGATTGCCCCCGGAATACAATCTGGTGGTCAAGGCCGCTGTCGTGCTGTTCGTTCTGCTATTGCAGTCCGCCAACGCCCGCCAAGCGGTAATATCGCTATTCTCGAGGATAAAACGATGAACCAGAAATACTGGCCCCTAATTGCAACCATCACGGTTTTCATTGCCCTGTTTCTTATCGGTGGGGCGATGTACAAAAACTTCCTGTCAACGCTGGTTCTTGGGCATATTTTGGCGGATAACGCGTTCATTATCGTAGCGGCAGTCGGGACAACTTTTGTGATCTTGTCGGGCGGAATTGACTTGTCTGTTGGCTCGATGATTGGGTTTGTCGGCGTGGTAATGGCGGTGCTTGATCGCTCGGGCATGCACCCGATGGTTACCATTCCCATGATGCTGATCTTTGGATTTGCATTTGGGGCCTTTCAGGGTTTTATTATCGATTTTTGTAACATCCAGCCGTTTATTATGACGCTGGCGGGGTTGTTCATCCTGCGCGGCGGTAGTTTTATGGTGACCCTAGATTCCGTTCCAATTAGGCATCCATTTGCGAAAATGCTGTCCTCCACACGTATTCCATTGCCGGGCGGTGGATTTTTAACTGCCACGGCGATGGTCATGCTTGCCGCCTTGGTGATTGCCATCATCATCGCGCATTACACCCGCTTTGGCTCAAATGTTT
This sequence comes from uncultured Rhodobacterales bacterium, assembly GCA_964649035.1. Taxonomy (GTDB): domain Bacteria; phylum Pseudomonadota; class Alphaproteobacteria; order Rhodobacterales; family Rhodobacteraceae; genus NORP23. The sequence goes on from CAZYMT010000063.1 coordinate 1,940, forward strand.
ATGCCATCGGCGGTGATCGCGAATCTGCACGTTTGATGGGGGTGCCTGTTCGAAAAACCACTGTCCTTACCTACGCAACGGGGGGGATTTATAGTGCGCTCGCGGGGGTTATATATGCGCTTTACACGTCGTCGGGGTATCCGCTAGCCGCAACAGGTAGCGAGCTGAACGCGATTGCGGCGGTTGTTCTGGGCGGGACGTTGTTAACCGGCGGAGTTGGGCTGGTTGCAGGGACTTTGTTCGGGGGAATGATCCTTGGCTTGATCTCGACATTGATCATATTTAATGGTTCACTCAACAGTGCATGGATCATGATAAGCAGCGGTATGCTGTTGTTTGTTTTTATTGTCATGCATCGGTTCCTGATCGGATCCTTCGATCTGCGTAAATCGTCCTGAAGTGAAAGAAAACAATGTCAATTTCAGATGCAAACTCTGGCCGAAGCCAACAAACGCGCAGAGGCATGTCCAACGCCGACGAAATCGGTGTTCGGATGCGGGATGCAAAAAGTACCAATTCCAAACAGCTGGTAAACCTGATTGGTTGTGAGATCGTCAAAGGTGGTTTTCAACCCGGATCGCGCCTACCTGACGAGGCCAAGATGTTGGCGCACTATTCGGTTTCACGCACAGCCCTGCGGGAAGCTTATGGCAAGCTGACCGCCAAGGGTCTGATCCATGCGCGGCCTAAGGTAGGCACCCGCGTTCGCCCGCAAGCCGACTGGAACATGCTGGATTCCGAAGTCCTGACATGGCATCTGCAAACCATGCCACCCGAGGCATTGGCCACCGATCTTTATGCGCTGCGCCGTATGGTCGAACCTTCGGCTGCGGCTTTGGCTGCCGAAGCGCGTAGTGACGAGGCGCTGGAACAAATCGCTGTCGCATATAGCGAAATGAAGGCATGTAGCGAAGGGGACGGGGATTTGATCGACGCCGATTTCCGGTTTCATCTCGCGATCCTCTCGGCCACGCAGAACCATTTCATCGGCGCGTTCAGTTCGTTGATCCGGGCGGCTATGCTTAGCACGTTCAGGCTAAGTTGGCGTGGCGCTTCCGAGATACAGGATGCCCGCCTTATTCAACATGAAAACGTGCTAGAGGCCATTCGCCAAAAGGATTCTGATTTAGCCCGTAAGGCGATGGAAGAATTGTTAGACGATTCCATAAAGGATGTTCGCGGTGCGTTGGAAACGGGCAATTACTAGGGTGCTTTGGTAATATCTTGAACCATTTCAAAAACGGCTTGCGTTGACGGGGTAAAAACGCGGTTAGCAAGCTTTAGCAACGAAAATATCTCGACGTTTATTTCAAAATCGGTTTCGATAACCCGTAAGGAACCTTCGTCTTCACTTGCTGCAAAAACACTGGTAACCGACGTCGCAATCGGTGCAATGGCGTTGGATTGACGAACCAGTGCTAGCGTCAGCAGAAATGACGAGGTATTATAGCTTTGTGTCGGGAAAGGGAGGCCTTGAAAGCGCAGCGCCTGTTCGATTGCATTATGCAGGATCGTGCCTTTGAACGGCAATACCCAGTCAAATTCAAGCAACTGTTCCGGGGTGACGTTTGTGACCCCAGCTAGAGCATGATTTTTCCGCGTGATGAAGCTAACGGGTTCAAGCGCAATAGGTTGTTCATCAAATAGGGTGGCGTTGTGGCCAACCGGCAAGCGGCCCAGCACGAAATCAACCTCGCCTTTGGCTAAATGTTCCCCCAAGACATCGCTGGTCGCGACTTCGACCGAGATAGTGACATTGGGCATGGCTAAACGGGCTTCGCGCAGGACCGGCAGAATGTATTCAATTGCAGGGCCGGTAACCGATCCGATACGTACATTTCCAACGCGCCCAAGTCCGATTTCCGAAATGTCATTTTGCGCATCTTCAATCTCTCGCAATACGCGGATCGCGCGCTTGGCGAGAGCATGACCCGCAGCCGTTAGCTCGATACCTTTACCTGCGCGGCGATGGATTTTCTGACCAATTATACGCTCGATTTCGTTTGCTAGTCTGGACGCCGCCGGTTGCGCGATCGACAATTGATCGGCTGCCATTTGCATCCCGCCTGTGCGTGACAATGCCGCGATCAATTGTAAATGCGTTAACTTCAACCCGCGATTTAGGAAAGCATTGGTTTTGGTCGACATTGTAGGGAATCCTTATGGTTACAACCAATCTATCATAACATTATTGATATGAAATCATAATATCTAATAATTTGACTGTAATGTGACAACTCACCTATTTTTGGAATGCGGTGATGTAATTCGCCGTGGCCCAACGGGGCAAAAAATTCCGCCCATAAGGGCGAAAACGGGAGGATATGATGAAAATTTTCAAAAATACGCTGACGGCAGTCACCGTGATTTCGTTGTTGGCAACTGGTGTGGTTGCCCAATCGGTTGGCATCGCCATGCCAACAAAATCATCCGCACGCTGGATTTCCGACGGTGAATCAATGGTCGAACAGTTTGAGGCCGCTGGTTTCACAACTGATCTGCAATATGCCGAGGATGACATTCCAAACCAGCTAGCGCAGATCGAAAACATGATCACCAAGGGTGTTGATGTGTTGGTTATTGCGGCGATTGACGGCACGACATTGTCGAATGCTTTGGAAAATGCGGCGGCAGCGGGGATCAGTGTTATCGCCTATGACCGCTTGATCCGTGAAAGCGGCAATGTCGATTACTATGCAACTTTCGACAATTTCAAAGTTGGCGTTCAACAGGCGTCTTCGCTTGTGGCGGGCCTGAACGCGCGTTTCGGCGATGGCCCTTACAATGTTGAATTGTTTGGTGGATCACCTGACGATAACAACGCGTTCTTCTTTTATGATGGCGCCATGTCGGTCCTCGATCCGCTGATCGCTGACGGCACAATTGTCATTCAGTCTGGTCAAGTGGGCATGGATAAGGTTGGAACATTGCGTTGGGACGGCTCCGTTGCACAATCGCGCATGGATAACCTGCTTTCCGCATATTACGGTGATGTTGATCTGCACGGCGCGCTTAGCCCCTATGATGGTCTTTCTATTGGCATCTTGTCCTCACTTAAAGGTGTTGGATATGGGTCCGGCGGTGTTGAAATGCCAATCGTAACAGGTCAGGACGCCGAAGTTCCGTCCGTGAAATCCATGTTGGCTGGCGAGCAATATTCGACCGTCTTCAAAGACACACGGACATTGGCTGGTGTTACAGTTGGCATGGTTCAAGCCGTATTGGGTGGTTCCGAGCCCGAGATTAACGACACAACAACATACGACAATGGCGTAAAAGTTGTGCCGTCCTATCTGTTGGAACCAGTGTCTGTTGACCTGTCAAATTGGGAAGAAGCCCTGATCGGTTCCGGTTACTACACTATGGACCAGATCAAGTAAGTTTCGACCATAGAAACAACCTCTCCGCTAAAATTGGCGGAGAGGTGATAGTTTACAGGCTTCTCTCTTATGACCACTCTTCTTGAAATGCGCGCAATTACCAAAACCTTTCCAGGGGTTAAGGCACTCGATAATGTTGACCTGCGGGTTGAGGCGGGCGAAATCCACGCACTCGTCGGGGAAAACGGCGCCGGAAAATCGACTTTGATGAAGGTTTTATCAGGTGTGTATCCGGTCGGCAGTTATGAAGGCGAAATCCTATATGACGGCGAAGTTACCGATTTCAAAAACATCGCCGATAGCGAGAAACTGGGCATTGCGATCATCCATCAGGAACTGGCCTTGGTACCCCTGCTTTCCGTCGCCGAAAACCTGTTTCTAGGCAATGAAGTCGCGAAGAATGGCGTGATGGACTGGCCGAAAATGTACCAAATGACTACGGAATTACTAAAGAAAGTTGGACTGAACGAGGATCCAACAACAACAATTGATAAAATGGGTGTAGGCAAACAACAATTGGTGGAAATTGCCAAAGCGCTGGCCAAAGACGTAAAATTGCTGATCCTCGACGAACCGACAGCGGCGCTGCAAGAAAACGACAGCCAGAAATTGCTGACACTGTTGAAGGAGCTTCAGGGGCAAGGGATCACCTCGATTCTGATTTCGCATAAGCTGAACGAAATTAACCAGGTTGCGGACCGGATTACCGTAATTCGTGACGGCGCATCGGTTTCGACGCTCGATTGCCATGCCGCCGAAATTAGCGAGGAACATATCATCCGCGACATGGTTGGTCGCGATATGGAACACCGTTATCCCGAACGGGAACGCAATATTGGCGAGGTGTTATTCGAAGTTAAAAACTGGAATGTCTGGCATCCAGAACATCGAGACCGTCAGGTTATCTCGGACGTGGAATTTAATGTTCGCAAGGGTGAAATCGTCGGAATCGCAGGCTTGATGGGATCGGGGCGCACCGAATTGGCGATGAGCATTTTCGGGCAAAGCTACGGACGTAATATTTCCGGCGAGGCGACATTGCACGGGCGGAAAATTGACGTTTCTTCCGTTGATCAGGCGATTAAGGCGGGGTTGGCGTATTGCACCGAGGATCGCAAAGAACTGGGCCTGATACTGGAAGAAACCATCGTGCGAAATACGACGCTAGCAAATCTGGCGGGGGTTTCCAAACGTGGCATTATCAATTCGGCCGAGGAACAGAAAGTCGCAGAGAAATACCGCGAAGTGATGAATATCCGCACGCCAAGCGTAGCGCAACAGGTGGTAAATCTGTCGGGCGGCAACCAGCAAAAAGTGGTGCTAGCGAAATGGCTTTATGCCGACCCGCAAGTGTTGATTTTAGACGAACCGACCCGCGGCATTGATGTTGGCGCAAAATTCGAAATTTACGGGATCATGAACCAGTTGGTGGCCGATGGGCGCGGGGTTGTGATGATCTCGTCGGAAATGCCGGAACTGCTGGGCATGTGTGACCGAATTTATGTGATGAACGAGGGGTCACTCGTGACCGTGTTGGATGCCAAAGAGGCAAGTCAGGAACGCATAATGTCGTTCATCGTGACAGAATAAGGAATTTAGGAATGAGTGAAGCAAAACCCGACGTCAAAGCCTATCTGGCCAGTCACATGCGCGAATACGGACTGCTTTTGGCGCTGATAGCCATCATGGCGTTCTTTCAGGTAATGACCGGTGGCGTGATGCTGAAATCGGTTAATATCACCAATTTGTTCTTACAAAACAGCTACATAATCATCATGGCATTGGGAATGCTGGTGGTCATCGTTGCGGGGCATATCGACCTATCCGTCGGATCGGTCATGGGATTTGTCGGGGCGCTGGCGGCGGTGATGATTGTGCAATGGGATCTGTCTATGTGGCTGGCCATCCCGATTTGTCTGTTAGCGGGGGCGCTGATCGGCGCCGCGCAAGGGTATTGGGTCGCCTATTGGAGCATCCCCCCGTTCATCGTGACCCTCGCGGGTATGTTAGTGTTTCGCGGCCTATCGCTTTGGCTGTTAGAAGGGCAATCCGTTGGGCCGTTTCCTAAGGAATTTCAGGCACTCTCCACAGGTTTTATCCCGGATTTCTTTCCGGCCAGCATCGGCGAAAGTTTGGCCGAAACCTTCGGGGTTCGACGGTTTAACACTGGGGCGCTTGGTCTGGGAATTATCGCGGCGGCAGTTGTTGTTTGGCTGGGGCTGCGCGGGCGGGCGCGGAACAAAGCCTACGGAATTGAAGGGGAGCCGACCTCTTTCTTCATTGCGCGTAATGTGATCGTCGCGGGTGCATTGATATTTGTCTGCTTCAAGCTTTCATCGTTTCGCGGCCTACCAAATGTTTTGATAACCATGATTGTGCTGACAGTGATTTACGCTTTCATCACCGAAAAAACTACAATTGGCCGGCGGATGTACGCAGTTGGCGGCAACGAGAAGGCGGCCCGATTGTCGGGGATCAAAACCAAACGCCTGACGTTTTTAGCTTTTGTGAACATGGGAATGTTGGCAGCGCTGGCGGGTTTGATCTTTGCCGCGCGTCTGAACACTGCCACCCCGAAGGCAGGCTTTGCCGTGGAACTTGACGTGATCGCAGCCGTGTTTATCGGCGGGGCCTCAATGTCGGGCGGCGTTGGCAAAGTTCTGGGCGCGGTGGTTGGTGCGTTCATCATGGGCGTGATGAATAACGGCATGTCGATTATGGGGATTGGCATTGATTACCAGCAAGTTATTAAAGGGTTAGTGCTGCTGGCAGCCGTAATTTTTGATGTCTATAACAAGAATAAACAGGGATGATATGATGCTGGTTTCTCAAGTTTTGGGTTCAAACGGTGTGCTAAATGTCGTAGCGCGCGAAGGTAGCGAGGCCTATGTTGTCAAGGACGCTGGCAGCCTTCTTGATCTAGTCAATGAAGCAATCACCGATGGGGTCAGCCTGATCGACTGTATTACCCGCCACGGTTTGGGCGATCCTGTTGATCTGGCACAGGCCTATAGCGACGGCAATCTACAACTGCCGATCACCCATTCCGATCCGGTTCACATGCATCTTACCGGCACCGGCCTGACCCATTTGGGCAGCGCCTCGACCCGTGATGCGATGCATGCCAAAACGGATGAAGCGGCGGATGAAAACCTGACAGATTCCATGAAAATGTTTCAGATGGGCCTAAAGGATGGCCGCCCCGAGGATGGTAAAATCGGCGTGCAACCGGAATGGTTTTACAAAGGCAATGGCACGATGGCCGTCGCCCCCGGACAGCCGCTGACCTCCCCGAGCTTTGCCGAAGATGGCGGCGAGGAGCCGGAGATCGCGGGCATTTATGTGATCGGCCCCGACGGCACCCCGTTCCGCGTCGGTTTTGCGCTTGCAAACGAGTTCTCCGACCATGTGACCGAGCGGGTGAATTACCTGTTCCTCGCGCATTCCAAATTGCGCCCCTGTTCTTTCGGCCCTGAGATTCTAATCGGCGAACTGCCTTTAGATGTGCATGGCACATCCCGCATTCTTCGGGACGGCAAAACCCACTGGGAAAAGCCGTTTGTGTCGGGCGAGGCCAACATGTCCCACACGCTGGCCAATCTAGAACATCACCATTTCAAATATGATGTGTTCTGCCAACCGGGTGACGTGCATGTGCATATGTTCGGGACGGCGACGCTGTCTTTTGCCGACGGGATCAAGCCCAAGGATGGTGATATTTTCGAAATCCAGTCGGACACATTCGGGCTGCCTTTGCGCAACGCCTTAAAAGAAACTCCCCCAACAGCTACCGCCCAACGGGTCCAGATACTTTAGGAGATATTATGACTTTTGAGCCGGCTAAATGGCCCCGAAAACTGCGTTCGCAAGAATGGTTTGGCGGGGACAGCCGCGATCATATTTACCATCGCAGCTGGATGAAAAACCAAGGGTTGCCAGCAGATTTGTTTGATGGCCGTCCGGTGATTGGTATCTGCAATACATGGTCGCAATTGACCCCGTGCAACGCCCATCTACGCGATTTAGCCGAGCGGGTGACACATGGAATCTATGAGGCTGGCGGTCTACCACTGGAATTTCCGGTGTTCTCGACGGGTGAAAGCGCGCTACGCCCCACGGCAATGATGTACCGCAATATGGCCGCGATGGATGTCGAAGAGGCGATCCGCGCCAACCCGCTCGACGGGGTGGTGCTGCTGGTTGGATGCGATAAAACCACGCCCTCGCTTTTGATGGGTGCGGCGTCGGTTGATTTACCGGCGATTGCGGTGTCTGGTGGACCTATGCTGAATGGCTGGTTCCGCGGTGAACGCGTTGGTTCTGGCACGGCGCTGTGGCAAATGTCCGAGGATATCAAAGCCGGTAAAATGACCCGCGAGGATTTTCTTGAGGCCGAGCAAGCCATGAGCCGTAGCCCCGGTTCTTGCAACACAATGGGCACGGCCAGCACCATGGCCAGTATGGCCGAAGCGCTGGGGATGGCCTTGTCTGGTAACGCCGCCATTCCCGCTGTCGATAGCCGTCGCCGTGTCATGGCCCATGAAACCGGACGCCGGATTGTTGATATGGTTAAGGACGATCTGAAACCCTCCGATGTGATGACCAAAGACGCGTTTGAAAACGCGATACGAACCAATGGCGCGATTGGTGGGTCTACGAATGCAGTGATCCATTTGCTAGCGATTGCCGGGCGGGTTGGCATTGATCTAACGCTTGACGATTGGGACCGCCTCGGGCGCGATGTGCCAACAATCGTTAACCTGATGCCGTCAGGAAAATACCTGATGGAGGAGTTTTTCTATGCAGGCGGTCTGCCTGTTATCCTCAAACATTTGGGCGAGGCGGGGTTGTTGCACCGCGACGCCCTGACCGTTTCTGGCGAGACCGCTTGGGAGCAAGTCAAAGATGCGAAGAACTGGAATGAAGATGTGATCCTGCCCGTCGAAAACGCGTTGACCCAACAAGGTGGCATCGCGGTGTTGCGCGGAAATCTGGCCCCAAATGGTGCGGTCCTAAAACCCTCGGCAGCCAGTGAACATTTGTTGGTGCATCGCGGTCGTGCCGTCGTGTTTGAAGATATCGACGACTATAAAGCCAAGATCGAAGACGAAGATCTGGATATTGACGAAACCTGCATCATGGTCTTGAAAAACTGTGGTCCGCGCGGCTATCCGGGCATGGCAGAGGTTGGCAATATGGGCCTGCCGCCCAAGGTTTTACGCAAAGGCATCACCGATATGGTGCGTATATCTGACGCTCGCATGTCCGGCACCGCTTATGGCACGGTTGTCCTGCACACCGCCCCCGAAGCTGCCGCAGGTGGGCCGCTGGCGGTGGTTCAAAACGGTGATATGATCTCGCTCGATGTACCAAACCGCAGCCTGACGCTGGAAATATCGGATGAGGAATTGGCGACGCGGCTAGCGGCATGGACATCAACAATTGTCTCCCCGAATGGCGGTTACGCCCAACTATTCCATGAACATGTTGAGGGTGCCGACACCGGTGCCGACTTCGATTTTCTCAAAGGTTGCCGTGGCAGCCCCGTTGGAAAGGACAGCCACTAATGCCTATTAAAATCGCCCTTGTCAGCATTGGAAAAATCGCGCGGGACCAACATATTCCAACGATTGCCGAAAGTCCCGATTTTGAATTGACTGCCGCCGTCAGTCGCAATGCCCAAATTGAAGGCATCGCGAATTTTCCAGACATCGATGCCATGCTTACCACACAACCGAATACGCCGGTGGTGTCCTTATGTATGCCTCCGGCTGCGCGGTTTGAATATGCGGCCAAGGCGATCGCCGCTGGTCGTCATGTGATGCTGGAAAAACCACCGGGCGCGACTTTGTCCGAATGTCACGAACTGGCGCGGATGGCCGATGCCAAGGGCGTCAGCCTGTTTGCGACATGGCATTCACGCTACGCCGCGGCGGTTCCGTCGGCGAAAACTTGGCTGGCGAATAAACAAATTCGCAAGCTGACCGTAACTTGGAAAGAGGACGTGCGCCGCTGGCACCCAGGCCAAGAATGGATATGGCAAGCAGGTGGTTTGGGCGTGTTTGATCCCGGTATCAACGCCCTGTCGATCCTGACCGAGATCATGCCAAACGCGGTTTTTGTGAAAGCGGCAGTGCTGGAGTTTCCGGCAAATTGCGACACGCCAATCGCCGCTGATATTACATTCCATGACCCACAAGGCGCGGCGGTTAGTATGGTTCTTGATTGGCGCCAAGAAGGCCCACAAACTTGGGATATTACCGTGGAAACAACGGAGGGGTCGATGTTGCTGTCAAACGGCGGTGCCAAGCTGTTCATCAACGGTGAATTGCAAAGTGAAGCGCCCGACCGCGAATACGCAGGCCTTTACACCCGCATGGCCGAACTGATCAAAACCGGAACTTCCGATGTGGACCTATCCCCAATGACCCACGTCGCCGACGCATTTACCATTGGAAAACGCAAACAGGTCGAAGAATTCCATTTTTGAACCCGACCTGCAAAAACAGTTGGGGTAAGAAAAGGGCAAGCGGTGGGAAGCGCCTGAACAGACCTTATAAGCGGCTATATAATCCAACCAATTCCACTTGGCTGTTCACTTCAGTCTTAACGTAAATTTGTTTTAGCCGTTGCCGAATTGTCGATACCTTTAGACTTAGAATATCGGCTATCATGTTGGGTGTATTGCCCTCCACCAAAAAGTCGACTGTTGCTATTTCTGCGGCTGAAAGGCAGTAAGTTTTGCGAAGGTGGATATTTTTCAATGCGGTCGTATCACTACAGTCGGTTTTAATAGCACAGACTTTGAAATGCATGAAAAAATGCCGCAAACTCGGCGGAATTTGAATGATAAGAACATTGGTATTCTTATTGCCAATGTTGAATTGATAAGCGCGGCTCATGGATGGGCTGGAATCGCTTGAACATAATCCGCGAATTTCTTCGCCAAGTTCGGCAGCCATCTACAGCGGGAGTAAGTGTTCTATACGCGATTGTGTTTGCAATTTTCCATTGCTGTTGATGCTGAAACACACCTTTTCATCAACATCGAGCACGAAGACTTTGGAATCTGACCCATTGAAAAATGGCGCGAAGGACGCGATGCATTTACGGGCGATTTCATCCACGTGGGTTGCGGCTTTGGCAAACATCGATTGAACACGCTTGATCAGTACCTTGTTGGCGGCGCAAATTGCCGGATGGTTATTATAGAAATGAATAGCCATTGCCCAATATCCGCTTGGCGTCAGAAGACGCACACGGTAGGAAACGCCAAAATTGAGGGGATAAAGACAGTTGCGATAAATCGGGATTTGGTCCTTTTCTGCGCGGGCGGGGAAAATATCTTGGTCGCAAGCATACCCTTTTTCCAACATAAGTTTCTGAATTTTTCGCCCTGCCACCTTCAAGATAGGCGGGTAATGCTTCTTTCATCTCTTTGCTTCCAGATAACCGCAGGTCTCGGCACGATCTGTAATGGTTATGCGCATTGTTTCATTCCAACGGATATTATTGGCGGCAACGCGTATGGTCCATTGGGGAAATCTATATATTTGACTATTCGGGTGTGGTTTTTGCGGCTGACCCGAATATCCTCGCGGCTAATGGGATTGAAAACTGTGCCAAGCCGAACTCTATCCGGTTAACAATCCTGCTAATATCATCCGCATTCAATCCCATATGCCGCCCAACCTTGTGCACAAAGGAAATAGCCTTGATCTGTTATCTACCCCTTGGCAAAATCGGCCATCCCTTGGGCCCAACTCGCACGAGTGTTCCGGCCCTGCGCAGCCGTAACAGCCTTATAATACGTGCTATCTATCAACTCTCTGGGCTTGTCATTTCTTCAGCTAGGGCCTCAAGGCGCGCGCGGTCAGGGTTAGCAATTTCGGCGAGGATTGCTTTTTTAACACCGTTCCAACCATAGGGATGTGTATAGCTTTTTTTAAGTTTCTCATCCGATAAAAGATATTCATGCCAATCGGAAAGCGAAAAGCTAAAATTCTTTCCAGTGAACTTGCAAAGAATTTTACTGCCCTCTCGGATATTCTTAACAATAGCAGCCTCTGTATCCCCATAGGCGATGTCCCGAAAACCGTCCCCCGCAATATTTCCATACCCGGCCAAACACAACATGTCGCCTTGTAGGGGCACAATTCTTCCAAAACTTTTCATTGTCATCATACTTCCTTACATTCTCATTCGATAATCACGAATATATTCATTTGAATTATCAATAGCTTGAATAAACCGGCGAAGATTACTTCCTGATAACTTGCCCTCAAATACCGACCGTATCTGTATTTGCGCCGTACGTTCAACGATAACTTCTTCTCGGGCATAAAGTTGCGTGCCTCTGTTTCGCGCTACAGACCAGTATTCCTCATGGCCTCGTATATACCCAAGCCTTTTTAGAAACTTATCATATATACGTGCATGGTTGATCTCGTGCGCTGCGGTTAACAGCTGCTCATACTTATTTGATTGGCTAATCTGTGTAGGGATTTGAATAACCCTAACCCGACCCTGAACCGAAAAACTTGGATATTCAAAATTCCCATACCGCACCTCATCCACATATTTCCACAAATCCACTCCCGAATGCGCTGCCGCCTTCTCAAGCAGACGTGTGGCGCTTGCTTGATCGCGGACGATGGATGGCCCTTGGCTGCGGGTCAGACGGGCAAACCGCGCTGGCAACGTTGCCTTTGCCGCGCGATGCAAGCGCATCAGAATCCGAATATCACTGTCAAGCGCAGGCAGTCTGAACTTCCCGACACCCTTTCAAATTGAAAATTGCCCCCCGTCCCGACGGCAGCGGCGAATAGTCCCCGATCAGACCCCGCCCGAACTTGTGGCCCTTGATTTCGACGATCCCTAACCGTGCAGTATCAAGCATTCAAGATTATATGTTTTGCTCACCTGTAAGGCGGGAAAGACGGGTCATCGTCAAACGCCTGATACCATGAGCGCCATTCATCGGGGTCATCCCCGAAATCGTCATTGGCGATTTCGGGGATGCGTTTCAGGATTTCGGCGCGGGTCTTATTGCTGTGCAGGATTTTGTCTGGATCTTTACCCTGACGTGGCGCAAGATTCCGGCTCCGGCCATCCATAAAATGCGCGACAGGATATTGCTTTTCGGGCGTGTATTCGTCATCTAGGTGTGTGCTTTCCAACACTTCCACCAACACCCGCGCTTCATCCCAGTTTCTCGCGATATGCTGGATCATGCTTTCAACCGAATTTTCATCAAAAAGATCCCAGTCGTCATAGGGATCCTTATCTCCGACAATGTCCCAAAACCGTGCGGTTAGACGGCGTTCGTAATGATCTACGTCCTTTTTCATTGTCCTAATGCCTTTTTCATCCGTAGGATATAAGCATTAGATTCCTCCAAAGCCTCCGCTAGCAATCGCCTGACGTCACCAGCCTGATCTGTGCGCATTAATATTTCATGCGAAACACTTGTGGTAAGATCTGCGGCCCGTCCTTCAATTCTGATTTCCTCTTCAAAGTATTGAATTGTCCGGCCGCGATCATCAATGGCCCTGTTACGGTTGATAAAGGTGCGCCAGTATTTTCGTGCGCTTCCCCCCGCCGCAATAAATCGATGATAGGCCAAAGCATGGTTCAATTCATGTGCAACTTCGAGGAAAGCGCGGAATTCGTTGTAGGAGCCTGAGCCGATAAGAGGGGTCCCAATATCATCACGCAAATGCAAAACCCGCCGCCCGTTAAACCCGCTGCGTGGCCTCAAGCCAAACTCGATCCGGCTAACAATCCTGCTAATATCATCCGCATTCAAGCCCATATGCCGCCCAACCTCATACACAAAGGAAATAGCCTTGCCTTGATCTGTTATCTGCCCCTTGGCAAAACCGGCCATCCCTTGACCCAACTCGCGCGAGCGTTCTTGCACTTGCCCCGCGCGCGCCGCACGCAGTCGTAACAGCACCCTGATATCGCTATCAAAGACCGGAATAAGAAAGCGTTTGACGTCCCCAAGCGCCACAATCGCCCCTCGTCCCGACGGCAGCGGCGAATAGT
>CAZYMT010000064.1:0-15177 GCA_964649035.1 uncultured Rhodobacterales bacterium
TTCAATTTGATGTTGGTCTCGTTAGCATCCGAACCACTTTGACCGAAATAAACCTTGGACATATTATCGGGCGCGCGATCCAAAATCATTTTGGACAAGGTGATCGACGCCTCCGTGCCATGCCCGACATAGGAATGATAATAGGCCAGCTCATGCGCCTGCTTTGAAATCGCCTCGGCAATTTCGCTGCGACCATAACCAACATTCACACAATACAATCCAGCAAAAGCATCCAGCATTTTACGATCATCACGATCAATGATGTAGACACCTTCGCCACTTTTTATCACCCGTGTTGGCGTGTCGCCGCGGGCGTGTTGGGCAAGGTGTGTGGACGGATGGAAAAAGTTCTCGCGATCCCATTGAGCAAGCGTATCGTTCGTAAGCATAGTAAGTATCCTGTCTTTCTTTTGCGCCAAAACTGCCAGACGATTGCTGGACGTAATTAGGCCATTGGTAACAAGTAGCGATGAATATCGTCGTAATTTAGTCTTTCACCACCAACCCAGTTGGTGTTGAACAGAGGTTCTCTGCACCCGTTGACGTGATCAGAACCGGCTCCGTTATTTCAATGCCACCATCGTCCAGCCACAAGGCGGGCATGAAATGAAAGGTCATCCCCGGTTCCAGAACGGTCTTGTCGTCACGGCGTAGCGAAAAAGTGTGTTCACCCCAATCGGGGGGATAGGACAAACCAATCGGATAGCCGCAGCGACTGTCCTTTTCAAAGCCGAGCTTGTTTAGGGTGGCGTTAAAAGCGTTGGCGATATCTTCGGCAAAATTACCGGGCTTGGCCTGCTCCATCCCCGCGGCCACGGCTTCTATAACTGCGCTTTCAGCGGCGCGGTATTTTGCGGGCGGCTCACCAAAAAACAGGGTGCGCGATTGTGGCGCGTGATAGCGGCGATATACGCCTGCGATCTCGAAAAACGTCGCCTCGCCCTGTTTCAGGGCGCTGTCATCCCAGGTCAGATGTGGTGCGGTGGCGTTTTCGCCGGACGGGGCCAGCGGCACAATCGACGGGTAATCTCCCCAATATCCGTCCGTTCCCATGATCGCTGCGTGGTAAATATCAGCAATCAGCTGGTTTTTCTTCATGCCCGGCTCGGCACGCTCCAGAATGATGGCATGCATGTTTTCTACAATTTTTGCCGCGCGGCGCATATATTCGATCTCGGCGGGGCTTTTGATTGCGCGCTGCCAGTTTACCAACACATTGGCGTTCACCCATTTGGTATCGGGCAATGCCTGAACCAACGACATATAAGCCGCCGCAGTGAAATAATAATTATCCATCTCCAGCCCAATATGCTTGCCCGCCCAACCTTGCGCCGCAAGCAGCTGCGCCAAGTTTTCCATCGGATGCTTGTCAGGATTTTGTACAAAAGTGTCTTCGTACCCAAAGATGTGATCGGCAGGCATGTAAACCGTACGCTTTGCCCCCAAAGCGTCCATCGCTCGCCCCCACCAAAACGGTTCGCCTGATGGGCCGACAATTACGGCCTGATGCACATAAAACGACCAGCCATCATAGCCCGTTAGCCAAGACATACTGGCAGGGTCGGTTACGATCAGCACCTGGCAACCCGCCGCGTCCATTGCCGCACGTGTCTTGACGAGACGGGCGTCATATTCCGCGCGTGTGAAAGGTAGGTTTGGCGTACTCATTAAGCCATCTCCAAGTGTTTTGGTTTGAGGTGGGTCATAAACCTCAAAAAGCCGGAATTTGTTTCCCGTGATTCAAGGCGGCTCTTGCCGTTGCTTCATTGTATGCAATCTTGACGCGCGAATAATGCAATTGTACGATAAACTTGCAGTTAAAATGCAAATTTTATTAAAAAAGGCAGAATATGAGCGCCCTTGACGATTTGGACCGTAAAATTCTTCATGAAGTTCAGATGAACAATCAGCTTACATCTGCACAGCTGTCCGAAAAGATCGGCCTTTCACCCACCTCCACCCAGCGCCGTTTGAACCGGCTGCGTTCTGATAAAGTGATCGAAGGGGACGTTTCTGTCGTGTCCAGTGCTGCACTAGGGCGCTCGCTAACCATGATGATTTTTGTTACACTGGAACGAGAACGATCTGATATTATTGATCATTTCAAGAAATCCGTGCGTCGCGAACCCGTAGTAATGAGCGCATATTATGTCACTGGCGACAATGATTTTATTCTTATCGTTAGCGCCAGAGATATGGCAGAATATGAAGAATTCACACGTAATTTTCTGTATGAGAACCCTGACATCAAGGGTTTTAAAACCACCGTTGTGATGGATCGTATTAAGGCCTCATTCTATATTCCGCCTTGGGAATAACCGAAGGTTGCCGCGCATTTCAGGGGTCATGCCGCGCGGGTCATTGGCGGTTTGGCGAGATCGCGACCTGAGGCTCGATATTTTTCTGCCATTTTTTGTGGGTCAAACGGTAGTTGTTCCAGCAGACGTCGAACCTCGCTCAACAGTTCGGGCGGGGCAGTGGTAGCATTCGCATTTGCCCTTGGCGGCAGCGTCACCGGGCCATCATAGCCAAGCGCCCGCAATAGATTGGCGGCCCCTGCGGGAGTGCCGATCTCTTCCAGCTGCACTTCGATAAAGTTAAGTTGGTCAGCGTATTTTTGTATGTAAAAGGCCTGCCTAGCCTCCATTTCATAGCAATACCACAAGGCGGTGCCGATTTGGCCTAGCTGCTGGAATGCGACGGGGTTGACGATAACATTATGGTATCCGGGGCTAAGGTACCATTGCCAGTCGAGCGTGATATTGCTGAAATCGTTGCGCATGATGTAGCTGACACATTGTTTCGCCAAGTCACGGCGCAACACGATCAGGGTTGTACGCTCAGCCAGATCACTGTCTGCCAGCGCCTCGACCAGACCACATTTGGCCAAAGTGTGGTTGGTTTCGATGTAGGGGGCCTTCAGATCCGAAAATTTATGGTCCCAAAACTCGCGCACCGAGCGTTCCATGCCATAGTTGTTAAACCCCCGCATAGTGCGAATACTTGGCATCTGGGTGCCGAAATCATCAATTTCCAACGGCTCGTGCAGGGCCGAGATACTTAGGTTTTGCGATAGTAGCTTACTTAACCAAGAGGTCCCCGTGCGCCCGGCGCTGATAGTGAAAACAAAATCCGTCTGACTTGCTGTGGGCGGGTTTTTCGTGACTACAGTCGATACAGGACGTTGATAATTGAAGTAATCAATTTCCGCTTGGCATTCCTTGGCAACCACCTCAATGGCCTGCGGGTATTGGCTATAAAGATCCTGCACGCTGCTGCCTTGACGCGGACGCTGGCCGCTTTTGGCACTAATCGCTGAAAACCGCTGCAATAGTTCGTCAATACCTAATGCCGTGATGTCTTCTTGCAAATAACTGTATCGCAAGTAATGGTCCATCACCGCCGGACCTTTGAGCGGGGCAATCTGGGTGTTTTCGGTCAGAAAACAACGATAGGCCGACACAAATTCACCGAAATCACGGCCAGTTTGGGCGCCACCCTCCCAGAAATAGCGTGAGATCATTGCGTCGTAAGGATCCCGCACAATCGTAATTTTAGTGTAGCTATCCCAAATGTCAGCTGGGATCAGCGCCTTAGCCTGACGCGCCGTCATATGGTTGAAGAAAACACCGTTGCTGGTGCTTCCGTCCGGCCACTGAGGTTGATCAAAATTCTGCGATCCGCAATAGCCAAGCGCCTGTCGGGTCTGCTCGTCCGCTGGCGTGATCGGGGTTATGATGCTTTGAGGGTCACAGAAACTGGACAAGGCGATCTCAAAGGACGTTCCACCGACTTTTTTGGTTTTTAAAAAAATCAACTTCAACGGGTGGCAAATGATCATGGGATTCTCCCTTCCTGAATTATAGGGAGTGTTGTCATGCTTGGGTGACGAAATGGTTAATTCTGACAAGCGTCAACATACCTGCCGAGCAAAAAGGAAATATTGTGCCTTATTCGATATCGGTTTTGAAAAGGTTGCCCCCACCAGAAAAATCGCTCATGTAACCTTGTCCCGTCTTTCCTTCGCCAGTGTACTAAGACCAAGGTCATCGAGGATCGCATATATGGCCGGAAGCACAAAGAGAACAATCAAGCTGGCCGTAAGTAGACCGAAAACAAGGCTGGCCACCAGCGGTATCAGGATTTGCGCCTGTAGGCTGGTCTCGGTCAGGATCGGCAGTAGTCCGGCGGCCGTTGTTGTGGTGGTTAAAAATATTGCTCTGAACCGTGCTCGCGCGGCGCGGGCAGCGGCGATGGCAACTGTTGCCGCGTCACCATGTTCACGTTTGACAAAATCCACCAGCAGGATCGAGTTGTTGACCACCACCCCCGCTAGCGCCACAAAACCCAACATGCTGGGCATCGAGAAATCCAGCCCCATCGCCATATGACCAAAAATCGCCCCCGTCAGGGACAGCGGAATAACCAGCATGACCACAATCGGCTCAACATAGGAGCGAAACAGAAAGCTTAGTAGCAAGAAGACACCGATCAGCCCGATCAGAAAACCTTTCAGCATCGATTTCTGGGTTTTTCCAGCTTCGGCATTCTGCCCTTCGACATCAATCGCAACACTAGGGTATTTCGCCCGCAGCTCTGGTATAAATCGCGCCAATGTATCGCTGACAATCGCGTTTGCATTGGCGCTGCGTGTGTCGATAGACCCTTGGACAGTGACTGAACGCATGCCGTTTTCGTGGTTGATGCGGGCATATCCCTGACCAATCTCAACATTTGCGACAACGCTAAGCGGGACGTTTGAACCGTCGCTGCGGGTGATGATGAAATCGTCAAAAACTCTTTCGCGGTTCTCAACCTGCGTTGCAAGCTGGGTCGTGACCGCAAGTAGGTTCCCACCGACCTGCATTTCGCTGACCGTAATGCCAAAATAGGCAGCGCGCAGTTGATCGGCGATCATTGCAGCGCTTATCCCCATCGGTCCGGCGGCATCGTTCATGGTGATGCGCAATTCCCGTTTACCGGGGCGCAAATCATCCAGAACCGACGTGACACCGTCATATTGCCATAACCAGTCCTGCAATTCGAGCGAGGCAGATTTAAGCAGTTTCAAATCATCGCCCTTTAGCCGCAAGTCGATGGCGATACCGGCAGGGCCGATGGTCGATTCGGCAAATTTCAGGCTAATCACGTCTGGAACTGGTCCAACGATGTCGCGCCAAAGCTCCATAATTGCATCAGGGCGGCTGACGCGCTGCGCCGATGGCAACAGATCGACGCTGATCGTGGCGACATGGGCACCCGTCTCGAACGCGTCACGGTTCAGGCTGTAATAGATAGAAACATGGCGGATTAATTCTGCGCCTTCGGGCTGTTCGGGTGAAAGCCGCGTGTTGACTTGATCAAGGCCGTCCACCAACTCCGCGACGATTGCTTCGGTGCGCGACAGCGGCGTTCCTTGCGGCAGCAGCACCCGCGCAACAATCGTGTCGCCGTCCAGTTCAGGGAAAGCCGTGAATTTCAAGTATCCCCCCGCCAGCATGGCCGCCGAGACCAGCAAAATGGCGAAACTTATCCCCGCCGTTGCATACCGCCAGCGAATTGTGAAATCGACGGTCGGCCCCACCAGATTTTCACGCACCCAAACCAGCCCTGCTTCAACACGGGTGGTCAATCTACTTGGCTTAGATCGCGCCTCCAGGCTATGCATCAGGTGATGCGGCAAGATCAAAAACGCCTCGATTAACGAAATCACCAACACGAACAGCATCACGACGGGCACCACCCGCAGGACCGCGCCTAAGTCACCTTGCAAAAACGCGAGCGAGCCAAAAATCATGGCTGTTGTACCAAAGGACGCCAGCACATTGGGAAACACTTGCGCCGCCCCTTCGACCGCTGCATCCATCGCGCTTCGGCCTTTTTCGCGCAATCGGGCGATATTTTCAGCGATAACAATGGCGTCATCCATCAAAAGGCCGATGACAATCAGCAAGCCAAGCGTCGTCATCAAGTTCAGCGAATAACCAACCAGCCCCATCAAGGCGACACCCCCCATAAAGGAAACCGGCAACCCCATCGTGACCCAGAACGAAAAGCGAAAGCCAAAGAACAGCCACAACACCAGAAACACCAGCGCCAACCCCTGCAATCCGTTGACCACAACCAATGTCAAACGATCACGCACTACCGAGGCAGCATCGGCGGTGATTTCCAGTACCACGCCGGGCGGGGCCTGCTGGCGCTCCGCTTCTAGAAACGCCTGTAATTCATCAATTATACGCAGCGAGTCCTCTGCGCGGGTTTTGTTGATATCCAGAATCGCCGCCAGCCGTCCGTCAAAAATGACCCGATCATCCTCCAGCGCAAAAACTTCGGTAATCTCGGCTATATCGCCCAACCGAACCAACCCACCCTCAGCCGACGAGCGAATAACCAGCGCGGCCAAGTCGGCAATGTCACGGCGTTCTTCTGCAATCCGGATAAGCATGGTCTCGGTAGAGGTTTCGATGCTGCCCGCTGGCAAATCCAGACTGCCGGCCCGCACCAACTGCGCGATATCCGAGACGGAAACTCCGAACTGATGCAGCGCTTCGGGTTTTAGGCCTATCTGCAATTCTCGGGTGGAAAATCCACGAATATCGACCTTGGGAATACCACCCCATTGTAACATCCGTGTGCGCACGTCCTCGGCATAATCTTTAAGATCGGTTCGGGTGTCGGGGCCGGTAATCGCAATCGATGCCACAAAATCAGTCTGGCCCAACGGCCTGACGCGGGCAGCTTCAGCGCGATCCGGAAAATCGGCAATTGCGTCAATTTCAGATTTCACATCGGCAACAAAACCTTGAAAATCCTCGCTTGGACGGGCTTTGACAACCGCACGGGCCGATCCTTCGCGGGCCTCGCAGGACTGTCGTTCAATGCCCGTTACTGCGTCCAATGCATTTTCGATACGCTCGCAAATGGCGCTTTCGACATCCTCCGGGCGTGCGCCGGGATAGGGAACCGTGATCTCAACTTCGTTTTGCTCGGCACGTGGAAAAGTCTCGCGCAGCAACGAAGGCGCAACGAACAAACCCGCCATCAGGAATAGGATCATCAGAAGGTTGGCAATGGTCGGGTGACCGGCAAAAAAGCGGATCATTCCACGTTACCTTCCGCAGCAAGGCGTGCCATCAAGGCGTCGTCTTCGATTGGGTTTAGCAACATACCCGCCATGGCCGGACTGGGTGCGCTGACAACAATACGGGCATCCTCGGCAATACCGCCGCTGATTAAGGCGATCCCGCCCTGCACCAAATCAAAGGTGACCGGCACCAGTTGCAGGCGGTCACTTTCGTCCGCCACCAATAGCTGCCCATCGCGCAAAGCGCTGCGCGGAACAATAATACCGCTAACAGGGTCCGCTTTCAGCGTCACTTCGACGAACATACCCTTGGTCAGCGGCGGCCGTTTGCCCGGTTCGGCACTGGTATAGGCAGTGTTAACCCGAACGATCACACCCAGCGTTCCAGTCTTCTGGTCGATTGTATCGCTGATACGATCCACAGACGCAGGCCAGCTAAGAACGTCCTGCCCCAGCCGCAGATGCACATCCGCCGAAAGTCCCAGTTTGCGAATGGTTTCCGTCATCATTGACGCATCGATGGCCAACACATCAGTGTTAATGCGCGTCGATTGCATCAGGCTGCGCAATGCCGCTACCGGCACCTGCGCCTCGATCTCGGCGGCTTCGATCCCGTCCAGCACGGCAGCGGTCTGGCCGATGCGCACGAATTGCCCAATCTCAACCGAAGAGGAGGCCACCCGCGCCGCGAAGGGCAATGTCAGCTCCGTTCGTTCAAGGTTCAGTTTGGCTGTCTCAAGGCCGGTCTGATAGACGGTGATCTGTTCAACCTGTACGGCCCGTTGGGTTGGTAAAAGGGCCAGACTACCCTCTAATGCCTGAACCTTTTGGCGCTGCGCCAGATGGCCAGTGCGGGCTGTGTCCAACACCGCCTGCGCGATAGCGCCGCGCGCCAGCAAGGTTTCGGCACGCTCCAAATCTGCCATCTTCAGCGCAAGCGCTTGCTTCTCGATCTCTAACGCCAAGGTCTGGTTGGCCTCGGAAACCGTCAATTCTGCCAAGCGCGCGTCCGCCGCGCGAATGTTGGCATTTGCCTGTGCGATTGCCAGATTAAAATCGACTGGTGATAGACGCATTAGCACCGATCCAGCCGGAAGGATGGCGCCTTTTTGTAACGCCGGATTTACATATTCCACCGTGCCCGCAACTTGGGCAATTGCCTCGTAGGTTCTGGCGGGATTGACCAGACCAAACCCGATGATGCGGGGGGTGATGCTCTGGGTGCGGGCGATGATCACGCGAACTGGCGTCGCACGCTCGGCCAGTTCGATACGCGCCGGCGGCGGGCTGGTCGCAACGGTATACACAAGAAAACCCGCACCGATCGCCACTAGCGGCAACGTAATAAACACCAGTTTCAAACCATTTTTCAATTGTTCTCTCCCCGCTCAGCAAGCAACGACAACTGCAGATCCAACAGCCGCTCTCCATCTTTTAGCAATATCGCCGGGTCGCGTGACAAAAGAAGTCTTAAAACGAGCCCCTGAATGATCCCGAATATTAAGGTGGCACCATCCTCCGCGCTTATATCCGAACGAAACTGCCCCTTAGACTGCGCCTCTTGAATGGCTTTAAGCAAGGCATCTCTAAACTCCGACATGCTTACTCTAATCTGTAACAACGACGCGCTTTGGGCCTTTGATAAATCCCGCATCACCATAATTCCCGCAAAGCCGGATGATCCTGCACCAGACGCAGATGCCCCAAGACAAGCTGGCGCAAACAGGCCATCCCCGTCAGAGAGGCATCCCTAGTCTCGGCAATGTTGGCCGCGATCAAGCTACATAGCTTGTCCGCCAAGCCCTGCCAAATGTCGTCTTTG
This sequence comes from uncultured Rhodobacterales bacterium, assembly GCA_964649035.1. GTDB lineage: Bacteria > Pseudomonadota > Alphaproteobacteria > Rhodobacterales > Rhodobacteraceae > NORP23. The sequence continues at coordinate 8,910 of CAZYMT010000064.1, forward strand.
TTTTTGAAATGCTTGTAAATCGCCGGTTGCGTCAGCCCAAGCCGATCCGCGATCATCCCGGTGGTAAGCCGGTCCGGACCGTTTTCGAATGCAAGATCAAGGGCGACTTGCAATATCTCGGCCTTTCGGTTCTTCGTTGGTTTTCGCGCGCTCATGAGCGTTTTCCCCGACGATACAGCACCATCGTGATCACTGCCCAGAACCCAATCCGTAATGCCAGCGCGCCGACAGTTCGCAGTTCAAACACGCTGCCGTTGATCACCTGAATGCCAAAAGTCAGTGCCGCAACTGCAGTCGCAACCACGATGAAAGCCGACAGGCCGCACGCCCATCTACGCCCTTGCCAAATGCCGATCGCCGCCAACACATAAAGGAAGCCTGCCATGAAATTGAACCAGACCACGAACGGGACAAAGGCCCCTGCCAGTTCCCGCGCTTCGTCTGCACCGAACAGGACGTTGCCACCTGAAAACAATGTGGCCAACCCAAAGGCCATCGCCAATAGCGCAGTGCCTTTCATCTTATGGGATAAGCTCGTCGCGTGAGTAAGTAGCGCATCCATCGGTCGGGCCTCCATTTGCTTTCGAAGTATATTATATCTCTATAACCAGTTATGTTATACACCTATAACTAATATCGCTCACATGAGCTTTCAATCCCCGAGCCCCACAAAAATGATTCAAACTTTTAGTCCCGTTTGAAACAATGAACCTCTACCTCCCGAATAACCAATTTCGAGGAAGTAAAACTGGATGAGGAGGAGCATAGAACAACTATAAAGGGGATTTTTTCACTTAACTCGGAAACCAAACGACAGCTTTATCTCGCATATCCACCTCTTGTGGTTCTAAGTAATAATTGCGCGCTCTGGCTTCGATCATAGATAGCTCCCTACGACAACACCGCTAATACTGTTGGAAAGTTGGCACGTGTAAAACTCAAAGATCCGGAATTTGCGTTTTCAGATAAATGTTACTGATTTCCCGAACGCTCTCCAAGGGATGAATGCCCCGAGATGTAAGATGCATCGCAAGAGGACCGGGCACGCGATCAAGCGATCGTGCCAACTGTCCCAGCGAAACATACTTTTCCTCAAATTGTGCCATTGAATCCGAAGTGACAATTCGTACAGATTTTCTACCATGTGAGCACCGGATTGTCTTTTCTGAAAGATATCCAGTTTTGAGCAGTTGTTTGGTTGTATTACGGCTTATTTTCAACCGCTGTGCCGCCTCAACACGTGTGCAACCTAATCCTAGCGGGACAGTCATTACCGTTTTCACTTCGTCGACACTGACGCCAATGCTTTGAATCGCCATCTTAGAACTCAGCCTGACCACAGCCTTCAACTCATCTTTAAGAATGAGTTCAATGATGTGTTCCGATTTACAACTCAGCCTTTTTGCCACGAGGGAAACCTCTTCGATATCGTCATGCGCATCATGTGAGGCGTTAGTCTTACCGACCAATCGTTTAACAAATTCATCCAGAATGGCGGCTGTAAATTTCCAGTGGCTATTCTGCGTTTTTCGAACACCCGGAATATGCCTGTGCTTCACCAATTGCTCAAAGACATGTTTGTTCAAACCAAGATACTTTGCTGCGTCTTGGCTATCCATCAAAATGCTGATTTCCTCAGCGAACACTTTGGCCTGATTTGCAGTGATAAATTTTCGGAGCACAATTCGGTTTGTCTTAGCCTCGATGGTGGACAGCCCCGCGCAAGCGTCTTGGTCGCCATTTCCCGCGTGCTCACTGAATATTTGGTACTTGCTGCACTGATTGAGAATAATTTCTGCTCACCAAATTCATTCCCAAATATCGTGGTGCCCGTTGGCCAAGGATAATTATTGAAAAGGAACTCGCTGAACACATGCCGAATTGGATCAAAAGCCGGATCATCACGTCGATTACGAAGCCAATTGTAAAAGACACAGAAAGTCGCCCGATGATTGGGTTCGACAATCGAATCCTGATTTTGGATATCCTTGAGGCTGCTCGAAAACGCAGCGGACCCTCGCATCAATATGGCAAACCCCACCTCGCCTAAGGCAATCCAATCCGTTGCGGTAATAGAACTAAGCTCAGGATTTGCACCTTGGACAATCAGCAAGCCTAACCAAGTGCTGGTTTGTGCAACAACGTGATGGCCTAACGTGTCAATCCATCGCGCCCCATGAGGCGCTCGTATTCGCTGTAACAGGTAAGTTTCCAACCTGTTGGAGATATCCGACGTAATTTCAGGCGCTAACATGTATTTGGCTTTCTCAAGACTTTGAACCTGTTTGCCGAAATCCCAAACGGAGCCGTATTTACTCTCACTCGGAATTTCAGTGAGAAAACAACCATGAAGCTCGCATGTTTTGATGGCGTCTATTTGCCAAGTGACCCGCTGGTATATGCCAATGCTGCCAGTTTTCTGTTGGTCAGACTGCAGGCAGCGCGAACAAAATCGTAATTTTGTTCGCGCCATATAACGGAACCCAATTGTTTCATAGCTGACGCGATAGCATTTTTCGTTCATACGTCGGGGGGTGTTTAGCGCAAGCATTACTGGATCGACACTCCCAAGCATCGCGAGGGCTTCCACGGCGCTAGTGTCGCCAACAACAAGTTTATACCAATCTAACCCCATATCAGAACAAAAGCTGCGCGTTGCACCAACACCATTGCGCTTGGCTAGCCTGGCAGCGAATGATGTTGCCGTTTCTTGTGCCCCCAAAGGGAGCACAAGCGACAATTTCCGGTAAGCCGGCCTCATATCGCGACCTCCATTTTCCCTAATAATTGGCGCGCATCAATTCGTTCAAATCCTGATGTAAGAAACGGGTTCAACGCATCGACGCACCCAGTTCGCCTTCGGAACGCGTCGGCAAAGAGACCAATATCGAGACGGGTCTGCCCTGCGATCAGCATCTCCTCAATTGCACCGATGGTTATTTCGATCAAAATGCCAAACTCGTTGGACGATGCGTGGATTAGGCGCTTCGCAAAATCGTCAGTGTCCAAATCCGGTGATTTTCTGACCTTGGCAGCGTCAGTGTAAGCGGCAACCAGCTGAAGGGTTTGCTCCGTATCGGTAGCGGGACTTAATGGCGCAAACTGGAGAGGAAAAAAGCGCCTACCCAATTGCGGATCGAAGTTGAGAATTTCCGTCAGTTCGGGTGTTCCAGACAGCAATATCCCCACAGGCCACTCGCTGTCCTGCATTAAGGATTTGAGCATGTTTACGACTGATTGCATTTCACGCTGTGTGCCTTTGGCGGACAAATCCTGCGCCTCATCGAGATGCAAGAACAATACCTGCCGTTCTTTGAGGTGGTGGCGAATAAGATCCCAAATATACCAAGCTTGGCGCTCTCGCTCGAGAGGATAACCAAGTGCGTCCAAGATAGTTTGGCCAACATATTTAAGTGTAGCGGGCGACGGCACCCGTAGCGAAATCACATCCACCTGACCGTCATCTCCCTTGTGGGCTATGTCGGGGCAACTGGAGATCAAACGATCAACAGCCGTTGTTTTTCCCGACCTGGATGCACCTATAACGGCAATTCCCCGCGCTTCGTTTACTTGACCAAGCTTGATATCCATACGTCGCCGTTGGAGGAGCAAACGATATTGCTCCTCCAGATGATCATATCGGTCATGAACGATAAATTTGGTGCGAAGTTGCGCCATGCTGGCACTGATGGTTGCAAAATTGACGTTTTCCATATCACTTATCCTCCATTTTCCAGAAGGACAGCGGCGACGGGGGCTGCTGTGGTTCTGTCGATCTTTGGTCCTGTTTGGGCTTGGGTATGACCAGATGATCTATTGACGAAGCTGAGGTCTTATCTGGCTTTGGAAATTCAATTTTGCCATCGAACAGGTCAGCTTCCGGCGGTGGTGTCAGTTCCGCATTGGCTGGTAGTGCAACGATAACGCCGAGAAAAAGATCGCGCTCACTTTGCTCAAGCTGTTTCTGCGTGGGGCAGTAAGGTGTCAGCCGCGTACGCAGCATGGCCGCTTTGTTGATATCCGTAATCCGACTTAGCGCGCGCAACACGGCAGCTCGTGAAAGAACAGAATCGCGCCGATGCTTGACGCGAAGCTCGCGGGTTGCTTCCGACCACTGTGCGTAAGACACGCCATCAAACCCCTCCTGTAGCGCAGGAGCCGCATGCCAGTTGTCGCCAATCTTTACGGCAGCCCATCCGAGATCGTTTTGATCAATGCGGACCTCAACATCCTGCTGTTCGCTATGAATGAACAGGTTGCGCAAGGCGTCACAGGCGTAATCAATGTTGAACACGCGTACACCACGCCCTGAAAGGCGACGCATGTGACGTGATCCAAAAACCGCACGGTGGGTATGCCCATCTGGCGAGCATGGAACCGGATAGTCCTTTACCAGCCGTTTCCAGCAATTTGCTGGGGTTTCACCCTGAAGGCCAATATGTGGTTCGTTGTGATAGATATCTACCACAAACATTACGAGCACCTGGATCAATTCATCATCGGAAAGAGACGCCCAATAATTTGAATTGTAATCGCCGCGCTCAATCACATTGGAAAATGTACGCCCGGCCAACAACGGCATTAGCTTGGTGCCAAATGTCCTAAATGAGCGTTCAATCGTGGACCGCAATGTCGGCACTCCAGCCGGAGGGTATTCAATTGTTCCACCAAGATCGGTAACCGCCGTTCTGAATTCATGTGACACAAAGGCTGAGCCCTGATCGGTAACGATAGTATTTATTCCACCATGCTGATCCCAAGGGCTTTCGCACCCCATAGCGAGCGCAATATCAGTTTTGTTGCGGGTTACATCCTCGAGTGTTCTAACCGCTTCAAAAGCTGCCGGTGTTTCAATAAGACGCATCGCCAAAACACAGCGGGTTCGGTGATCTATTGCCGCACAAACCCAGCGCCGCCCCCTTAAAACCTCATCGAGGCATTTCGGGTCAACATGCTCAAGCAGCCCCGTTGGAGCCAGAAGATTGATCAAATCAACCTGCCACTCGTCCATCTCTACGCGTTCCATTGGTCGCGTTGTTGCCACACCTAACTCAAATACATTGAACTTTCGGCTGGCTGCAGCGATCCCAAAACGTTTGCAATGTATATAGTATGGATCAAGTGCGCTGATCCGCCTGTTGATTGTCCGCTTTAATGGCACCAACAAAGGTTCCTCGCCACTCTTCATCCGCTCGATATTTTTCGCGCCAAATGCGTCCAGTGTTGCGGCAACAATGCTCCGCTTGGACGGACGTTGATAATCCGCATATTTGTCGACTTGTGCTGCCAACAAGGCTTCTGCCTTAATGCAAAACCGTGCGCTCTTATTGCCTGACCGATGGGATTGAGGCACTAGACCGACCGCACTATGCCCTGCCTGCTCGTAGGCACGCACCCACAAGAGCAACGTACTTGGCTTCGGGAATATCCGGTGTTCAAGTTTTTCACCAGCACGAGGCTTGTGACCGATTTGTTGTGCTGCTGCCTCCCTTTGGTGAACTTTTTCACTCATGACGGTTGTCGCCGCAAGGATACTTTGAGCTGTTTTTCGAACTCCCTTTTTCTTGAATAATTCAAAGAAAACCTCAACGCAGGTTCCTTTCCAGGAAACAAAACAAGCGCTCTCTTCGGGTAACTGGCTAAGGAATTCAACGCCGCCCCGAAGGGCTTCTTCGCGGGTCGTTCTATCAAAATACCCACGCGCAACCCGCATTTCACAGGAAGCTAGCAACTTAGTAAGATCGTCAAATGTATAGCTTTCGGTAACTCCCGGGCACGCGATTTGGTCAAGCACGACGCCATTATCGGTATGCACCATTGGCTTATAATGCATGCCGTGAATTGTAATGCGGTCGGCATCGTCGAATTTCATACGAATGGTCATTATGCTGTCCTCACACTGATAGATGTCGAATAATCGATTGGAGTTTTCTTTGAGGCGATGATTTGATCGCGATATATCGCGAGAACAATTGCCTGAAACATGCGCCCGCCAAGGCAAGATCGGATAACTAAATCAGATATGGAGATGGGTTCTCGCAATTCCGCAAGCAGGTGCTTCAGCAGATCGTCTGCGTCGGCATCTGGAGATTTCCTGAAATCGTGGTACATCGCCGCGTTTCGGACTTCGGCTTTATCGAGATTCCGCTCAGTGATGAGGATAACGCGGTTCGCAAACCAACTAGGTGTTTGGGATTCGATCAACGCCAACTCAGTGTAAAACGCAGTGCAATATTGGTCCACAGAAGCAATCACAAAATGTGATTGT
>CAZYMT010000065.1:0-15093 GCA_964649035.1 uncultured Rhodobacterales bacterium
TAGCTGGCCACGCAATGATCAACCGCTTACCCGCGCCCAAAACCGGGAAATTCAGGAACGTCTAAATGCGATGGGCCTTGATACTGGCGGCGTTGATGGAATGATCGGTCCGGCGAGCGTCGAAGCAATTCAAGCGTACCAAATTCATCACGGAATGTTGGCCGATGGCTATGCGACGCGGGCAGTTCTAAATGCGCTTCGCGGTGGTTAACCTTTTGGCGTTAACTGCGAAAACCACTATGCACAATGTATGCACAACCTATGCACAACGCGTATGCATAAAAAGTGTTAACGCCAAAAGGTTGACGCTGGGACGAGGGCTAGTTCCGAGCCGCAGGCGAGGCTCGGCCCAACGGGAAATGTTGGATTTCTAATCCAACTTAGACGGGCGGGAGCCTCCCCTATTTCTCGCCAAGCCAATCAGCGGATTGCATTTCCACGAGCCTTGATGCGGTGCGTTCAAATTCAAACGCGCCGGGGCCTTCTTCGTACAAGTGATCGGGTAGCGCTGCCGCCGAGCAGATTAGGCGAATATGGGCCTCGTACAAAGTGTCAATCAGGGTGACGAAACGTTTGGCCTCGTTGTTTTTCGCGCGCGACAGCTTCGGTATGTTGTCCAGAAGCAGCGTGTTTATTGCGGCCGTGATGGCTAGGTAATCGCCAGCCCCAAGCGGGCGTTCGCATAGATCGGCAAAGGACGCACGTGCGATGCCATTGTGAAATTCGGGTAGGGTGATTTGGCGACCTTTTCGTTCAATCACCAGCGGTTCGCCCGACGTCCCTGCCAGTGTTTGCCATGTGATATTCATGGCAAGATCAGCCGCACTTCCGAGCGGGGTGTGGTAGGTTGGAATGTCTTTCAGACGGTTTTGGCGATGGTCGGTTTTGCTTTCCAGATGGTGGACGTCGAGGCGGGATTTTATCAGCTCGATGAAGGGGACAAACAGATTGCGGTTCAGCCCGTCCTTATACAAATCATCCGGATGCCGGTTGGAGGTGGTGACGATCACGACCCCGCGCGCAAACAATTTTTCGAACAACCGCCCGACAATCATCGCGTCGGTAATGTCGGAGATTTGCATCTCGTCAAAACACAGCAACGTGGCGCTTTCGGCGATGCTGGCCGCGACGGGTTCAACAGGATCGGGGGTGTTGGTTTTGCGGGCTTCAAAAATACCGTCATGGATTTCTTGCATGAATGCATGGAAATGGACGCGGCGTTTTTTTGTGACGGGGGCCGTTTCAAAAAACATATCCATCAACATGGATTTTCCACGCCCGACACCGCCGTAAAGGTACAGCCCCGGAATGGCCGAGGCCGTGATGTTTTCGCGCCCCCACCCAAACATACCCAGCCCCACGCGCTTGGGTTTGGCCGGATTATAGTGGATCAGACGTTGGTGCAGAAGTTGCAGTTTTTCGACGGCGCCGCGTTGCGCGATGTCGTCAATAAGCGTGCCGTCAGCCACAAGTGCGCGGAAATTTTGCATTGGGCCGTCGGGCATTGATCTCTCCGCGAAACTGTTTGGGTAATCATAACGATTTGGAATGGCCTTGTTAACCGCTATTCGTTTGACGATTGGTTAATCTGTCGTCAGTCTCCAGCGTCTGGGAGAATACTATGGAAAAGAAAAACACGTTATTTACGCCGGTTTTGATCGGCGGGTGTCTGGTGCTGATGCTAAGCTTCAGTATTCGGGCATCCTACGGGGTTTTTCAAATTCCGATTGCTGTGGAATTCAATTGGCCACGGGCCGAGTTTTCGCTGGCGATTGCCATCCAAAACCTCGCTTGGGGGATCGGGCAGCCGATTTTTGGCGCTTTGGCTGAGAAATTCGGGGATCGTCGTGCGATTATTGCCGGCGCGTTGATTTATTCCGTTGGTCTGGTTCTCAGCAGTTTTGCCGTGACGCCTGAGGCGCATCAGATGTTGTCGGTGCTGGTTGGTTTCGGCGTGGCGGGAACGGGTTTTGGCGTGGTTCTGGCGGTTGTTGGACGGGCGACGTCGGATGAAAATCGCTCTATGGCGCTGGGAATTGCGACGGCGGCGGGGTCTGGCGGGCAGATTATCGGGCCACCGATTGCGGAATATCTGCTGAATTCTATGAATTGGTCGCAGGTGTTTTTGATCTTTGCTGTGGTCGCGTTGGCGGTCATTCTGGTTTTACCGCTTATGCGCTCCGACCCTCCGGCGACGAGGGCCGAGCTTGAGGAGAGCATGGGCACCATTCTGGTCAGGGCCATCAAAGACCCATCCTATATGATGATTTTTGTGGGGTTCTTTTCGTGCGGCTATCAGCTGGCGTTTGTGACCGCACATTTTCCGGCTTTTGTGACCGAAATTTGCGGGGCAATTGACCCCGGTGGAATGCTGGCGGCGATCGGGATTTCGACGACCTCGGCGCTGGGGGCGTTTTCGATTGCGATGATCGGGGCGGCGAATATTATCGGGACGGTTACGGCGGGTTGGCTGGGTAAAAAATATCCGAAAAAGTATCTGTTGGCGGGAATTTATGCGGGGCGTACGGTGATTGCCGCGTGGTTTATCATGATGCCAATGACGCCGGTGACGGTGGTGATTTTTTCCATCTCGATGGGGGCTTTGTGGTTGGCGACGGTGCCGCTGACCTCGGGGCTGGTCGCACATATTTATGGCATTCGCTATATGGGAACGCTGTTTGGGCTGGTGTTTTTCAGCCATCAGTTGGGCTCGTTTCTGGGTGTTTGGCTGGGCGGAAAAATGTACGATATTTACGGTAATTACGATGTTGTCTGGTGGGTTGGCGTCGGGGTCGGAGCGTTCTCGGCGATCATACATCTGCCTATTCGGGAACGACGTTTGGTGGTGGCATGAGGTTGGGCGAAACCCTTGCAAAGGCACGATTGGCTAGTGTGCGGTTGGCGGAATATCCGTGTGAGGTGCCTGTAGATTTGGATGCGGCTTACGCTGAGCAGGAGGCGATGGCAGATGCTATGGCACTGCCGCGCGTTGGCTGGAAAGTTGGCGTGACCTCGGCTGCGGCGCGTGAAATGTTGGGGTTGGAGGAGCCGTTTTGTGGTCCGATGTATGCGCCCTATGTGATGCCAAGTCCGGCGGAGTTTTCGGTGGATGCCAATGATTTGCGGATTGTCGAGGCGGAGATCGGGTTTCGTATGAAAAGCGATCTCGCACCGCGCGCGGCGGATTTTATGGCTAACGAAGTAGCGGCGGCAATCGCCACGGTGCATCCGGTTTTTGAGCTGGCGAATAAGCGTTTGCCTGGAACGGCAAAGGATGATGCGCGATGGTTGATTGCGGATGGGGCTATGAATCAGGCGTTTACATACGGGGACGGCGTGGCGTTTGACGCGGCTATGGATTTGGCCAGCGAAACTGTTCGGGTCAGCGTTGACGGTACGTTTGTGACCGAAGGGATCGGGGCGAATGCTTTGGGTAATCCGGTTGACGTTGTGATCTGGCTTGCCAATCATTTGCGGGTGCGCGGAATACCTTTGCGGGCAGGAGATTGGGTTTCCACGGGGCTGATTTGCGATGTGGTTTTTCCTGACCCGGGCGCGACGGTACAAGCGGAATTTGGTAGTTTGGGTGCTGTTACCCTCCATCTAACTTAGAAATCTTAACATGAGAATTGGCTTGTTGACGACGATCAGCGAACCAATTCGGCTGCGCGGTGAATATTTATATTGACAGTATGTTGTCAAGTGTGAATATATGACAACATGCTGTCAATATGAGGATGCTATGGCATATAAAATCACAAGACGTCAGATGGTGCGCCTAACCGCGGCCACGGCGATTTCAGTGGGCCTTCCGATGGGGGCTTGGTCGGGAATTGAAAATTTGGACGCAGATAAAGGAATGAATATTATGATGATAACTGGACCGGAAAATCAGATCGCGACTTATAGTGTTGGCGAAGCTGGGGTTATGCCGATTGTGTTTTTGCACGGCGATTCTGCAAGGGCCTCGCAATGGAATCCGGTGATGCAGGTGCTCGGCACCGGATACAGCTTTGACTTTTCGGGGCATGGCGCGTCGGAACCGCATGGGGCTGGCGATTATAGTTTCGCAGCGCGGGCGGCCGACTTGCAGGCCGTAGTTGCAGCATATGAATTGGAGCGGTTTGTGATCGTTGCCCATAGCGGTAGTGTTGGTACGGCCTTGGAATATGCGGGTGCGCATGGGGATCAGGTTGCGGGCGTGATGCTGGTTGATCCGGCCACGGACCCCCGCCAAATGCCTGCCGAAATACGCGACGGGTTTATGGCGGCGATTGCCGGGCCGGACGGGGCGGAGGCGGTAAAGGGCTATTATGCCTCGATCGGGGGCAGTAACCGGGAGGTGATTGCGCAGATACAGGCGGATGCAGATGTGGTTGATCCAGATGCGCGGCTTGGGTTTGCACAGGCGCTGATAAACTGGAATCCGGAGGTGGCGTTGGCGGGGTATTCGGGCCCTCTCGAAATTCTGATCACGCCGGCCAATGACAATCCGGCGGCGATCCATCATTTTACGAAAATTACGCCGACGATGGTACCGGACACAGGTCACTGGGTTCATCTTGATGCGCCGGAGGTGGTTGCGGATGCCGTCAAAGGCTTTATCCTGACGCTGAACAATTAGGCGAGGCGGTATGAAAGTTGAGCGTACAAAAGCGGGTGATGCGGTGTCGGAATTGCTGCTAACCACCTTTCGCCTGAACGGTGCGTTTTTGGGGGCGGCAGATCGTATCTCCGCCCCTTTTGATTTGACGGCGGCGCGGTGGCAGGTGCTGGGGACGGTGATGCCAGCGGATAAAACTGTGTCGCAAATTGCCCGCGAAATGGGGCTGTCGCGGCAAAGTGTGCAACGCTTGTCGAATGTGTTGGAGGGGGAAGGCAAGATTGCGTTCCTCGACAATCCAGCGCATCAGCGGGCGAAACTAGTGTCGCCGACGGAGGCGGGGCGGGCGACGATGAAGGCCTTATCAGAGACGCAACATATCTGGGCAAATGAAACGTCGGAGGGGATTTCGGCGGAGGATATACGAGATGCGCTTGGGGTGATGCGGGCAGTGATTGTGCGGCTGGAAGGGGCGGATCGTTTATGAAAAGAGTATCGGCAGCTAGCCTAACCAAATTGCGGATTATTGGCGTCCTATTTTCGCTGGTGTTGATGACCGGATGTGGCGCATCAACCCATAGCACTTTAACGCCACAAGGAAGTAAAATTGTTAGCGACGCGAGCTTCCTCAAAGGAAGCGACAGCTCAATAAATTTACGAGATTCGGCATTATCTGCACTTGCGGGAATGAGCCAACGGGAAGCCGTATTTTACTTGGAAGAGGGCGGCTTTTCGTGTGTTGAGGCAAATTGCGTCGGCTTTAATCGACATAGAGAAACCACATCCGAGATTTTGTTCGGCATATCTATGGCTCCAAAATCGAAGATATTTGGCGTTAGAAAATCCTCACGGACAGAATATTGGATTCAAATTTTAGGTGAGCAAGTCTTATCAACCGATGATATTGAAGCGGACATACTGTATTATATCACGACTGGCGGGCAGGAATGCCTTTGGGAAAGAGGGAAGAGCTGTCCGCTGGCGCGATAATCATATCGCCGAGGTTTAGTCTTAACCCAACTCGTCCTGTTGCCCAATGTGCTGCCCACCGCGTTTTTCGGCCAACATCACCTGTTTTTGCCGTTCGCGGAAACGCTCGCGGCGGTCTTCGTCATGTTCATTGATGCATTGGTGGCAGCTAACGCCTTTTTCGAATTCCGGTTTCGCCATATCGGCGTCCGAAATCGGGCGGCGGCAGGCGTAGCATAGGTGGTAGGGGCCCTCGGCCAAGCCGTGGCCAACCGATACGCGGCTGTCGAATACGAAACATTCGCCGTTCCATGTGGATTGGGCTTCGGGGATTTCTTCGAGGTATTTCAGGATGCCGCCTTTTAGGTGGAACACATCCTTGACGCCTTCACCCAGCAGATAGTTCGTGGATTTTTCGCAACGGATACCGCCGGTGCAAAACATGGCGACGCGTTTATTGTGGAAACGGGATTTGTTGGCTTCCCACCATGCGGGGAATTCGCTGAAACTGGCGGTTTCCGGGTCAATTGCGCCCTCAAACGTGCCAATTGCGTATTCGTAATCGTTGCGGGTGTCGATCAGGACCACGTCGTCGCTGGTGATCAGGTCGTTCCAGTCTTCCGGCGCGACATAGTTGCCAACATTGGCCGTGGGATCGACTTGGGGCTGGCCCATGGTGACGATCTCTTTTTTCTTTTTGACCTTCATGCGCAGGAACGGTGCCTCGGTGGCGAGGCTTTTCTTATGCTCAAAATCGGCACAGCCGGGAAGGGCGCGGATATACGCAAGAACCGAGTCGATCCCTTTGCGGGTTCCAGCGATGGTGCCGTTAATGCCTTCATGGGCAATCAGCAGGGAACCTTTGACGCCGTTCGCATCACAATGCGCCTGAAGCGGCAGTTGGATTGCGGGCACGTCGTCGAAACGGGTGAAATGATATAAAGCGGCGATTGTATAGGTCATGTGGGGCAGATAACAATTTTGGTGGGGGTTGCCAAGATGCGGGATTGTCACGGGGTGCGGATGAATTTCTGCTCGATCACGGTTTTGCCCCATTGGCTGCCTTCGGCTTGCTTGTTCGCTAAGGGTGAATCCGTTGATTTCGTAAAGGCGGCGTGCAGCGTCGAGGCCGCTGAATGTCCACAGATGGGTTTCGCTGAAGCCTTGTTGGTCGCAAAATTCGGTTGTTGCCTGCAGCAGTTTTCGCCCCCAACCGCCGCCGCGCAATTTATCGCTGACGATGAACCAGCGCAGATGGGCGATGTTGGCGCCCAAATCCTGCCCGTCAATGGCGATGGAGCCGAGGATTTCATTCCCTTTCACCACCGTCCAGATTTGGTTTTTGGGATTGCCTAGGCGCGGGATGAATTCGGATAGGCCGTTTGCGACGGTTGTTTCGAACGTTTCGCCAAAGCCAACGAGGTTGGCGTAATAGGTGGCGTGCATTCGGGTGATCGTGGCGATGAGGTCTGGGCGATATCCAGCTACAAGCTTAGGCATCCAGCATCTCCAACAGTTTGGCAATCGTATTCCAGTTGCGCGCCGTCGCCGGAACCCCTGCGAGCGATTCCAGTTTCGCCGCCAATTTGGACCGTCCTATGCCGTCCGGCGCGTGCAGATAGATCGCGCGTTCGGTCACATGGAAATGTTCGGTCTCGGTCGCCAATTCGGCGGCTTTTGCATCGTCGAAATGTGCGGGCGCGGATAGGAACCAGATATGCAGGGTTTTACCTTCGGTCGTGGTCTCCGGATACGGGTTCACTTTGGCGATACGCTGGAACTTGTCGGCGTCGATTAGCAGCACTTGCGGACGGAACCCTTTAGCTGCCTCAATCGCATCGGAAATCGCGGCTTCCCGCAAAGCGCCGGACAGAATCACGTTGCCAGATTGGATGTAGGTTTGCACATCGCTCGCCCCCAATCCTTCGAGGATCAGCGCGAGGTCTTTCATCGGCAGTTTATTGTGACCACCGACATTGATGCCACGCAGCAATAGGATTTGTTTGGGCATGGTGCCTCCGCTTGATCCCCTTGACCCTAGCACCTATTTCAACTAATGCACGTTCAACTTCCGGAGAGTCTAGCTTTCCGGTCCCCGCATGATGCAGGGATCGCCACCAGTCAGCGTGTTACGCCCACTGGTGCGATTGTCGTTTGGAACAAGGCTTGGAGGGCCGCATATGTTTGAGAATCTATCCGAACGCCTAACAGGTGTCTTCGATAAGCTTACCAAACAAGGTGCGCTATCCGAGGCGGATGTCGAAACGGCCCTGCGCGAAGTGCGGGTTGCCCTGCTTGAGGCAGACGTATCGCTGCCAGTGGCGCGCGATTTTGTTAAGGCGGTTCAGGTTAAGGCGGCAGGTCAAGCGGTTACCAAATCCGTGACACCGGGCCAGCAGGTCATCAAGATTGTGAATGACGAACTGGTCGCGATGTTGGCCGGTGATGATGTGAATGCTGGCGAGCTGAAGGTTGATAATCCACCCGCGCCGATCCTGATGGTTGGTTTGCAGGGTGGTGGTAAAACCACGACCACAGCCAAGCTGGCGAAACGTCTGAAAGAGAAAAACGGCAAGCGGGTGCTGATGGCCTCGCTCGATATTTATCGCCCTGCTGCGATGCAGCAATTGGCGGTTCTTGGTGTGCAGATCGGTGTCGATACGCTGCCAATCGTCGAAGGGCAAAACCCTGTTCAAATCGCCAAACGTGCCAAACAACAGGCGACGCTTGGCGGGTATGATGTCTATATGCTCGACACGGCGGGGCGCTTGTCGATCGATGATACGCTTATGGCCGAGGTTGAGGCGGTTCGCGATGCAACCCAGCCGCGCGAAATATTGTTGGTGGTTGATGGTCTGACCGGACAAGATGCTGTCAGCACGGCGGAAAATTTCGACAATAAAATCGGCATTACCGGTGTGGTTCTGACCCGTATGGACGGTGACGGTCGCGGTGGTGCGGCACTGTCGATGCGTGCGGTTACTGGCAAACCGATCAAGTTTGTTGGTCTCGGCGAGAAAATGGACGCGCTGGAAGAATTCCACCCCGACCGTATCGCTGGCCGTATTCTTGGCATGGGCGACATTGTTGGTCTGGTCGAAAAGGCCCAGGAAACGATCGAGGCTGAACAAGCCGAACGCATGATGAAGCGCATGATGAAGGGCCAGTTCAACATGAACGACCTTCGCAAGCAGCTTGAACAAATGATCCAGATGGGCGGCATGGAAGGCATGATGGGCATGATGCCCGGTATGGCCAAAGCGCAAAAGCAAATGGATGCGGCGGGCATGGACGACAAGGTTCTGAAACGCCAGATCGCGCTGATCCAGTCGATGACCAAACGCGAACGCGCTAACCCGCAACTTTTGCAAGCCAGCCGCAAGAAACGTATCGCCAAGGGCGCAGGACTTGAAGTGTCCGAGCTGAACAAACTTCTGAAAATGCAGCGCCAAATGGGCGACATGATGAAGAAGATGGGTAAAATGGGCAAAAAAGGCATGATGCGCCAAGGTCTTGGCGCGCTCCTTGGTGGTAAGGGCGGTATGCCTGTTGGCATGCCGAGCGATCCAATGGGCGGCCCCGCTGGGGCTCCGAGTGGATCGCTGCCTGGTCTAGGTGGTGCGAATTTGCCGCAGGGTCTTAGCGGATTTGGGAAAAAGAAATGATTCCGACGCTTAAAACAGAACGCCTTATTATGCGCGCGCCGGGAGCACAGGATTTCGAGCCTTTTGCCGAATTCTTGACCACGGAACGTTCGCATTTGGTTGGTGGTCCGGTGGACCGCGCTGCGGCTTGGCAAAAGCTGGCGGGCACTTGCGGTCAGTGGACTTTGCGTGGCTACGGGAAATGGATGCTTGACGTGAAAGACGGCGATCAGAGCATAGGTTTGGTTGGCATCTTTCATCCCGAAGACTGGCCAGAACCGGAAATTGGCTGGACAGTTTTTGCCAATGGCGAAGGCAAGGGTTACGCGTTCGAGGCAGCACAGGCCGCCCGCAATTATGTCTACAATACTCTCGGTTGGAAGCGTATCGTTAGTCTAATTGATCCCGCCAATACGCGCTCATTAGCGCTGGGTGAACGCATGGGGCTGACACATGATTATGACTACCCGCACCCAAAATTAGGCAAGCTATGCGTCTATGTTCATCCCGCACCGGAGGCATTGCAATGACGCCTGATCAAGCCAAAGCCGCTGAAATTCTGAAAGGCCACCGCGAGAGCATTGACCGGCTGGACTCGATCCTTGTTTACACGCTGGGTGAACGGTTCAAACATACGCAGGCCGTGGGCACGTTGAAGGCGGAACATGATCTGCCGGCCTCGGACCCTGCACGCGAAGCTACGCAAATTGCGCGGCTGGAAGAATTGGCCGGCAAAGCCAATCTTGACCCTGAATTTGCCAAGAAATTCCTGAACTTCATCATTGCTGAGGTCATCAGGCATCACGAGACAACCAAGAATGACGGGCAGTAGCCCAATAAGCCATCTATAAGGAGAATTACTCATGGCAACTAAAATCAGATTGGCCCGCGGCGGGTCCAAAAAACGTCCTTTTTACCGTGTTGTTGTGGCTGACAGCCGCATGCCGCGCGATGGTCGTTACATCGAAAAAATCGGCACATACAACCCGTTGCTGCCAAAAGACAGCGAAGAGCGTGTGAAAATCGATCTTGAGCGCGTGAAATACTGGTTGGGCGAAGGCGCACAGGTTACTGACCGCGTTGCGCGCTTCCTAGAAGCCGAAGGTATCTTGCCAAAGAAAACACGTGCGAATGCCAAAAAAGGTACGCCTGGTAAGGCTGCTGTTGAGCGTGCTGAAGAAAAAGCAACTAAAGCGGCTGAAGCTGCCGAAGCGGCTGCTGCACCAGCAGAAGTTGTTGAAGAAGCAGCGGTTGAAGCACCAGCTGAAGAAGCTGCTGCCGAGGAAGTTGCGGAAGAAGCAAAGTCCGAATAAGCTGACCCCAAGAACAGGGGGCGTAGATATGGAAACACGTTATTGGATTGGTGTCGTTGGCGCCAAACATGTCGGAAATGGCAATAAACGTAGTATCTGCGCCTTTGGTCACGGAAAAAAAGAAGCGGTCTCCAAACTTTCGGTTGGGGGCCGTTTTGCATTTCAACTTCGCTACGAGGCCTTCTGTGATGCGTAGCTTTTCACCAGAATTCCAGACTGAACTACGTAATTTGATGCGTTGGCGCCGCGATGTCCGGCATTTCAAAACTGATCCGGTTGATTCCGAAATTCTTGACGATTGTTTAACCGCGATCCGACTGGCCCCTTCGGTTGGTCTGTCCGAACCTTGGCGGATTGTGGCGGTGAATTCTGCGCCGGCGCGGGCTGCGGCATTGAAGAATTTTGAGGCGGCGAATGCCCAGGCATTAGACGGCTACAAGGGAGACCGGGCGAAAATCTATGCGGGATTGAAATTGTCCGGCATGCGCGAAGCCCCCGTTCAGCTGGCCATATTTTGCGATGATGGCACTGATAAAGGTGCAGGGCTGGGTGCCGGAACCATGCCCGAGGCGCGGCGGTATTCCGTGGTCTCGGCGATCATGAATTTCTGGTTGGCGGCGCGCGCGCAGGGGCTTGGCCTCGGCTGGGTTTCCATCCTTGACCCCAAACAATTGGCGGATGATCTTGACGTGCCCGATGATTGGGCGTTAGTGGCATATCTTTGTATCGGCTGGCCGGTTGAGGATAGCCTGACGCCGGAACTGGAAACGGTTGACTGGGAAAAACGAGACGCCTTACTGGCGAGTATATTGGAGCGTTAAACATGGCCGAAAAACCTGAATTAGTCTGCGTAGGCGCAATATCCGGCGCGTTTGGCGTCAAAGGCGAAGTGCGTTTGAAAAGTTTCTGCGCTGATCCAAAGGCGATCGGCGATTACAACCCGCTAACGACCGAAGACGGACGCTCATTCGAGATAAAACTAACCCGCAACATCAATAGCGGCTTTGCGGCAAATATCGGCCTTTCGTCCAAAGAGGAAGCTGACGCCATGCGCAGCACCCGCTTATACACCGAACGGAGCCGCTTGCCGGTGTTGCCGGACGACGAATTCTACCACTCCGACCTGATCGGGTTGGAGGGCGTAGATACGGGCGGTGTTGTACTGGGCAAAGTGAAATCTGTGCAGAATCACGGCGCAGGCGATATTCTTGAGATCACAGGCGCTGGTATGAAAGAACCCGTGCTGATGGCGTTTACCAAGGAGGCCGTACCAACGGTTGACCTGACCACTGGCCGGATTGTTGCCGATCCGCCGGAGGGGTTGTTTAGCGTAAACTAGTGATCGGCTAGATTTCCCCCTTCAAACAACCGGACATTTTCCTCAAAAACTGCGGCTAACCCGCGCATGACTTTTCGGGCATGTGTCTGCTTGCCAATTTCATCTAGGCTGGCCAGCCATTGTGTATGTCGCAGGCTTTCAATTGGATCTGAGCATTGTTGCAGGCGTGGGTCGCTTGATCCAACAAAGCAGGGCAGAACGCATAATCCTGCACCGATGGCGGATGCTTCGAGGACAGCGTGGGAAGTGGCGCAAACTAATCGGGCGCGATCGCCGATGCGGCTTCGAAGCCAATAGGACGACGAACCGCTGCCGCCCGCAACTGACGGGACAATCCAGTCGCATGCTGTGTAGCGCTCCTCGGTCACGGCGAGGGGGTTGTTTCGACAATATTCAGGTGAGCCGTAGATGGCAAAACCGACGGAACCAATGCGTTTACGCCGGAAACCCTGTTGTTCGGGTGTCCTGTTCCGTATTGCGATATCCGCCTCGCGGCGTGAAAGGTTCAGGAATTGCGCACCGGTAAGAAGTTCAATCCTTGGGCCCGAAACCGGATCAGTATAGTTTAAAATGTTATTGGCCAGAAAGACACTGGTCCATGATCCGGCGGCAATTCTGACGATCGGGCGTGGATCTAGGTTGGCGCGCCATGTCTTGATGGATTGGGATTGTGCATCCATTTCCCTGACCCGATTAAGCAGCGAATGACCGTGTGCGGTTAGGGTGAACCCCGAAGAATGACGTTCAAATAGTGACAGGTTCAGTTGCGCTTCCAGGCGGCTCATTTTCCGGCTTAGGGTTGGCGCGCTTGTGCCGCTGATAGCAGCGGCTTTTGACAGGTTCCCTTCTGTGGCGACCACAAGGAATAGCCGAAGGTCATCCCAGTCGGTGGGTTCATTATTGAAAGGCATATTTCAGAATTCCATGTTGATAGAATGTATTGAAGTTCTACTTTCATGAATAAGGCAAGAAATTAAACTTCCATCTAACCATTTTGCCTTTCAACAATGAAATTATATTGATGGAATGCAAATAGGAAAGTACAGACGAATGACAACATATCACACCGTAATTGTGACATTTAGGGCTAAGCCTGATCGTAGCGAGGATTTTCGTGCGACGATGAAATCTGTGGGTACGGATCTGCCGAAAATTGCGGGCTGCATAGGCGTTCGGGTTTTTCAGGATACCGCTAACGCGCATGGTTATACACTTGTTGAAGAGTGGGAAACCCAACAAATGCACAGCGATCATATTGATAATCTGGTGGCGTCAGGCGGCTGGGCTAGCATCGAGGAAATGCTGTCCGAGCCCCCCGAAACGCTAATTGTCAGGGCAATCTAGCTTTTGATCATTGTGGGTAAGTGGTTGCCAAAATCCAGCAATACTCAAAAATATCCTACCCAACCGAATTGATCTGGTCATAGTTCTTAGTCTCCGCCATCCGCTCGTCCCATGCCTGCACGGCAGGGTGCTTTGGCAGCAGGTCTTTGCCCTCGGGCGTCATGGCAAAATAGAACATGATCGGGGCTAGGAAGAAATCGGCTAGGCTGACTTCGCTGCCCGCAAGGTAATCATTGCTGACAAGAACGCGTTCCAGGATGTCCAGATGCTTGGCCATTGTGGGTTTTTCGGCGGCGATCAGGGCCTCGTCGGGTTCTAGGCCGCGCATGGGTTTTACGAAACGTTCGGTGACGCAATTGCGCACGAAGCTTTCATAGAAATAGTCGTTGGTGGCACTGATCCATTGCAACATTACGGCTTTGTTGGCGGGGTTTTCGGGTTGCAGGGCAGGGCCGTCAAATGCCTCATCGATATAGGTGGCGATGGCTAGGGTTTCGAACAGCTCGACATTGCCGTGGCGCAGGACCGGAACTTTGCTGAACGGGTGGTGGCGTTCAAATTCGGGGGCGCGGAAGTCGACGGTTTCGACGCTGTAGGGGACGCCTTTGTTTTCCAGCACCATCATAGCGGTGCGCATATAACTGCTGGGTGGCAATCCGAGGAGTTTGACGTCGGTCATAATTAGATTCCTTAAAATACTGGTGCTAAGCGTTGGTTTATTATATCTATTTTCAGCTTAGAGCGTAAGCGTGAGGGGATCAATATGCTGCATAAATTGCACCGTATGTCGGCGATTGTTATCGGGGCATATGTGCTTGTCCATATCCTGAACCATCTTGTCGCCCTTGGCGGTGTGCCTACGCATATCGCCTTTATGGAGGGTTTTCGGCACGTATATCGGTTTCTTCCGGTCGAAATTCTGCTGCTGGTCTGTGTGACCTATCAGGTGGGTTCCGGCATTCGGTTTGTTGTCAAACGATGGGGGCAGCGGCGCGGGTTCTTCGATCGACTACAGGCAATTTCCGGCGGATATATCGCGTTCTTCCTAGGCGTCCATGTGTCGGCGGTGCTGGTTGGACGGATTTCAGGGCTGGACACAAATTTCTATTTCGCAGCGGCAGGGATGCACATATTTCCCGTCTACTTTTTCTTTGTCCCCTATTATTTCCTAGCCGTATCCGCATTCTTCGCCCACATCGCTTGTGCTTTCGTCTGGCTGGCACGTAAACGTGTCGCGGATCGCAAACGGAACCGAATTGCTTACGGGATCATTTCGGTGGGGCTGGCCATCGCAGGAATTATTGCACTGACATTCGCGGGCGGGTTTTATGTTGTCGAAATCCCAGCGGAATATGCGGCGACTTATCAGGGATAGATCGACACCTCCTTAGTTTTGTGACACATACCCTTTCATGACAAAACACACTAAATCCCACGGACGTATTTCTATTGCAGCCTCGGCCAAGCCGCGGGCGTTGATCGAGGATAGTCCCGATATTGTTGGCGCGTGGAAAGCCAAGGTTCTGACCTTGTTTCCTGAGATGTTTCCGGGGGTTCTTGGGGGATCTTTGACGGGTAAAGCCTTGCAAGAAGGGCTTTGGGGCCTTGAGCCGATTGATATTCGGATGTTTGGCGACGGTAAGCACCGCAATGTTGATGACACGCCTGCGGGCGGCGGGGCTGGTATGGTTTTGCGGGCGGATGTCGTTGGTAAGGCAATTGATTTTGCCGATAAGGGCGTGGCCCGTGCGGACTGGCCGGTGATCTATTTATCGCCGCGCGGAAAACCCTTCGACCAAGCGATGGCGCGACGCTTTAGTAAGGCCAAGGGGATCACCTTGCTTTGTGGGCGCTTTGAGGGTGTGGACCAGCGGGTGCTGG
>CAZYMT010000066.1:0-3176 GCA_964649035.1 uncultured Rhodobacterales bacterium
GCACGCCGTTACTGGCCATTTTGATATTCCTGATGGCTTGGGCAACGCTAGCCCCAAAAGTTCAAACCAGCCTTGGCACTATCCCCGGACCGATGCAGGTTTGGGAACAAGTTGGCGAGCTGCACATTGATTACCAACGTATCAAAGCCAAAGAAGTCGCGTTTTATGAACGCCTCGATATTCGCAACGCTACGCTAATTGCCGAGGGTAACGCCGATCAGGTCAAGGACCGGAAATTCACCGGACCTGCAACCTATTACGACCAGATTTGGACCTCAATCAAGACGGTGCTCTTTGGCTTTACCATCGCCACCCTGATTGCCGTACCGATTGGCATCATGAGCGGCCTTTCCCCCAGTTTTAACGCCGCCATGAACCCGATCATCCAGATTTTCAAACCCATATCGCCGCTGGCATGATTGCCGATTGTGACAATGATTGTCTCGGCCGTGTACGCGGGTAATTCGGGGATGTTCTCCAGGGCGTTTATGGTCTCGGCGATCACGGTGACCCTATGTTCGATCTGGCCCACAATCATCAACACCGCCCTTGGCGTTGCCAGTATCGACAAGGATCTGGTGAATGTTGGCAAGGTCTTAAAACTAAGCACCCGCACCAAGATCACCAAACTGGTTCTCCCCTCGGCCCTACCGCTGATTTTCACCGGTATGCGCCTGTCACTGGGCGTTGGCTGGATGGTTCTAATCGCCGCTGAAATGCTGGCGCAAAACCCCGGTTTGGGCAAATTTGTCTGGGACGAATTCCAGAACGGATCGTCCGACAGTCTGGCGCGGATTATGGTGGCGGTATTCACCATCGGGATCATCGGCTATCTGCTGGACCGCGTAATGTTCGCCTTTCAATCCATGTCCACCTTTGAAGAAACAAGGTAAGCGGCATGAGCATTCTTTCCCTAAAAAACGTCTCAAAATCTTACATGCAGGACGGTCAGAAAAGTGAAATTCTGGCGGATATAAATCTGGAGGTTGAGGAAGGCGAATTCATCGCTATCCTCGGATTTTCGGGATCGGGTAAAACCACGCTGATGAATATTCTTGCCGGTCTGGAAATGCCTGATAGCGGCACGGCTGAATTTCGCGGCGCGGAGATCACTGAACCGGGGCAAGAGCGTGGGTTGGTTTTCCAATCCTATTCCTTGATGCCTTGGCTAACAGTTCGCGGCAATGTTGCGCTGGCCGTTGACGCGGTGCACACGAAGAAATCGAAATCCGAGCGCGCTGCCATTATCGACAAATATATCGACATGGTTGGCCTGAACCACGCTGTTGACCGCCACCCAGCCGAGCTTTCGGGCGGTATGCGTCAACGTGTTTCGGTAGCCCGTGCCTTGGCGATGCAGCCCGAGGTTCTGTTGCTCGACGAACCGCTTTCCGCCCTTGATGCGCTGACCCGTGCCAACCTTCAAGACGAGATCGGCAAGATCAGCCAGCTTGAGAAAAAGACCATTATTCTAGTGACAAACGATGTGGATGAGGCGATTTTGCTCGCCGACCGGATCGTCCCCTTGAACCCCGGCCCGAACGCCACCTTTGGCCCCGAGTTCAAAGTAAACCTTCGGCATCCGCGTGATCGCACGGCCATGAACGACAATCCGGTATTCATCAAACTGCGCGCCGAGGTGACCAAATATCTGATGGATATCGGCGTCAAATCGGCAGGCGATGGCACGCGTTTATTGCCCGATATCGAAGCTGTTCACAACATGGCCCCCAAAGTTTACCGTGAGGCTGCGGTCAGCACGCATGACGCGCGCTATCTGCAATTCTCGCAGGTCCACAAGATTTATCCGACGGCCAAAGGGCCGCTGACCGTTGTGGAAAACTTTGATATCTCGATCAACAAAGGTGAGTTTATTTCCATCATCGGCCATTCCGGTTGCGGGAAATCTACGGCGCTGACCATGGCCGCCGGCCTTAATGAAATCTCCAAAGGGGCGATCATTCTGGACGGAAAACATGTCGAGGGCGCAGACCCTGAACGCGCCGTTGTCTTTCAATCGCCAAACCTTTTCCCGTGGCTTACGGCCAAAGAAAACGTCGCGATTGGTGTGCACAAGGTTTACCCGAAAGCCACCCAAGCTGAGCGCCAAGAAGTCGTCGAATACTACCTCGAACGAGTTGGCCTTGGCGACGCGATGGATAAATCCGCCGCCAGCATGTCCAACGGCATGAAACAGCGCGTCGGCATCGCCCGTGCCTTTGCCCTATCACCAAAGTTACTACTGCTGGACGAACCGTTCGGCATGCTCGACAGCCTGACCCGCTGGGAATTACAGGAAGTCTTGATGGAGGTTTGGTCCCGCACCAAAGTCACCGCCATCTGCGTCACCCATGACGTCGACGAGGCAGTGTTGCTATCGGATCGCATCATCATGATGACCAACGGCCCACAGGCAACCATTGGCAAAATCATGGACGTCAAATTGCCCCACCCACGCACAAGACAAGCCCTGTTGGACCACCCCGACTATTACAAATACCGCGCCGAAGTTCTGCAATTCCTTGAGGATTACGAACATGGCCACACAAAAAAGGAAGCAGCATAATGCCACTTAAACTCGTTGTTATCGGGGCTGGCATGGCGTCTGGACGCGCTATGGAGCACCTGCTTAAGGCTAATGATGAACTTTATGACATCACCCTTTTCGGGGCGGAACCGCGCGGGAATTATAACCGCATCATGCTGTCGCCGGTTCTGTCGGGCGACAAAACCTACGAGGAAATCGTTACCCATGATACGCAATGGTATGACGCGGCGGGCGTTGATTGCCGTTTTGGCGAATGGGTTACCGGCATTGACCGGATGCGCAAAGTTGTCATCAGCGAAAACGGTGAAGTTCCCTATGACAAGCTGCTGATTGCCACGGGTTCCTCGCCCTTTATCATCCCTATCCCAGGGCGTGATCTGGAAGGCGTGATGGCCTACCGCGACCTTGGTGACGTGCATAAAATGCTCGATTACGCGAAACGCCCCAATGCCAGCGCTGTCGTTATTGGCGGTGGATTGTTGGGGCTTGAGGCCGCTGCGGGTCTATCCGCGCAAGGCATGAAGGTCACGGTTGTGCACCTGATGCCACATCTGATGGAACGCCAGCTCGATCAATCGGCGGGTTTTTTGTTGCAGCGCGAATTGGAAAAACGCGGCATCGACATTCT
>CAZYMT010000066.1:3276-15087 GCA_964649035.1 uncultured Rhodobacterales bacterium
AATCGGCGGGTTTTTTGTTGCAGCGCGAATTGGAAAAACGCGGCATCGACATTCTATGCGGTGCCAACACCAAGGAAATCCTCGGCGAGGATGAGGTCGAAGGCGTGGTGTTGGATGACGGCACGAAGATCAAAGCGGATATGGTGGTTATGGCCGTTGGCATCCGCCCGAATTTTGGTTTGGCACAAGCGGCTGGCCTGAAATACAATCGTGGTCTGCTGGTTAATGATGAAATGCGCACCGACGACCCTGAAGTTTTTGCCATCGGCGAATGTGTTGAACATCAAGGCGCCGTCTATGGTTTGGTAGCCCCGCTTTACGACATGGCCAAGGTGGCAGCGCGCAATTTACTGGGGTTCCATGACACGTTCAAACCGGTTGAAATTTCGACCAAACTGAAGGTCACTGGCTGTGATTTATTCTCGGCTGGAGATTTTGCTGAAAAAGACGGGCGCGAAGAAATCGTTTACCGCGACGCGACGCGCGGCATTTACAAACGCCTCGTCATCGAGGACGAAAAAATCATCGGCGTCGTCATGTACGGCGACACAGCCGACGGCCCATGGTTCCTTCAAAAACTTAAGGACAAGGAGGATATCAGCGAGATACGCGACACCCTGATATTTGGCCCCGCCTTCGCCGGAGGGTCCCCCCAGGACCCAATGGCAGCCGTTGCAGCCTTGCCGGATGATGCAGAAATCTGCGGCTGCAACGGCATTTCCAAGGGCGATATCGTCGCGGCCATCCAGAATGGGGCAGCCTCGCTCGCCGATGTTCAGGCCATCACCAAGGCCTCCACATCTTGTGGAACCTGCCTTGGCCTGACCACACAACTGACCGCCTTCACCCTTGGCGACGCGTTTGTGTTGCCCGAGGCGGGCGGCATGTGCAAATGCACCGATCACCAACATGATGACGTCCGAAAACTAATCCGCGCCAAGGCGTTAAAAACCATTCCAGCGATTATGCAGGAATTGCAGTGGAAAACCTCGGGCGGGTGTGCATCCTGCCGCCCTGCTCTGAATTATTACCTGATCTGTGAATGGCCCGGGGAATATGTTGACGATGCGCAAAGCCGTTTCATCAACGAACGGGTGCATGCCAACATCCAGAAAGACGGCACGTTCACCGTTGTACCTCGGATGTTTGGCGGCATGACCACCCCGAATGAGCTGCGCGCCATCGCGGACGCGGCCGACAAATATAATGTGCCGACGGTCCATGTAACCGGCGGGCAGCGTATTGATTTGATGGGGGTTCAGAAAGAAGACTTGCCGGCGATCTGGGCCGACCTGAACGCGGCGGGCATGGTTTCCGGCCATGCTTATGCCAAAGGTTTGCGGACGGTCAAAACCTGTGTTGGCTCAAAACATTGTCGGTTCGGAACGCAAGATTCAACGGGTCTTGGGATTCAGTTGGAAAAGAAACTTTGGGGCGCTTGGTCGCCGCATAAATTCAAGCTCGCCGTATCCGGTTGCCCGCGCAATTGCGCCGAAGCTACCTGTAAGGATTTTGGAATTGTCTGCGTCGATAGCGGTTACAAATTGCTGGTTGGAGGGGCGGCAGGCATGGATCTGCGCGAGACCGACTTGATGTGTCACGTGGAAACCGAACAGGAAGCCATCGAGTATTGCGCTGCCTTTTACCAGCTTTACCGCGAGAATGCACAGTATTTGCACCGGCCTTATAAATGGATAGCCAAAGTTGGCCTCGATTGGGTCAAAGAGAAAATTGTCGAGGATACCGAAGGTCGCGAGGTCCTCGCAGAACGTTTCTTCTATTCGCAAAAATTCTACCAAAAAGACCCTTGGGCAGAACGTGCCAAAGGCGGCGAGGCGCATGAATTTACGCCAATGGCAGATCTAACACAGGTGGCAGCAGAATGAGCAATTTTATAGATATCGGCTTAGTCAAAGACATCCCGCAACAAGGCGCACGGCTGGTGAAAACCGGACATGGATGTGTTGCAATTTTCCGCACCGCCGAGGATAAAATCTTCGCCATAGATGACAAATGTCCGCATAAAGGCGGCCCGTTATCGAACGGTATCCAACATGGTGAATCGATCACCTGCCCGTTGCATAACTGGGTATTCGATCTGAATACCGGCGTGGCGCAAGGCGTCGATGAAGGTGAGGTTCGCACTTATGAGGTTAAAGTCGAGGATGGTCATATCTTGATCAACCGCGAAGATGTTTTGGCGCGGATTGCAGCCGAATGAGCATCTGCACCACTTGCCCCTATTGCGGTGTCGGTTGCGGCGTGTTGGCGACGCCAGACGGCAAAGGTGGTGCAAAAATCGAAGGCGACCCTGATCATCCCGCCAATTTTGGGCGCTTATGTTCAAAGGGCTCGGCACTCGGCGAGACCCTCGATCTCGAGGGTCGTCTTCTCGCACCGCAGATCGGCAAGCGCGACGCGGGTTGGGAAGAAGCGCTTGATCTGGTTGCAGGCAAGTTTTTCGCCGCAATCAAAGAGCATGGGCCCGATAGTATGGCGTTTTATGTATCTGGGCAATTATTGACGGAGGATTATTACGTCGCCAATAAGCTGATGAAAGGGTTCATCGGCTCGGCCAATATCGACACGAATTCGCGTCTGTGCATGTCGTCGTCAGTGGCAGGGCATAAGCGGGCATTCGGGACCGATACGGTGCCGGGGTGTTATGAGGATTTGGATACGGCTGATGTGATTGTGCTGGTGGGATCGAACCTCGCCTGGTGTCATCCCGTGTTGCATCAGCGGATTATGGCAGCAAAGGCAGAGCGGGATTTAACGATTGTGACCGTTGATCCGCGCAAAACTGCGACCTCGCAAATGTCGGATATGCATTTTCAAATTACGCCGGATACTGACCTACAACTGTTCAATGGCTTGTTGGCGTATATTGCCGAGAACGGGTTTGTCGATGAGGATTATGTCGCCAAGCATGTTAACGGGTTTGCAGCTGCGGTTACCGCAGCCGAGACATCAAGCCATGAATGTGGAATTTCGGAGGATCATCTTAAGGCGTTTTACGCGCTTTGGGCCGAGAATGAAAAAGTCGTTACCGTCTATTCCCAAGGCATTAACCAATCGACAAGTGGTACCGACAAAGTAAACGCCATTATTAATTGCCATCTTGCAACAGGCCGAATTGGTCAGATCGGCATGGGACCGTTTTCGGTCACAGGACAACCCAATGCGATGGGTGGCCGCGAAGTTGGCGGGTTGGCAAATACGCTGGCCTCGCATCTGGAATTCGGCAATGAAGATCATCACCGCGCGGTCAGCGAATTCTGGAATGCGCCAGCCCTGCCCCATAAACCCGGTCTAAAGGCGGTGGATTTGTTTGATGCATGCGCATCTGGGCAGATCAAGGCGTTGTGGATCATGGGCACCAATCCGGCGGTGTCGATGCCACGAGCGGACCATGTTCGAGATGCAATCAAGAATTGCGATTTCGTGGTGGTGTCCGATATTGTCAAAAACACCGACACAACCCAGATCGCTGACGTCGTACTGCCAGCCCTCGGATGGGGTGAAAAGGACGGGACGGTTACTAATTCTGAACGCAGAATTTCGCGGCAACGGGCGTTTCTTCCGGCCTCCGGTCTCGCCGAACCCGATTGGAAGATCATATCAGAAGTAGCCAAACGTATGGGATTTGGGCCGGCCTTTGAATATACCTCATCTGCAGAAATATTCGCGGAATACGCAGCCCTTTGCACCGTTTCTGCAAAGCTTGGGACCGACCTAGATATATCCGGCTTGGACGGGATCAGCGGCAAAGAATATGACCGGATGAAGCCAATCCAGTGGCCTGTATCATCCAAACGCACAGGCGGTAGTTTTTTTGGTGATGGCAATTTTTACACGCCTTCAGGCAAGGCAAATATGCTTGCACTGACGCCGCGCGCCAGTTCCAATCAGGCTGACCATGACTATCCGTTAATCCTGAATACCGGACGTATTCGGGATCAATGGCACACGATGACCCGGACAGGTAAATCACAAAAGCTAAGCCAGCATATCGCTGAACCTTTTGTCGAAATCCACCCAATTGACGCGGAAGCCTTAGGTGTAAAAGCCGCCGATATTGTAATTGTCGACAGCAAACATGGCCAACTTTATGCGCGCGCACTGGTCAGCGATCGTTCAGCGGTTGGAAACATATTCGCACCTATTCACTGGAATGACCAATGGGCCTCAAAAGCAAGGGTTAGCACCCTAACGACATCCGATTTCGATCCAATTTCTGGCCAGCCAGACCTGAAACGCACTGCCGTATCCCTGAAAAAATTCGAAGCGGGCTGGTACGGATTTACCGTCAGTCGTGATGAACCTTTCGCTAAGGCCGCCTATTGGGCAAAAGCACGATGTGTTTCAGGGTGGCGAACCGAACTTGCGGGAAGGTCTGCACCAACCGACTGGGAAAGCTACGCCCGTGAAATATTTAATGCGCCTAACGCCGACGTGGTTTTGGTAGCGGATAAAACAAAAGGTAGCGCACGCATTGCATTGCTGGAAGAAGGGCGGGTTATTGCGGTCCTATTCACGGCACGCCAACCTGTTGGTATTGCGCGCGGGTTCATGGCAAGTGCGCTTTGCGAGGACGTTGGTGTCGCCGATATTCTTGCGGGAAAACCTTCAGCGGGACAGCCCGATCCAGGGGCAACCATATGCAGTTGTTTTAATGTCGGTGTGAACACGATTCTTAGCGCGATTGCCGAACAGGGGTTCACAACCCTTGATCATATTGGGGCGGCCCTAAATGCCGGAACCAATTGCGGCTCCTGTCGACCTGAAATTCAAGAGCTTTTGAACGCGGCTCCTACGACTATTGCGGCTGAATAAATACCAATACGTATTAGTCCGGCGGCGATCGGTTGCATAATCAAGTTGTGCTTGCACCACCACCTCCCCCTAAATGTTGTAAAATTGACGCAGCTCTGTCATAAACGCACATATTGTCGCACCTAGGCGGTTTGTTGCCGTGTGGTAAACATTGACCTAGCGCGACCAAAAAAAATAAATTTTTTAGATAAAAACTGGGAGAAACAAAGTATGAAATACAAAATAGTATCCACTGCAGCCGCATTACTAGCAAGTACAGCAATAGCGAGCGCAGGAGGAATTGACAGAACGGGGCAAAGCATCGATCTGTTATTCGAAGACGGAACTGTCACGGAATTTTCGCTCGCATTTGTTATGCCTAGCGTAAGTGAAGATTTGACCGACGAAGAAATGGCCCCAAACTATGCATTATTTTCGGGTGGATTCAAAATGGACTATGGCTCAAATATGAGCATTGCCTTGTTGTTTGATCAACCCTTCGGCGCACTCGCGGATTATCCACTGACATCAGCTTATCCGGGCCTGTCTGCCGATTTGCAAACCAGCAATTTGACGGCGCTCCTTGGCTATGATTTTACTGATAACATCATGGTCTACGGTGGTGTTGCAGCGCAGATGACCACTGCCGAAGCAACAGTTGCACCCGTCGGCGCTATTGACGTCGAAGGATCTACAGGTTTCGGGTTTGTGGTAGGCGCAGCATATCAAATCCCTGAATACGCGCTTCGTGTTTCCTTGACCTATCGCTCCGACATCGATTCGACGCATGACACTACGTATAATGGCGTTGCCGTTCCGGATACGACATTTACGACGCCACAATCCGTCAATCTGGACTTCCAAACCGGTGTTAACGAAAAAACACTGGTCTTTGGATCGGTGCGTTGGGTGAATTGGTCAGCGATTGATATTACAGCAAGTGATGCGCCAGTTGCGGCAACGCTCGTTGACTACGATCTGGACACTATAAATTATGAAATCGGTGTTGGTCGTAAATTTACGGATCAATTGTCAGGCGCTTTATCCGTTGGCTATGAATCATCTGATGGCGAATTGGCTAGCGCTCTATCCCCGACAGACGGGCGGACCAGCATCGGCTTGGCGCTTATCTATAACGTGGACGGAAATACCGAGATCACGGGTGGCGCGCGTTACACTTGGCTTGGCGATACCGAAGCCGGACATCCGTTACTTGGAGCCGTACCATTTTCGGACAATACCGCGGTTGCGTTTGGTATAAGCATCAAACGGACATTCTAATTGCGCCGATAAGTGTGAAATCAGAAATGGCCCCTAAATGGGCCATTTTTTTTGCTTACCCAATAAGCCCTTTGATCGTAGCGCCAACTTTGCCAAAATCCATTTGGCCGTTATATTTAGCTTTTAAGACGCCCATGACTTTGCCCATGTCGCGAATGGATTCCGCACCACTTTCGGCAATCGCGGCTTTGATGGCATCTTCAACTTCGGTTCCGCTAAGTTGTTTGGGCAGGAACTCTTCGATCACCTTGATCTCCGCGCGCTCCCCCTCGCCCAATTCCAGACGTCCGGCTTCTTCGTACATTTTGGCGCTGTCGTTGCGCTGCTTTATCATTTTTGCGAGGATAGAAAGAATTTCCGCATCCGACACGCCATCTGGATTATCTTCGCTCCGCGCAGCAATGTCGCGATCTTTGATCGCTGCATTCACCAGCCGCAATGTCGAAAGGCGCAAAGTAGCCTTTGCACGCATCGCATCTTTTTGAGCTTCGAATAGTCGTTTACGCATACGGTTTTGCCCTCCAAAGGCAGCTTTATATCACAAGTGCAGGAATATACTGTGTTAACCCGCGTTTAACAATAAAAACCACTGAAGCTAACCCATTGTAATTTCAGTATATTTAACTTTTTCTTTCCCTTGACGTAACGCCAATCCCCTCGTATTTTCCGTCAAATCCCGAAAGGAATCCTGTCATGTCAAACACTGCCCCATCCGAGCAGGCCATAGCCTCCGCGCCCGATAGTCATGCGCATCCAACAGCTGTAATTGTTTTAGCGGATGGT
Source organism: uncultured Rhodobacterales bacterium (assembly GCA_964649035.1). Classification (GTDB taxonomy): domain Bacteria; phylum Pseudomonadota; class Alphaproteobacteria; order Rhodobacterales; family Rhodobacteraceae; genus NORP23. The sequence goes on from CAZYMT010000066.1 coordinate 10,156, forward strand.
CAGGTGTTTTATGGTAAAGGGTTTGGCGCTGAAGGCACTGCAGTTGCGGAACTTTGTTTCAACACAGCCATGACTGGATATCAAGAAATCATGACCGATCCATCCTACGCGGGACAGGTTGTAACCTTCACGTTTCCCCATATCGGCAATGTTGGCGTAAATCCCGAAGATGACGAAACAGCAAATCCCGTGGCCGAAGGCGTTGTGGTGAAATGGGACCCGACCGAACCGTCAAATTATCGCGCTAGCGAAAACCTGTCTTCGTGGATGGCACAGCGCGGGCGCATCGGCGTCGGCGGCATAGATACGCGTCGCCTAACCCGCGCAATCCGGATGCAAGGTGCGCCGCATATCGCCATTCAATATTCAGCCGCTGGTCAATTCGATCTTGACGATTTGCTTGCCAAAGCCAAAGGTTTTGCCGGCTTGGAAGGTCTGGACCTAGCCAAAGAAGTTACCTGCGCCCAGCCTTATCATTGGAACGAAATGCTATGGGCATGGCCTGATGGCTACACAAAACGCAGCGGCGGGCACAAGGTTGTTGCCATCGATTACGGGGCAAAACGCAACATCCTGCGCTGTCTGGCATCGGCAGGATGTGACGTGACGGTTTTACCGGCAACAGCTACCGCTGAGGAAATTCTGGCACACAATCCCGAAGGCGTCTTCTTGTCAAACGGTCCTGGGGATCCTGCGGCAACTGGCAAATATGCCGTTCCGACAATTCAGAAAATACTGGACGCAAATATCCCCATTTTCGGAATTTGCCTTGGTCACCAAATATTGGCGTTAGCGCTTGGGGCGAAGACGCTTAAAATGAACCACGGTCATCACGGTGCCAATCATCCGGTCAAGGAACACAACACCGGCAAAGTTGAAATCACATCGATGAACCACGGATTTTCTGTGGACAGTCAGTCCTTGCCAGAAAATGTCGAAGAGACCCATATTTCGCTGTTTGACGGTTCCAATTGCGGCATACACCTAAAAGGTCGCCCGGTGTTTTCAGTGCAATATCACCCCGAAGCCAGCCCTGGACCGCAAGACAGCTATTACTTGTTCGAACGTTTCGTCGCAGCGATGAGTTAACTCGGCGTTAAGCATAACGACGCATACTGGCCCACCCAATTAGTAGAGCCCGTATCGTGTCAGTCCAACAACAGAAACTTCGCCAATTCAGCTACTTAAGCCCTCATATTGAGCTGGTTTCGGCTGCCCGAAACCGCGAAATCATGTTATCCGAAGATGCACGCGCCGCCGTGGATAGCGAATTATTGGCGCGCGCGCGAAATTATTGTCCCGGAAAATTTTCCTGCCGCAACTTTAAAGTAAATCCAAGGGGGCCAAAGTTCATCATTGGTGTCTTTGCGTTGTTTTCCCTAATCATTGCGTTTCCAATCACTTGCCTGCTTATAACAATGTCTTGGATATTGCTGGCCAGCATAGCCACAACTATCTTACGGGTATCGGCAATTATCGCCGCGAAACTCGCACGACCTCTTCCGTCATTTTTAGAAACCAGCATGTCCCCGACAGCGCAATCGAAACCACGCGTAACGCTATTGATCCCCCTATTTCACGAAGGTCAAGTTTTATCTAAGCTTATAAAAAGCTTAGATAATCTAGATTATCCAAACGACTTACTAGAAATAAAATTACTGTTGGAGGAAGTGGATGATACTACCGCCGCTGTGCTATCCTCCATCGATCTTCCATCACATATGCAGGTGCTGACAGTGCCAAAAGACTGGCTGCAAACCAAACCTAAGGCAATGAATTACGCGTTGCCGTTTTGCACCGGAGATATTATCGGAATTTACGATGCCGAAGACGCCCCCGAACCGGATCAAATCAAAAAAGTCGTTAATCACTTCATGCATGCGCCCGCGAATGTCGCATGTGTACAAGGTAATTTAGATTTTTATAATAGTCGTGAAAACTGGATGGCGAGGTGTTTTACCATCGATTACGCTATGTGGTTCCGCGTTCTTTTGAAAGGCATCCAAACGCTGGGCATCCCGATCCCACTGGGGGGGACAACGATATTCTTTCGCCGCAACGTATTGATCGAAATTGGTGGCTGGGATGCGCATAATGTTACCGAAGACGCGGAGCTAGGCATGCGCCTAGCGCGGTTTGGCTATAAATGCGAAATGATCGACAGCACCACTTGGGAAGAAGCAAATTGCGTCCCAATAAGCTGGGTGCGTCAACGGTCTCGCTGGCTAAAAGGCTATGCAATGACGTGGGCAAGCCATATGCGTTCACCAATCGAATTATGGCGTGACCTCGGACCAAAAGGTTTCATCGGTTTTCAGGTAATCATGCTTTCCGGGCTAACCTCACATCTATCCGCACCTTTATTCTTGTGCTTGTGGTTGTCATCATTCGGTTTACCAATTGTCCCAATCGCAGAATTACCAACGGCCTATTGGTATTTTTTTATTGGCGTAATGATTATTGGCGAATGCGCAATGTTGATTGTCGCATCAATGGCTTTGTGGAACCGGCGAAAGCGGCACCTATTTCCATATATTCTGGCGTTACCGTTCTATTGGGCACTTGGATCACTTGCAGCGTATAAAGCCATGTTTGAAGTCGTCGTCGCGCCATTTTACTGGGATAAAACCAGCCATGGTCACACGAAACCTGATCAAACGCTGCCAGATTCGTACTTAAGTCGCATCTCGTAAGCACTCGAAATATGGGTTTTCAGGGCTTGTTTGGCCGCGGCCCCATCACACGCTTCGATTGCCAGAACAATAGCGACATGTTCATCTAGCGCTACGGAATCTCGTCCTTCAATCGCAAATGTCGTGGTCGCCAATAGTGCCATCGTCCGATGTACCATTTCCAATTGCTGAACAAGATACCGATTGTGACTGGCTAGATGAAGTTGACGGTGGAAACGCCGGTTAGCGCGCGATAGTTCCTCGGCCTTCCCTAATAGCTTGTAATCCTGTTCGACCATTTTTCGTAACACACGCACCTCTTCAGGCCCGGCATGTTGCGCAGCGAGCTGCGCAGCCAACCCTTCTAGCTCGGCGCGCACGACGTATAATTCACCCAATTGATCATGATTTAGCGACGAAACCATCATCGAACGCCCGTCACGCACCAATACCGACTGGGTTTCCAGACGCTGCAAAGCCTCGCGAACGGGGGTACGGGACACGCCAAAACGTTCCGCCAGCTCGGATTCCACTAACCTGTCGCCAGGCGCGTAAACACCTTGATCGATGGCCTCAAGAACCATCGAATAGGCGTCTTTGGTCGAAATATTACCTGACATCCCTGCCCCCAATTGCAATCGGTGAAATGGTACATGCGACACGCCCAAAGGTCGAGACATTATAACCCATTGCCGCGCCCGCATCACCGCGTTATCGTTTTCAGATGCCCTATGATACTTTTTCTCACGTGGACCGCTGGGTTTTTGACCTCGACAACACGCTTTACCCGCCCGAAGCCCGCCTGTTTGACCAGATTGAGGTGCATATGGCAAATTTTGTCATGCGTGAACTCGGCGTCGACGAGGCGACAGCACATAAGCTACGTAAAGAATACTGGCAAACACACGGAACAACCTTGGCAGGATTAATGCGCGAGCACGACGTCGACCCTGATCCATTTTTGGATGCCGTACATCAATTGGACCTCAGCCATCTGGAAAAAGACATGGAGTTGCGCGCCAGTATCCTTGCCCTCCCGGGAAAGAAAATCATTTATACAAACGGATCACGGGATCACGCCTATAAAGTCAGCGAAGCGCGCGGGTTGGACGGTGTTTTTGATGCGGTATATGGGATTGAAGATGCTAATTATGCACCCAAACCCGATCGCGCGGCATTTGACATGGTGTTCGCAGCCGCCGGATTGCAACCCAAGAACGGAGCAATGTTCGAAGACGATATTCGCAATCTGGAAGTTCCGCATATTCTTGGTATGAAAACCGTGCTCGTCGGCCCGCCTGAAGATGCCGAACATGTACAACATCAAACCGAAAACCTACCCGATTTCCTATCCAGATTGGTCCGCGCAGAATGACACGCATCAAAACCGACATACTGGTTGTAGGTGGCGGCGTTGCTGGCCTATGCGCCACATCAGCCTTTGCCAATGCCGGTTTTAAAACCATCTGTGTTGATCCAGTGCCCCCCGTAACCACCCAAAACGCCGAGGGCGCCGATATTCGCAGCACCGCATTCTTGCTGCCCGCCGTCGAGTTGCTGAAAACAGCAGGCCTATGGGATCGCTTGGCCGAACACGCCGCCGCCCTTCGCATCATGCGCATCGTCGATGCGGGTGGCGATGCGGGCATAATCCGCGAGCAAGCCGATTTTGACGCCCATGACATCGACCAGCCGGCGTTCGGATATAACCTTCCGAACTGGCTGTTGCGCCGTGAAATGGTCGCCCAGATTGAAAGCCACCCGAACGCTACGCTGGATTGCCCAACAAAAGTTGAACGGATCACGCCCCGCCTGAACGAGGCCTTGGTGCAACTATCGGATGGTCGCCAGGTCGCCGCAAAACTGGTGGTCGCAGCCGATGGGCGTAACAGCTTAATCCGCGAACAGCTTGGAATTGCTGTGAAAAAATGGCGCTACGGGCAAAAGGCGGTGGTGTTTAATGTGCGTTGCGCGTTGCCACATGAAAACGTTTCAACCGAAATCCATCGCACGGGTGGTCCGTTCACATTGGTTCCGCTTCCAGATCAAAACGGGCATCATCATTGTGCTGTGGTCTGGATGGAAACGGGCGCAAATGCCGATATTTTGAACAAGCTTAGCGAAACAGAATTCAACGAGGCATTGAACCTGCGTTCCTGCGGTATTCTTGGGCATTTGGAACTGGCCAGCAAACGTGCCGTTTGGCCAATCATCGCACAACGCGCCGCGCATCTGAACGGACCCCGAACCGCATTACTGG
>CAZYMT010000067.1:0-14967 GCA_964649035.1 uncultured Rhodobacterales bacterium
GTTTTCATTGGGGCATCACGTCATCGGGCAGTTTTTTAATCACACTGCCATTATCCCACAAAAGGTCCCCAAAGCTAGTAACTTCGCCGTACCGTCCATCTTCAGTGAAATGGAAATGCACACCTTCATAACCGATGCGAATACGCTTATCGAAAACGACAAACCCATATACTTTGGAAACTTGGAATAGTATTCGCGAATTGGTTTCGCCGACTTCATCAGGATACCCACCGACTATGTCAGTTTCGGAGTAGCCTTCATGTTTCAATATTGCACGCGCAATAGCCAGCATTTTTTCGTCGTATTTCATTTTTTCACTGAGGGAGTTTAGTTGAAGCCATGCGTTTTATAGGGTTTTTGTGCGTCATCAAGCTTATAAACATTCTTGACAACAGGGTTACCGTCACTGTCAACATTCATAGGTTTGTGCAGCCAGTTACCGATTTTCACGTAATCGCCATCCTTGGTGAATACTATTATTATCCACGGATCCCGACTTGTTTCAGTGACATCCCCCATGTCAGTAATAATCTTGAAAATATATGATGGCTGGGCTGGAAAAAGCCCCAAAGAAGTATTCTCATACGGGTCTATTTTTTGGCCACTCTCCAATATTTCCATTTCGCTCCAGCCCCATGTGTAGGCGTGGTTTTGTATTTTCGCCGCCAGTTCTATAAGCATTTTATCAGTCATGTTTTCATTGGGGCATCACGTCTTCGGGCAGCTTTTTAACGATACTGCCGTTATCTCGTAAAAGACCTCCAAAACTACTTATCCGTGCGTACCGCCCATCTTCAGTGAAGTGGAAATGCACACCATCATAACCAATGCGGATACGGTCGTCCAAAATGTCGAAATAGTATATTTTTGGGACCTGGAAAACTATTTGTGAGCTGGTTTCATCGATCTTTTCATCGGGATATCCACCGACTACGTTCGCTTCCGGATAGCCTTCATGTTTCAATATTGCACGCGCAATAGCCGGTATTTTGTCCTGCGATTTCATTTTATTTCCTTAAAAAAGTCCACCGATATAACTTGTACGGCCTGGGGTGATCCTTGGGTTTGCAAAACCAATAAAGTCATCAAGCATACTTGAAGTAAAAGAGCTTGGAAACTTAAAGTTGCTTATACCATATTCATATCCGACCTTGGAAATATAGTTCCCTGCATGCCCGAGTTGGGTTGAACTAAACTCACCCGAATTCCCCATAATTTTTTGGAAAACGTAATTTTCTCTCTCAAACCTGGAAAGCGCATTATATGGCCCAGCCCCCAGTTCCGACCATTGCCGTGCATGTTGCAACTCGTGAAATGCCTCATAATAACTCGCGTCTTGGCGCAAGATCAAAGAACCTGTCCGCGGATCAAAAGCTGCCGCGGTATCCGCAGGATCACCTCCGCCCGCGCGAATACGTTCGGCGAACTGTCGGGGCGAAAGGCGTTCTACATTTGCACCATATTCGCCAGCCTCGCGGCTAATCGCTCTGATCTGGGATGGGCGCATACGTCCCGCACCCAACATGTTCAAACGCCGCGCAGCTTTTTTCACCGCTGCAGCCATGTTGTCGAGGGTGCGCATTCTAAGAAGCGAGCGTAGGGTTTCCTCTTGCGCATCATCCGTATTTTTAACGATGAATTTAGCGCCGTCGCCCAGGTCAAAAACCTGCCCGCGACCCGCAAGCGAAGGAAGGATATCTGCGGTTTGGCCTACATGGTTCATTGGGAAGTCGGTGATTTTAAACGCGTGATATTCCAGATTTCGCGGTGCATTGGCGATTGTTGGGAATACTTCGCCAGTTGCTAGCACACCTTTTGCGCTGGAACGTGCCAATTTTACTGCCGCAAAAGAACCACCCAGGCTGACAAGAATTTGTGTGACTGTCCACGCCATATCTGCGGTTTTGGCACCTTCGCTACCACCGCTACTTTCCCCTAGATGGTGGATAAGCGCGCCGATCGGTCCATAATGGTCTTCAGGATCGGGAGAGACGAGCATCATGGTGCCCTGTGCGATTTGGTCAGCGCCAATAACTGTCAACGCCACACCGGCAGTTATCGTCACAACAGCGCCTACGCCAAACGTTGCGGCGGTTCCCCCGGTTGCCAGGCTTACGCCAGCAACAATGTCAACGTAGCCAAAGACAACAAGTCCAGTACCCATCGCGATCCGGCCGGTTGTTTGCCAGAACGTTTCTTCACCGTTGAACGTTTGGGCAATCAAGTTACGTAGCTTTTCTGCCGCGGCTTTATTGGTCAGCGCACGATCCTGCCAAATATCGCCAAAAACTTCGCCTTCGGCCCAGGTGCTGATATTTAGTGTTCGGTCTTTTTCATCAAACCACCAATCATTCAGCTGATTTTCCTGACGATCGGTCATCCATGCAAGTCGCCTATTGCGACTTATCGCCATTCCAAAAAGAGTGGTAAGATCGGATACCTCTTTCATACCCTCGTGGTAACCATCATATAGCGTCTGTTTTTCCCGTTGAATGGCATCATAGGTTTCTTGCGCGTTCATCAGGGAAATTCGAAACCCCATTCCGCCGCCAGCACCTTCTGGACCCAAAATGTAAAGAAGTTGCCAAGCTTCTTCGGGGTAAAGCCGCGCGAGGGCGTCCAGCATTCCTTGTTCTGTCATTGGTGCGTCGAGATCAACATGTGGCAGAACATCTTTGCTCGACGGGAGCACATCTGCCGGAATGCCCATTAGCGCGTCTAGTTCGAAGTTTTCAGGTTCAAATAGAAATCCGATGCCAGTTTGCTCACAGACTGCGCAATCTATCGTTTCCGCACTGCCAACAATTTCATATTCCACCTGTGTTTCTGCCGCATTCATTGCCAAAACACGTTGCTGGATAGCCGCCGGTGCAGGGGGCGGTGGGGCGCTTTCATCGGAAGCGGCGGCTTTTGGCTGCCGGATATCAACATCGGACGCTGACGGTGCAGTTGAATTTTGTGATATATTTGAATTAGAAAAGGCTTGTTTCATGGCTGATCCAAGGGTCTCCTGACCAACTTGCAAAACCATGTGCGCTGCTTCTTGAGCGATAGGCGGCAAATTTGAATTCATCAGGATTTTTCCAGCCAGACCTTGCGCAAGTGCTTGTGCAGCAGATTCTGCTGCGCTGGGTTTAGTTTGGTTCACCGAGGTAGCGTTAGATGCGAAGCTCATACCGTTCTCCTTGGAAGTAAGGGCGCAAGATCGCGCATGCGTTTAGAAAACATTCTGAATTTATCTTTGGCGGGGAGGTTGCCGACGCAAATTTTCTGCAGGATTTTTTCTGGGTCACTTGCTTCAAATGAAGGCCCATAAAACACCTCCCATGTTGCAAGTGTCTTTAAGTCATTCGAACGGGTAAACCCGTATGACGACATACGTAATAGCGATAACAACAGTATTTCTGATAGATTGGTTATTTTAAGGTCTTGGAGTTCCGACTTGAACTCGTCAGATATTTCGGCCGCCAGTTTCTTGGCTTCAATATTGTATTTTTCAACACGAAATACCGTGCGGTCATGATCGTCAATCGAGAAGCCGCCTAAAGTTATGTTTGGCTTGGGGGAGTTATCCGCCAGACTTAGGCAAATAGGATTTCCGGAATTCTCCAGAATATACCGGTCAATATTAGCGCGCTGACGGAACCAGTTCCACATAATGTTGTGATCGTCGCGCCGACCCTCAAGATACGTTTTTAACCAGTTCTCACCATAATATCGGAAGAAATGCCCTTTGCCGGTTTCATCCACATATTTAGTGAATTTTCGGCAATGCGCCCAGATATCATCCATTGAAGCAGTTGAGCGTATGAAAATACCTGTGTTTTTCCCCCAATGTTTGGCAAAGAAGTCCCGATGGAATGCAGGTGTTTTGCCAGGATCATCCCATGCGCCCTCGGGCAAGGTCATGTCGATTAGATGTGGCGCGCTTTCTTTCAACTCTTCACCCGCATCACCTTTGAACAAACAGCGCACCGGGATATCAAGGGTTTCCAGATCGGGTATGCCGGTGATATTTCTACGAAGAGATGCGTCCACAATAAAATACGTGTGCAGCTTTTGGGTTTCCGGCTGGCCGAATAGCAGTAGTTTCAGATCTGGCGTTATCCATTCCTTGTCCCAGAAAGGCACGTTATCTTGATCCTGCAATGATGTGATCTTAGGTTCTAGGATGGTAAGATAGTCAGATGAAGCTGAAGATATGTTGTTATGGCCAATTGCAGACAAAGGTCCGAGTTCTACCCGATTTTTGTCATGTACCGTTCTAGCGAGCGTAAGCGCGTCTTTATTTTTGGGATGTTGCTGTATCCATTGGCCAGCTGGCCTAACTTCTTCAGTCCAGATCAGGTGAAAACCGATAGTGAAGAAATGTTCCTGTAGAATCGTCTGAAAGGAAGCCCTGTCAGCACACCAAACAGCCGCGATAGTTTCAAGCGGTTTGTTTTCGTCATTTTTGGATAACTGACAAAACCCTAACCATGGTTGAAATTCAGCCATTGAGCCATCCAAAGGCTCGAATTATGTTCATAATAAACTTTCTGCAAATATAGTTGCAGTCGTAATCTAAAAGTTGCTTTCAGGGATTGCAATAGAGCAAATAAATCAAGGACCTGAGTATGCACGCAAAATAACTTATTATGTCAAAATAACAGGTTAACGGATATTCCAAGTACAGATTGTCGAACAGGTTATGTGATCTTTACACGCCCTTCTACTCGACCAGCGCTTCCCTTAATCCTCTGGCTTACAAAACAAATCATACATCATACTTACAATTGCCTGAGCTTTGTCATCACAGATGCTGTAATAAATGGTTTTGCCATCACGACGCGGGGAAATCAGTCCCTGTTGCCGCAGTCTTGAGAGTTGTTGTGATACGGCTGCTTGCCGCATCGACAGCATTTTTTCAAGCTCCGAGACGGTTTTTTCGCCGTCGCGAAGATAGCAAAGAATTAGCAGGCGACCTTCGTGGCTGACGGCTTTTAGAAAACTGGCGGCTTCGGTGGCGCTCTCGGCCATAAGAGAAGCGGTTTGATCTGCTTCGCTTTTGACCGAGTTACCCATTTTTGAACGCTCCTAGAACCCTATTATATCGATTATCGCTTCGATACCTTCGCGGGCGCATTCATCATCTATGTCTGGGCCTGGTGCCCCAGATACACCAATTCCTGCGACAATGGAACCAGCAGCTTCAACCGGGACGCCACCGCCCAAAGGGAGGGCGGTTGAAATCGAGCGGATGCCATAAGACAGGCTGCCGGCTTGGGTGATTTCATCAAGGGCGATTGTGTCGGTTTTGAAAGCAACGGATGTCCAAGCTTTGCGGTATGCAGTTTCCCCGACATGGACGCCAGCGAAGCGATCGCGCAAGAATACCTGTTCAACACCAAAGCGATCTACAACCGAAACGCCAACCTGATATCCGCCGTCGCGGCAGTATTCCATGGCCGCAACGGCCATTTGTAACGCCACTTCGGGTTTCAAGACGTTGAATTCAACCAATCCTTCATCGTCCTGCGCAATAGCAGGTGACGTGACAGCGAGGAGGGTCGCGGCGGCAAACATTACGTTTTTCATGTTTCTTGTCCTTCAGTCGATTGTTTTAGATTGTTTATCATTTGCCCAAGCAGACCCCAGAAAAAATCTTCGCCGGGGTACCCTTCGATACGACCGATTTCTTGCCCGTCTTCAACCAGCACAAAAGTCGGCGTGAACTGCACGGACATCTTTAAGTAAGGAATTTCATCTTGATCCGAGATATCGATTCGCCGCAATGGCGCGAACTGCCCTTCCTCGGTTTTAGGGTAGATCGGGGCGATTACCTGATTCCACATCCGGCAATATACACAGCCTGCTTCTTCGAACATTATCAGCTCGGCGGCCAACAAAGACTGCGGAACCATGACAAATAGCCACGCGATAAACGTCAATTTAATCCGGTTGATTGTGGTTAACATCTGTAACTCCGTTGACCCAAGATTTCACATATAGTAATTTGAATATATGAATTGATCAACTTGGTGGATGAAATTTTGTTTGATATTACTTTTGGTGGCGCTGGGATAGCAGGGCTATTGTCCTTTTTATCACCATGTATTTTACCGATTGTCCCGTTTTATCTGTGTTACATGGCGGGCACAAATATTCAGGCGCTTTCGGATGATGGACAGATAACCCCCGCGATTCGCAATCGGGCGATTCTGTCCGCAGTGCTGTTTTCCGCTGGCGTGATTACGGTCTTCATGGGGCTGGGTGCGACGGCCAGCATATTTGGACAGTTGGTACGGGAATGGTTCAGTGTTCTGCGCTGGGTTGCGGCGGGTGTTATCATTTTGATGGGTCTGCATTTTCTTGGCATTCTGAAAATTGGATTTCTATATCGGCAATTCCGCATGGAAACCGGAAACAATACCAAGCTATCGCTGGTTGGTGCTTATGTTATGGGGCTGGCCTTCGCGTTTGGCTGGACACCTTGCGTTGGCCCGATACTCGCGGCGATCTTGATGACTGCGGCCAGTACGGATACGGCAATGCACGGCGCGATGCTGCTATTTACCTATGGGTTCGGAATGACATTGCCATTTATTCTGGCGGCGACATTCATCGGCCCTTTCATGCGCTGGATGAGCAGGTTTCGTAAACATCTGGACAAGGTCGAGAAGGTCATGGGGCTTTTCTTAGTTATATTTGGCATTCTCATTGCCACGAATTCAATCAACTACATTGCAGAATGGATGCTGAGCATTGCGCCAGACATCGGGGTTCTGCGCTAATATCTGGAGGATATGATGAAACGTATTTTAATAACACTTATGGCGGTTCTGTTCGCGAGCAATGCGCTGGCTGTGGAATTAGGGGATGACGGGCTACATAAAACCGAATGGATGCGCGAAACCTTCAAGGATTTGGCCGAAGATCTTGCCGAGGCAAATGCCGAAGGAAAACGCCTCGCGATCATTTTTGAACAGCGCGGTTGTATCTATTGCACCAAAATGCACGAAGATGTTTTTCCCGATCCACAAATTGACGCCTATATCAAAGAAAACTACTTTTTCATTCAGCTAAACCTGTTCGGTGATCTTGAGGTTACTGACTTTGACGGCGAGACGCTCTCGGAAAAAAATATGGCTGCGAAATGGGGTATTCTATTCACGCCGACCATCATGTTTATGCCCGAAGAAGTCCCCGCCGATCAATCCGCGAAACAGACAGCTTCTGTCGAAATGCCGGGGGCGTTCGGGGTCTATACGACCTTCAATATGCTGAACTGGGTTGTCGAGCACGGGTATGACGGAGACGAAAATTTCCAGAAATACCATGCACGTAGACTGGTTGACCAACTGGCGTCAGAATAAAAACAGGAAAAATACACTTAAAATCAGTTAATTAGACTGGAACTCATTCAATTATATGAATTTATAGTTGATTGAGAGAATTTCAAACTGTAGCGTGTCACGATTGGATAACGGGAGGAACGCAAAAATGCGTCGAATTACAATCGCAATTATAGCCGGTTTGGGAATAGCAAATATTGCGAGTGCTGACACAATTTTACCATCAGACGTAAGCTTTTCTGATGGTATGGTTGTTGCTTCACTTACCGGCGTTGCAGGTGACCCCGACGCTGGGCAAGCCGTGGTTTTGAACCGAAAGCTGGGTAATTGTTTAGCTTGTCATGTGAATGCAGACATGGATGACCAACCCTTCCACGGCGACGTGGCACCGCCCCTTGACGGGGTCGCTGACCGCTGGACCGCGGAGGAGTTGCGCGGGATCGTATCGAACCCCAAGATGATGTTCGAAGGCACAATTATGCCTGCATTCTATCGCGACGCTGGCCTTAATCGAGTGGCAGAAAAATTTGCCGGTAAATCCATTCTGGATGCACAGCAAGTCGAAGATGTTGTCGCCTATCTTATGACCCTAAACGAAGAATAAGGCTCTTTGAAGCTAGCAGGAGTAGACTAAATGAACATGACCAGAAGACAGGCGATAGCTTTCGGCGCAAGTGCCGCTATCGTTCTTGGCTTACCGCTAAGCGCGCACGCGGCGCTAATCGATGAGGCCATTGCGGCATTCACAGGTGGCGCAGAAACTTCCGAGGGTGGCGTCGATCTTACCGCCCCCGAAATCGCTGAAAACGGCAACACTGTGCCAATCGCGGTTTCTGCTGACGGCGCGATATCCATCACCATATTGGCTGCGGGTAACCCGAATGCCGAAGTGATTACATTCAATTTCGGACCGCTTGCAGGTTCCCGATCTGCGTCCACACGTATTCGTCTGGCACAAACGCAAGATTTGATCGCGATCGCAAAAATGGAAGATGGTTCGTTCAAAATGACTAGCCAAACCGTAAAAGTAACAATCGGCGGCTGCGGCGGCTGAGGCACAAATAAGGAGAGCTAAAATGGATGGAGTTAAACCTCGCGTTCGAGCACCAAAAACAGCCTCGGCTGGAGAAGTGGTCACAATCAAAACCCTGATTTCGCATCCGATGGAATCCGGTCAACGTAAAGATAGAGACGGGAACACAATTCCACAGCAGATTATCAATCGGTTTGTTGCGTCATATAATGGCGAAGTTGTAATCGAGGTTGATCTTGATTCAGCCGTATCGACAAACCCCTATTTTGAATTCGAGGCGGTCGTTAATGAAACCGGAGCATTTAAGTTTGAATGGTTTGACGATGACGGTTCCGTTTATGAGGAAATCAAAGAAGTAGCCGTCGGCTAATAACATAAGGGAGGAGCCGATGATGAAAAATATAACAAAAACAATAATTCTAACTGGGCTAATCGCGGGGCTTTCGGCCCCCGTGTTTGCCGATGAAGGTGCTGATCTGGTGGTTGAGGGGGAAACGTTGATTTCCCGTGCAGTAGCACCCGATCACATGGAAAATATTAGCGAAATCATGTCTGGCTGGTTGTTCCGATCCAGCGAAACACAGGCGTTGCAGCTTGATGATTTTGACAATCCGGGCATGTTATTCGTAGATATTGCGTTAGACACTTGGGATAAAGTTGAAGGCGCGGCGGGTAAGTCTTGTGCCTCGTGCCATGAGGACGCGGAAACCATGGCTGGGGTTCGCACAACCATGCCAAAGGTCACAGAAAACGGCGATCTTTGGGCGTTGGAAGACTATATCAACAACTGCCGTACCGAACGTATGGAAGCTGATGCGTGGAAATGGGAAGCGTCCGAGATGGTCAATATGACCGCGCTTATTTCCGTTCAGTCACGTGGTTTACCAATGAGTGTGGCAATTGACGGCCCCGCTGCCCCGTTTTGGGAGCAAGGCAAGGAATTGTATTATACGCGTGTTGGGCAGCTCGATATGGCATGTGCCAATTGCCATGAAGACAATTACGGCAACATGATCCGCGCTGACCATCTTAGCCAAGGGCAGATCAATGGATTTCCAACCTATCGTCTGAAATGGGCTGGGCTTGGTTCAATTCAACGTCGCTTCAAGGGGTGTATGGATAATATTCGTGCCGAACCTTATGCGCGTGGGTCGGACGAATTCACAGCACTTGAGCTATACCTAGCCTCGCGCGGGAACGGTTTGGCGGTCGAAGGGCCTTCCGTTCGTAACTAGTAGATTTTAAACAAATAAAATAGCTATCCCATTCGGTTCATACCGAATGGGGCAAGACCATTTTGTCTAACTGGAGAACAAAAAATGATTTCGCGTCGCGACTTTTTACAGGCCAGTATGGCGACATCGGCCATATATGGTGCCTCGGGATTTGGGAACTGGTCACGTGTGGCCGCCCAGCAAACCTTGTCACAGGACGATTTGCTTTCGTTTGAGAAAACCGGAAATGTGACGCTGATCCACATCACCGATGTGCACGCGCAAGTCAAACCTATCTGGTTTCGCGAACCTGGAATCAATATCGGGGTTGGCGGAAATGTTGGCCTACCACCGCACGTAACCGGCGCGGATTTCCTGAAACTGTATAATATCGCGTCCGGGTCATCGGATTCATACGCACTTACCAACCAAGATTTTAGTGCTTTGGCACAGTCTTACGGTAAAATGGGGGGGTTGGATCGCGTTTCGACCGTGATCAATTCCATCCGCGCTGATCGCCCTGATGCGTTGCTATTGGATGGCGGCGATACATGGCAAGGCAGCTATACTGCGCTTAAAACCAACGGTCAGGATATGGTTAATATCATGAACGCTTTGGGTGTCGAGGCGATGACGTCACATTGGGAATTCACGCTTGGTATCGACCGCGTAACCGACATTGTTGAAAATGAACTGAACTTTCCGTTCCTAGGCGCAAATATCTTTGACGTTGAATGGGATGAACCGGCCTATGAGCCTTATAAAATGTTTGAACGTGGTGGTGTCCAGGTTGCCGTAATCGGACAGGCATTCCCGTATATGCCAATCGCAAATCCCGGCTGGATGTTCCCCGACCTTTCCTTTGGTATCCGCGAAGACCGGATGGCCGAAATGGTTGAGGAAGTTCGCGCCAAAGGTGCCGAACTTGTTGTTCTTCTTAGTCATAATGGGTTTGACGTTGACCGGAAACTGGCCTCGCGGGTGCCGGGGATTGATGTGATTTTGACGGCGCATACGCATGATGCGTTGCCGGAACCGGTGATTGTCGGCAAAACCTTGGTGATCGCATCGGGGTCCCACGGGAAATTTATAACACGGCTTGATCTTGATATTGATGGCGGCGAGGTTCGCGGTTTCAAACATAAGCTAATCCCGATTTTCTCGGACGTAATTACGCCTGATCCGGAAATGACAGCCCTTATTGATGCAGACCGTGCGCCGTATGAGGCCGACATGGCCGAGGTCTTGGGTAAAACTGAAAGCCTGCTATACCGTCGCGGTAATTTTAACGGCACATGGGATGATCTGATTTGTAACGCGCTGATTGACGAGCGCGAGGCCGATATCGCCCTTTCCCCCGGTTTCCGTTGGGGTGCCAGCCTGTTGCCAGGCGCAGACATCACCCGCGAAGATTTGTTTAACGCTACGGCGATGTCTTATCCAAACGCTTATCGCAGCGAAATGACCGGCGAGTTGTTGCACACAATTTTGGAAGACGTGGCCGATAATCTGTTCAACCCCGATCCGTATTACCAGCAAGGCGGCGATATGGTTCGCGTTGGTGGCATGGGTTACCGGATCGATATTAACAAACCTCAAGGCGACAGAATTACCGAAATGACGCTTTTGAAAACCGGCGAGAAAATTGATGCCGCGAAAACCTATGTGGTTTCCGGTTGGGCATCCGTGAATGAGGGCACCGAAGGCCCACCCATTTGGGACGTGGTCGAAAATTATATTCGGCGCCAAGAAGTAATCCAAATTGAACCCAATGCCACCGTTGAAGTCGTCGGCATATGATCATTAAGGGCAAATTAAATGACGAATAAAACCGATAAACTCTCACCCTCTCGCCGCAAATTCTTGAGTACCTCCCTCGCGGCGGGGGGGGCGATGGCTGTTGCTGGAACTGCCAAGGCAGAAGGCGATCCAGCCATCATTGACGTGCAACCATGGACGCAAAGATTGGGGCCGGGTGTTGATGCTCGCCCTTATGGATATCCATCTGCATTCGAAACCGAAGTAAAGCGGCGCAGTGTTCCTTGGTTGACGGCTGATCCGATCAGCTCGATCAACTTTACGCCGATCCATGATCTGGACGGGATTATCACGCCAAGCGGCGTGTGTTTTGAACGCCATCACGGTGGTATCGCCGAGCTTGATCCGGCAAAATACCGATTGATGATCAACGGGTTGGTTGAGAAGGAGCTGGTTTTCACGCTTGAGGATTTAGAACGTTTTCCCCGTGAAAATCATGTGTATTTTCTGGAATGTGCGGCGAATTCCGGCATGGAATGGCGCGGTTCGCAGCTAAATGGTGTCCAGTTTACGCACGGAATGATCCATAATGTCATGTATACTGGCGTGAAACTCAGCCACATTCTGAACGAGGCTGGGATCAAAACCGAAGGTAAATGGTTGCTGGCCGAAGGTGCGGATGCGTCCGGCATGACCCGTTCAATCCCGTTGGATAAGGCGCTTGATGATTGTCTGGTTGCGTTCAAAATGAACGGCGAGGCGTTGCGCCCTGAACAGGGATATCCGGTTCGCCTTGTTGTCCCCGGTTGGGAAGGCAACATGTGGATCAAATGGTTGCGGCGTTTGGAAATCGGCGATCAACCGTGGCAACACCGCGAAGAGACTTCGAAATACACCGACCTGTTGGCGGATGGACGTGCGCGTTCGTTCACATGGGTGATGGATGCAAAATCTGTCATCACCAGCCCAAGCCCGCAATCCCCGATCACCCACGGACCGGGGGCAACTGTGCTGACGGGCATTGCATGGTCCGGTCGCGGCACAATCCCGCGTGTGGACGTATCAATTGATGGGGGTGCAAACTGGCATGAGGCCCGCATGGATGGGCCAAGCCTGCCGAAATCCCTGCACCGTTTCTATTATGAATTCGACTGGGATGGATCGCCGTTGCTGCTGCAAAGCCGCGCGCATGATTCAACTGGGTATGTGCAGCCCACAAAAAACGCGCTTCGCGAGGTGCGGGGAACAAATTCAATTTATCACAATAACGGAATTCAAACTTGGGCCGTTAACGAAGAAGGGATTACCGAAAATGTTGAAGTTTCCTAAGTCTCTTATACTCGTAACTGCGGCGTTGTTTGTCGCTGAAATGGCAAATGCCCAATCGTTAGGTTTGGGTCGGGCTGCAACAGCTGATGAAGTCGCGGCGTGGAACACGGATATTCGCCCCGATGGGCAAGGATTGCCGGTTGGCTCGGGCTCGGTTCTTGATGGCGAAGAGGTTTTTGTTGAACAATGCGCCGTCTGTCATGGTGATTTTGGCGAAGGTGTTGATCGGTGGCCCGTATTGGCTGGCGGGCAGGGCAGTTTAGAAAGCGACCGCCCCGTTAAAACCATCGGGTCCTATTGGCCCTATTTATCTACCGTTTGGGATTACATCCATCGCGCAATGCCATTTGGCAACGCTCGGTCGATTTCGGACGACGATATCTACGCCATCACCGCGTATCTGCTGTATATGAACGATATTGTTGATGACGAGGATTTTGTTCTTTCCAACGAGAATTTCCTAGAGATAAAAATGCCGAATGCCGATGGTTTCTATATGGATGACCGCGAGGAAAGTCCGATATTCACCAATCGCGAAGCCTGTATGAGTGATTGTAAGGAAGACGTGCATATCACCATGAACGCGCAAGTGCTGGACGTGACACCTAATGAGGAAGGCAGCGAAGAAGTTGTTATCGAGGAAGTGGTGGTAATAGTTGATCCTGAACTGATTGCCGCTGGCGAAAAGGTGTTCAAGAAATGTAAGGCTTGCCATCAAATTGGCGAAGGGGCAAGAAACCGGACCGGACCTATTTTGACGGGAATTGTCGGCACCCTTGCCGCCCAAACCGAAGATTTCAGGTATTCCGGCCCAATGAGCGAAGCCGGCGAGGCTGGACTGATCTGGACACCCGAGGAACTGACGGCATTTTTGACCAAACCACGTGATTATATGCGCGGAACAAGAATGACGTTTAACGGTTTACGCAAAGAGGAAGACATCGCCGCCGTCATCGCCTATCTACAAAGCGTTTCGGAATAAATTGACATGGGTCAAAGCGCTTGGCAGTTTTGACCCATTATACCAACCAAATATTTGGAGAACGTTCAATGAAACCAGCAATATTTGCCCTTATGATAAGCGCCGCAGCAACGACAGCCTTTTCACAGGAACAGGCAACCGTCTATGCGTTTGATGGCAGTTTCGACGATGCAACATTTGGTGTCGAAAGTGCAATCCTCGATCGGGGTTTGGTCATTGATTATGTCAGCCATACAGGTGAAATGCTAAACCGTACGGGCGCAGATGTTGGTAGCGATGTCGAGATATTCGAAGCCGCCGACATTTTCCTTTTTTGTTCGGCGGTTTTGTCGCGAAAAATGATGGAAGTTAATCCATTAAATATCGCTCACTGCCCCTACGCTATTTTTGTTACTGAAAAAGATGGTAAAGTTGCTATTGGCTACCGAAACCAACCCGCAGGCGAAATGCAAGAAGTTCAAGCGCTTTTGGATGAATTAGTACATGAAGCCACAGGCGAATAAGGAAAATTACGTGGATTATAACCAGATTTTTATCGATCAGCTCGATGAGCTCCGCGCTGAGGGCAACTATCGAATTTTTGCTGAGCTAGAGCGCAAAAATGGGGCGTTCCCGCGTGCTGACAACCATCATAAAGATGGAAAGCGCGAGGTTACGGTTTGGTGTTCAAATGACTATCTGGGCATGGGGCAAAACCCTGTCGTGACCGAGGCGATTAAAGAAGCTGTTGATCGCTGTGGCGCGGGTGCTGGCGGCACGCGTAATATTTCGG
Source organism: uncultured Rhodobacterales bacterium (assembly GCA_964649035.1). Classification (GTDB taxonomy): domain Bacteria; phylum Pseudomonadota; class Alphaproteobacteria; order Rhodobacterales; family Rhodobacteraceae; genus NORP23. Next base: position 14,423 of record CAZYMT010000067.1, read on the forward strand.
GCAACACCCATGACCATATTTTGCTGGAACAAGAATTGGCGGATTTGCACGGCAAGGAATCCGCTTTGCTGTTCACGTCCGGCTATGTTTCCAACTGGGCGACGCTTTCAACCTTGGGCGCGCGACTGCCAAATGCTGTGATCCTGTCGGACGCATCTAACCACGCCTCCATGATCGAGGGTATTCGCCATTCCAAAGCCGACAAGAAAATCTGGAAACATAATGACGTTGAAGATTTGGATCGCAAGCTTTCCGAATGTGACCCAAACGCCGCAAAAATCGTTGCCTTTGAAAGCGTCTATTCAATGGATGGCGACATTGCACCAATCGCAGAAATATGTGACGTGGCCGAAAAACACGGCGCCATGACCTATCTGGACGAGGTTCACGCTGTCGGAATGTACGGCCCGCGCGGTGGTGGAATTGCCGAACGTGATGGCGTTTCTGATCGGATAACCTTGATCGAAGGCACGCTTGGTAAGGCATTCGGGGGGTATCGTCAAGTTATTGAGCATAGTTTGATTTTTTCCAAATAGGCGAATTTA
>CAZYMT010000068.1:0-14625 GCA_964649035.1 uncultured Rhodobacterales bacterium
ATGTGCAGGGATTGTGCCCATATCGACCGTTGCTTCTGCGGTTAGGCCCGCAAATATTTTTCCACCCGGGTTCGGGAATTCTATTTCGACATCAAAAGTTCGCGTGGATTGTTGAGCGCTAACCGAGATATAGCTAACTTCGCCTTCGGCTGTTTGCCCGTTGATCGTCATGATATCGGCGGACATTCCCAAGCGTGCAAGATTAATCCGCGCTTGTGGGATGGTTCCGGCAAACACCATTGGATCAAGCTGGATTATGGCTGCGCATGATGTCCCTGGGTTCGCCAAATCGCCAACTTCAGCCATCGGTTTTTGGATTACGCCACTATTTGCTGCGTGAACTTCGGTTCTGGCCAGCTCAGCCTCGGCATTGGTAAGCGAGGCAGCCGCAGTTTCGACGCCGGCTTGTGCCGCGCGTAAGGCTGCTTCGAATGTTTCTGCACTGTTGACGGAGGCTAAGCCGCGTTCCCGTAGGCTTCTATTTGTATTAAAATCTGTTTGCGCTTGTGCTAATCCAGCATTCGCTTGTGCGATGGCAGCATTCGCCTGCGCAACGGCAGCTTGGCGCGTCCCACGATCAATCGTGCAGATTAGGTCCCCTTTTTCGACCATATCGCCGATTTCAACATCAATTGTCATGACCAAGCCACTAGTTTCGGCGACGGCACCCAAAGATGCTGTGGCTTCGGTATGGCCGCGTAACTTAACCTGAAGGCTCATTGGCCGAATGTTGAAGCGCTCGACGCGAACGGAACGAATGTCACCAGTTTTTTCCGCGATTATTTCTGAACGCTCGGCGATCGACAGCGCCGGGTTTTCGGCAGCTTCTTCATGATGTTCCTCGACCCCCATCCCGCTTGCTTCAACCATGCTGGTCAGGGTTCCACCATCAGGTTCCAATGCGGCGGTCACTGTCATTTCGCCGTCTTCTGGCCCGATGCCGCCACGTACAAGTACGCCAGTGCTAAGCCAAGCGCCAACAACCACTAACAGGAGGAGCGCGATGCCCAAGGAAGTAAATTTACGCATTTTCAGGTCTTTCTATTCAGCTGCATCGGCGGCTGGTTTCGCCATGGCCAGTAGTTTAGAGGAATGTTTGATGAGGTGGTCACGAGCGGCGGTCAAACAGCAGCACCCGTGATTTAGCACCCAGTTTTCACCAGGATGGTCATTGTCTTTTCGCAATTTTTCGATATGGGCCAACTGGTCATCGAAATCCGCCATTTGCCCGTCAATTCTGTTTTGAACCAATTCTTCGGGCAGCAGATATGCGAAGCGGGCGAAAAGCAGGAACTCGCTACGGAAAACATCGGTCGTAAGAGATTCAAAAAGCTCATTTTGAAATTCGGCGCGACCTGTATCCGTTATGCGATAAATCTTTTTCGCGGGTTTGCCGTCTTGCTGTTCTATCCGACTGGAAACGTGGCCATCGGCCTCAAGTTTAGCCAGCGCAGGATAAATTGCTCCGAAGCTGGCTTCGACAAAATATCCGTATTCTCCTTCGGCGGCCATTTTCCGGATGTCATATCCGGTGACGTCGCCATCATAGAGGATCGCAAGGCAGAGCGTTTTCACATTCATTTAGGTGACTCGATCTATAAAAACTATAATTCACGCGAGCATGTATCGGACCAGCATATGACAGTCAAGCATACAAAAACAAGTTTTCACCTATAAAGTAAATACGCTTCACATTCATTTGAACGACATAGGTGCCGTGAGAGAAGTTTCAATAGACAGATCGATTTTTTATACGCTAGCCATTGATTTAATTCACAAACCCAACCTCAATCGTCGCCAGGCCCGCGCAATGTTGCTCTTTTCAACGGGCGGGCGGGCCTCGACAGGGAAAAGGCGTTCCAGTATTTCAGGCGTTGGGTAGATTGTGGGGTCATTCAGGATTTCTTCATCAACCAATTCGGTCGCGGCAGCATTGGCATTTGGATACCATAGCAGGTTTGTAGCGCGGGCGATAACATCTGGCCGTAACATATAGTCAAGAAAAACATGCGCTTGATCAATGTTTACGGCATCACTTGGCATAACAAAAAGATCAAACCAGATTGGGGCACCTTCCACGGGAATTGTATAGCTGATTTCAACCCCCTCTACTGCATCCTCGGCAGCGGCTAGCGCATCACCTGACCATACGAGTGCCAGACAGACATCGCCAGCGGCCAGATCGTCGTATTGTTCTGCGTTAACGGTTGCGACATAAGGCAGGATTTTTCCGATGGCGTGCAACGCCGCCTCAATTTCAGCCTCGTCATGGGAATTGGGGTCGTGGCCGAGATAGGTGAGCGCAATCGCCAGCATTTCCTCGGGGGTGTCGATGACCGAGACACCGCAATCGGCAAAATGTGCAACGATTTCTGGATCAAATAGCAGTGACCAGCTGTCCAGTGGGGCGTCTGGCATGCGGTCCAGTATTTTAGTCGCGTCATAGCCTAAACCCGATGTGCCCCATAAATAAGGAATGGCATGGTTCCCGCCGTGATCAAAGGCGTTGACCCGCGTAATTATGTCAGCCCAAAGATTGTCAAAATTAGCCAACTTTGCAGGGTCAATTCCGATGATTTTTTCCGATGAAATCAACCGCTCCAAATATTCGGAGGAAATAACCACAAGGTCATAATTAGAGCCACCAGCCATTAATTTGGCCTCTACGGCTTCGGCATTATCATAGGTATCATAGGCAATCGTAATTCCGGTTTCTGTCTGAAATTCATCAATAAGCGCAATGTCGATATAATCCGCCCAATTCAAGATCCGCAAAGGTTCTGCCGAGGCTGTGGACGCGATGAGAACTGCTGTGGTAATTATCCATTTCATAATTGTTGTCCTTTTATGTTTGATAGAATTTTGTTGCACCCTTTGGATGTAATATTGTTTGTGCCGAGGATGGGCCTTGGGCGTGCAAGCGTAGGGATACGGAAAATGTAAATGTTGCACCCTGCCCGAACGTACTATTCACCGAAATATTTCCGCCCATCGCATCTGCCAGCCGCGAACTGATGGCCAAACCCAGCCCCGTGCCGCCAAATCGACGGGTTGATGTGTTATCGGCTTGTTCAAATTGCTCGAATATTTGTTCAAGATGTTTGTCCTCGATCCCGATTCCAGTATCGGTTACGGACATCGTGATGTTTTGTGTATCTTTGAATGGCGGATCAGCGGTGATCGATATCGTGACGCTGCCGCTATCTGTAAATTTGATGGCGTTACCGATGAGATTGGTCAGAATTTGCTGTACCCGCCCCTTATCCCCAAAATGGAATTTTTCGAGTGTGTCGGAAATTTCGCAGTGAAACGTCACTCCCTTTTTCGCGGCCATCGGGCCGAGCAGTTGATGGAGGTGATCTAGAATCGGTCGCAGCCCGAACGGGCGATCTGCCAGCACCAGTTTGTTTGCCTCAATCTTGGAGAAATCCAGAATATCCTCGATGATAACCATCAAGTCACGACCAGAATCACGAATGACATCGACCATTTGATGTTGATCGGGTTGGAGTGGGGTGTTTTGTAAAACTTCCGCCATCCCCAACACCCCGTTCATCGGTGTGCGAATTTCGTGGCTCATTGATGACAGGAAATCAGATTTCGCGATGGAGGCAGCCTCCGCCAGTTTTCGTTTGTCACGAATTTCTTTATCGGAATCAAGGATGGCTTTTTCCATCGGTTGAAACACAAATTTGCCAATTACCAGAAGGATACCCAACATGATGACAACGAGAATATTAATCCAACCCCGCATTCTGGTATTGGTTTGGCTGAGATCCAGAAGTTCAAGCGCGTTAAGGCGCCGCAGTATCGGCAATATCTGGTCGGTGATCGATTGAGCTGTGTCAACCAGCCGTGTGGCCCTGTCCCCGGTTGGGGCGTCTGGCTTGGCCAATGTCGTTGATATAAAAAGAAATTCGTCCAACAAGCCAAGGGAGTCGAGCGTCGGATTTTCAAGGAGCTCCTGCACTTCCGGGCTCATTGTGCCGTTTGTTCGTCTTATATTTATTGCAGCAATAGCATTTTCAAGCATTCTTGCAGAATGGCAGAGTTTGCTGCGAAGTGGTTCGACCGAGCTGCGATCGTCTTGATGCCTGATCCCGTCGAGGAAAATAACGTTTTCGATAATTCTAGTCAAAACCTCGTCGAAAACTACGACGGTTTCGACCTTGGCAATGACGTTGTCGAAGGCGCTGCTCGTGACTACATAAGCGATGCCAATTGCGGCAGCCATTATCAGTAGCGCCGAGACCAGCCGAAATCGCAAATACTCGTAGGTAATCATTATTTTGGGCATCGAAATTCCGGGACGTTGGCATGAAACACAACGCTAACGCGAAAATCTTAAGGTATAATTACGGATGGTGATCCCTGCAGGACTCGAACCTGCAACCCCCTGCTTAGAAGGCAGGTGCTCTATCCAGTTGAGCTAAGGGACCTAGATTTTGAGGCTTGCTCGGATTAGCCTAGTGATATTCGCATTGTTTATCATTCTGCAACAGGAAACCATTATGTTTTTACGAATTGCCACATTATTATTGTCCTTTCCCATTTTGTGGCCAATATCCGTAAGCGCCCAAGATGTGATTAGTGTTTATACCACACTGAATATGGACGATGACTGCGATTGGGACGATACAGACTCGGATGGTTTTGGTGCATTTTGTACTGGATACGAAGATTATCCGGTGTTTGTCGCTGAGGGGGACCTACGTATGTTTGTGACCTTCGGTGAACTGCCTGAAGGAGCGGAATGGTTCAACGGGTTTATGGGGTTCAATTCAGTGAATGATGTTCTGGAATGGCGTGTCGAGAATGGCAAAGCCTACGCAACGATATTGCGTTGGTTTGTTAGCACCATCGACGATGAAGGCGATATGTTCGAAAAGGATGTTTTGGTTGTTTCCAGCGTGGCCGACCTTGATAAACCTCTTGGTGAACGGACATCCTGCCATGTGGCATATATCGATCCAACAGTTAACGAAAACGCGAACCAATTGGCGCGCCAAGCAGCACATCTGGCTGCCAGGACTTTTCGGTGCGGTATTGATATTCCGATCTATATCGGGGCGCTTGGGCCCCAAATACCAAGCGGGGGTGGCTGGCACTCGATTGACTATGAGGAATGACCACACCTAATTTCGCCCGTTAACGATAGGACGGCATGATGTTTAGACGAATTACCGCATTTTCCTTGTCCGTGTTGATTTCCTGGTCAATGTCGGCGACCGCGCAGGATGTGATCAGTATTTATACTTCGCTTGATCTGGATAATGACTGCATATGGTCTGAGCCAGACCGCAACGGTGTTACCGCAACATGTGTTGGTTACAAAGGGTATCCCGTCTACATAGTCAAAGATGACCAGCGTTTGGCCGTCGTTTTTGGCGAGCTTACAAACCGCAATATTTGGCTGGACGAATTTTCGGGGGCTAATCAGCTAAACGATGTTTTGGAGTGGCGGATCGAGAATGGCGTAGCTTACGCGACGATCCTGCGATGGACTGCCGCCAGCGAAGATGCCGAAGGTAAAACGCAAGGTAAAGAGGTTTTAGTTGTGTCGAGCGTTGCCAACCCGAACATTCCAATTGCTGAGCGGACCTCGTGCCATGTGGCCTATGTCGATCCGGCGGCAAATGCCAATGCGAACCAGTTGGCTCGTCAGGTTGCTCATCTGGCGGCGCGCACATTTCGCTGCGCCCGCGACATTCCGATTTATATCGGTATTCGCGGGGCGCAAGCTGTCAGTGCTGACCAAACGCATTCCATTAACTATGAGGAATGATCAGACGATTTCCCAATTCCCGCTTTCGCCAGCTTTGTAGATCCCGTCGATCAGGCGTTGGTTGTTGACGGAATCTTCTAACGTGAAGATTGGGTCACCATTGCCTTGGGTGTGACGTACAAAGCTTTCGGATTGCAGGCGGTATTGGTTTGGCCCAACAAAGCGGAATTCCTGGATTTCGGAGTTGCCTTGGTTATGCAGGCTAATTTTTGGAGCACCAAATTTGTCGGCGTTGAAAGGGGCGCTGACCTCGATCCGGCCTTTTTCACCGTGGAAAACCATATGCTGGCGCAGGGCCATTTGCGTCGAGACATAAAAGCTCAACTCAAACTCGCCAAAATCTGCGCGGATGTTGGAAAATACGTCAGTGCCAAAATTCGGATCGCGGCGCACCGTGGCGGAAACACGTTGGGCTTCGGCCCCTGTGGCGAAGCGGGTGACGACGGTTGGGTAAACGCCGATATCGGGCAGGGCCCCGCCGCCAAGTTCGACAATATTACGCATATTATCGCCGTCCATGTTGAAATAGGTGAAAGCCCCTTGAACCATGCGGACAGGGCCAATCGCGCCGCCGGCGATCAAGTCGCGAACCTTTAGCCATTGCGGGTGATAGGTGACCATGAAGGCCTCGGAAATCACAACGCCGTGTTTATCGCGTGCGGCGATTACTGCATCGATTTCACCGGCGTTTAGCGAGATGGGTTTTTCGCACAGAACATGTTTGCCAGCCTCGGCCGCCTTGATCGCCCATTCGATATGTTGGGATGTTGGCAGCGGAATATAAACCCCGTCGATCAGGTCGCTGGCGAGGAGTTCCTCGTAAGAGCCGAAGGACAGTGGTACGCCGAAACGATCAGCAACCGCGCGTGCTTTATCGGCATTACGGCTGGCAATGGCCTGCACCACGCCGTTATCTGAATCTAAAATGGCCGGAATAACCGCCCCTTGGCCGATACCGGCCGTTGAAATAATACCCCAGCGAAACATGTTATCCTCCCGATTTATATTACCGTTAAACTAGAGGGCTGGCACGGAAAGGTAAAGTTTCCCTTGCGTATTTTTGTGCAAGAAAGTCTTATCGGCGAAAACGAGGGGATTATTATGGGCCAGCAATATGCAAGTCGCAAAGGTATTTGGGGTTGGATGCTGTTTGACTGGGCTAGTCAGCCGTTTAACACGCTAATAGTAACCTTCATTTTTGCGCCGTATTTTTACGATTTTGTTTCGTCTGATCCAAAACAGGGGCAGGTGATATGGGCAAATACTATTACCGTTGCATCGTTGATTATTGCGCTGACAGCACCGTTTCTTGGCGCGGTCGCTGATCGAATTGGGCCGCGCAAGCCATGGATTTTCTTTTTTATGTTCCCTTTCTTGATTGGATGTACCTCTCTGTGGTGGGGCGCACCAGGAATGGAAAACCCCATTTGGATATTGGTTGCGTTTGGCGTGGCTTTTATCGGCGCGGAATATATGCTGATTTTTGCTAATGCAATGCTTCCTGATCTTGTGCCGCGTTCTGAAACAGGCAAAGTTTCGGGAGCGGGGTGGGGATTTGGATATCTGGGTGGAATAATTCCACTATTTATTGTGTTATTGTTAATGGCACCTTCTCCGGGATCAGAGACTACATTGCTTGGAATAGATCCCATTCTGGGGTTGGATCCGGAAAAAGGTGAACCAGCGCGTGCGACTGGCCCTATGTCCGCGATATGGTTTGCCATTTTTGTCATTCCACTGTTCCTTTGGACGCCGGATACGAAGAAAAAAACTGTTCCCAAAAGAGTATTTTCGGAGGCGTGGAGTGGTTTGAAGGTTACGTTTGGAAAGGTAAAGAGCCATCGAAGTTTGATGGCATATCTTGCGAGTAGTATGATTTATCGTGACGCAATGATTGCTCTGTTTGCATTTGGAGGAATTTATGCAGATGGAGTGTTGGGCTGGGGAGCGTTTGAGCTCGGTATATTCGGAATTATTGCGGCGATCACTGGCGCAGTTGGTGCGTGGTATGGTGGTTTGATGGATAAAAAACACGGCCCGAAACCAGTTGTTGTGGTTTCGATCGTTGCACTCGCGATTGTTGGTACCATTACAATTTCGACCTCCAGGGACGCAATTCTATTCGTATCTGTTGAAGCTGGATCAAATCTCCCAGACATAATATTCTATATTTGCGGTGGCATTCTGGGTGCCGCAAGCGGTAGTTTGCAAGCGGCGAGTAGAACGTTGCTTATATACCAAGCCGAAGGTAAAATTCCGATGACTGAAGCGTTTGGGCTTTATGCGCTATCTGGAAAAGCTACCGCGTTTATTGGCCCGTTCCTAATTGCAATTGCTACATGGTTGTTTGATAGCCAGCAACTGGGTGTCTCACCCGTTATCGGGTTATTTGTAATCGGTCTGATAATTTTGAGATGGGTAAAAACTGAACCGGAGACTTAAATGAAAATCGCGATATTCTGTGCATTTATGATGGCGTCGAGTGCTTCGGCTGAAACAATTGCAAAGGAATATTTTGGCCATGTGGACGGGCCAAGCGCCCAATCCCCAGCTGCCGTTGGATCCTATGCCAAGGGCTGTATGGCGGGGGCGGTGCAATTGGCGGAAACCGGACCAACATGGCAAGCGATGCGCTTGTCACGTAACCGAAATTGGGGGCATCCTGATACGGTGGCGTTTTTGCAAAGGCTGAGTGCCAGCGCGGTTGATGCTGGTTGGGCTGGGCTGTATTTCGGCGACATGAGCCAACCCCGTGGTGGGCCGATGTTGACGGGGCATGCGTCGCACCAGATCGGGCTGGACGCGGATATCTGGATGTTGCCGCCGGATCGCATCGACCTCTCGCGATCTGAGCGGGAGAATTTATCTTCGATCTCGGTGGTGTCTGGCGACAAACGCTCGACCAATGGCAACTGGTCAGACGCGCATTATCATGTGATCATGGCGGCGCTGAAAGATCCGGCATTGGCACGAATATTTGTGTCTGGTGCGATCAAGTTGCAAATGTGCGCGCAAGCATCCGCTGCCGATAAACTGTTCTTACGAAAATTACGCCCTTGGTGGGGGCATACGGAACATTTCCATATCCGTCTGAACTGCCCCAGCGGGTCGGCGAATTGCGTTGAACAAGCCCCGCCGCCAGCAGGTGACGGGTGCGGTGACGTGACATGGTGGGTGACCGAGGCGCTTGCGCCGCCCGATCCAAACGCCCCGCCAATCATTCCCAAACCGGAACTGGTGATGGCTGATTTGCCCGCACAATGCGAAGGTGTGTTGCAATCCCAATGACGCGTTTGTTGGCTATTTTTCTATTTTTGCCGCTAACCGCGCTTGCTGATCTGGTGCCAGCAGGGCGCTTGGTTTGGGAACAGGAAAACCTGAGCTCCTTCGGTGGTTTCTCGGGGATCGAGGTTTTTGCTGATGGCCGGTTCCTCGCGATCACGGATCGGGGTAATTTCTTTTGGGGCGAGATAAAGCGCGAGAATGGCGAATTGGTCGAGGTTCATCTGGATGATCATACCGCCATTCTGGACAGCAAAGGCACCCCGCTAGACGGATTGAACACCGATGCTGAAGGCTTGGCGATTGGACCTGACGGCGCGATATACGTGTCGTTTGAGGGTAATCACCGGATCATGCGCCATTCCGACAAATTTGCCGCGGCGGAATTTTTGCCAAAACATCCTGATTTCGCCACCCTTCAGCGCAATTCAGGGATGGAGGCTTTGGCCATTGATCGAAGCGGAAATATCTACACCATCCCCGAACGCTCCGGCACGCTTACCCGTCCCTTTCCGGTCTATCAGTTTGACGGTGCTGAATGGACACGTTTCGCGGAAATTGCCCGCAGCGACGATTTTTTGATTGCGGGTGCCGATGTTGGGCCGGACGGGCGGCTATATGTTCTTGAACGAGGGGCCAGCTTGTTGCGCGGATTTCATGTCCGTATTCGTCGATTTACAATTGCGGACGGGTTACAGGATGATGAAACCCTATATCAATCGCGCGCCGGAAACTTGTCGAATTTTGAGGGGATTTCGGTTTGGCTAGATGATACAGGTCAAACCCGCCTGACGTTAATCGCTGACGATAATTTTAACGCCTTTCAACGCACGATTATCGAGGAATATTTGGTGGTCGACTAACCTTGGTTGCGAGGGTCGGATATCTGGTTTGTTTCGGTGAAATTTTGCGTTGAATTCGATTGGGCAGATGCCGCGGCGCGGTCATGTCGGTTGAGAGTTTTGTAAGGCTACGGCAAAGCATATAACCCCAGCGCATTCCCGAACGGATCGGTGAATTCAGAGAATGTCACGACATCCGGTATTCCGATCGCCTCGCCAGTATCAATGCCAAGTTCGGCGCGTGCGGTTTGAGCGGCTGACATATCCTCCACCAAAAATCTAATGATAGCACCCGATGATTGTTGTTCATCGGTCTCAAATATTTGCAGCCAAACACCATCCGCTGCCTTGAATTCAACGATACCCGGGGCAGGCCGGATTATTTCGGTATTTGCGCCAAGAAAGTTGATATACCATGCTTCTGCTTCAGCCAAGGACGACACAGGGATACCAACCGTGATTTCAGTGAAGGGTTCCGCCGAAGCAATACCTGTCATTGCTAGGAAAACCATTGAGGCCTTGAATAACATCCGCATATTCACGCCCCTCCCGTCAAATCTTCGGCGAGCATAAGAGCATTCCCGTCTGGGTCGTAAAATGTTGCAGTCTTAACCATGCCCTCAACAACATCTGTCTCGCCGTCAAATTTCACATTGGCTTGTTCCAGTTTGCGACGGGCGGTATCCAGATCCTTGATTCCAAAAACCGGAACACAGTTCCCAGGCACAGGCTTGGTGTGTTCGCCAAGGCCGATTGTCACGCCTTCCGTCTTAGTTTGCAGTTCCGACCAGCCTGCCTCATCCGCGTGATAAATGGTCTTAAATCCAAGCATGTTTTCGTACCATGTGGCACTTAAATGCCTATCTTGGACCGACATTGCGATATTAATGGTATTTTCTAACAAAATTAACGACATGGTCTTTCCTTTTGATTCTAAATAAAGTAACTATACATTATGGACATTAAAGCATTTGTCAACATCACATCGAGGGCTTGGGCATTGCCAATCCTGTCGAACCTGCATGACGGAGTCCCCGGGCGGCAAGCGACACTATTGGCCGCTACCGGGGCCAGTCGGACGGCCTTTGCGCAAAGTATGGATCATCTTATCAAGATTGGACTGCTGGAGCGAAACCCCGGTCATGGCCATCCGCTTAGGCCAGAATTTCGTCTTACACCGATTGGGATAACAGCTGCAGCGCTCGCAAACAAAATTCAAGGCGTCGCTGGCGCGGAAAATCAAGACTTGCTTCGTCGGTCATGGACCTTGCCCGTTCTGACGTCGCTTCACACCAAAAGCCACTTCAATGATATCCGACGAAATCTAGGGCCGATTACCGATCGCGCATTATCGCAGTCGTTACGGTCCCTTGAGGATAGAAACTGGGTTTGCCGCAATGTTGACAATGCTGCACGTCCGCCCAGATCAATTTACAATGCCATAAATGTGGGTGGAATGATAAGTAATATTACAGGGTCTGAAATTCGTTTTACTCAAAATTAGTCGACTTCTAGGCCGCGATCTTGAATTCTGCCCTCCGCGTTCCCATATGTAAGTTTATGAAAAGTTTGAACTAATATTCTCAAACGCAATATTTTTGCGTTCTTAAATTTATTTAGGCCACCAAAATCGGTAGGCCCACTCTCCTTCAAACTTAGCAATTTCATTTTAATGACTGAAAGGTATTTGCCCTTGTTAGATCAACCTATATTTTTGCTCAGAACACTCCCACTATCCTTTTCAATCCTTTGGCGTTTCTTGTTGGTTCTGCCCTTATGGGCAGTGTTCTACATAGCGATTTCATTAATCCCACTTATCGGGTCACTTTCATTGCTAGCCACGGTCCCCATACTTGGACTTTTGGGGCTGCTTATATTAACCCCGATAGCGATCGCGGTTTCGTGTATTTTATCCGTGCATCCTTACCTTATTGGCACTCGCATTGGCCTACAGGCTCTCGGTATCGAAACCAATACGTCGTCAAAACGGCTGCTCAAAGGCTCCATCGGCTTTGGAATTTTCGAGGGGATTATTGTTTTCTTCTTCTCTGCAGCCCTTGCTGCTGTTGCTTACGCTTTAGTGCAAAACGGTGTTGGATCCGCGGAGGCAGTAGGTGGCGAGAAGATTACCGATCCTGTGGCGATCCTGTCTAGAAGCGTTGCTTTTGGCACGTTGACTGTCTTTACAGTATTAAGCAGTATTGTAGTTATGGCGCTACGTGCCGCAATACTTCCGGCGTTAGCAAATTTTGCAGTCGGGCGTAGTCCCCGTGGAAGTTTACACGGTTTGCTGGACGGCTTCGGCGAGAAGTTTATTACAATGATGCTGTTGATGCTTATGATCACCGCGATTTCTGCTTTGGCAATCCCCTTCGCGGGCGATGCGTTTCAATTTATTGGATTGACCAACATGCTGTCAAACGCGCTGAATGGGATCATCGTCTTTGCTCTTGCAGAACGCGAGATGTCAATTACGCTGGCCCATGTCGCGATCGTGTTTGGTGCGATCATCTTATCTGTCTGGTTGTTCTGTTTGCAGTGTGCTGGTGCTGCCCTTAGCTATGAAGATCGCGCGCACCAGATTGTGTTGGAGAAACAGTCCAAGGAGGCGGCAAGGCGGGATATTCCCGAAGACATGGCTGCCCTTCGTCGCTCGCGGATGCCAAATCGTTCGAAATAAAACACTGCCGCTATTTGAGGTTGTACTGGTTTTCCAAATCGAAGTGATCTGGAAAACCAGTATCGTTATTAACCATGAGGAATGTCTGGTGGTGGATTAAGCCCGCATCCACAAAACCAGCGTATCATATTGCTTTGGCCAGCACCAAAACATAATACCATATTCCCAGCATATTCAGCGCTGAATAGATGATCGCCACCCAACGCCAAATGCCCGCTGTTGTGTTTTTGATTGCGGTGATGGCAACAGCGCGTAAAAGTACGGTTAGATACAGTGCGATAACTATGTTTATTGCCAATAAAAAATAGTCTCGCGATGCGGGCGAAACGATTTCGACAATAAGCATCAGAAAGAAGAAAATGGGTATGGATACGAGCGGAGCACCTATGCCGCCAATCCAAAAGGTCTCGCCTAAACCAAGTTCGCTGCGTAGTAGTGCAAGGAACCATTTTGGTTTGAAATGCTTGCGCCGCGCCTCGTCATCATCTGAATAGTGATCGGTCATAGCAGCCTTATCCCCAGTTTTCGATCTCGTGCCATGCTTCTTCGGCGGTATCAACAAATTTGAACAATTTCAGGTCGTCGGCGCTGATGGTTCCGGCGTCGGCCAAAGCCTCCCAATTGATGATCTTACGCCAGAATTCCTCGCCAAATAGCAGAATTGGAAGGGGTTCCATGCGGCCGGTTTGGATTAGGGTCAGGGCCTCGAACAGCTCGTCCATTGTTCCAAAACCGCCGGGGAAAACGGCGATGGCTTTGGCGCGCATTAGGAAATGCATCTTGCGGATGGCGAAATAGTGGAAGTTGAAACAAAGTTCCGGCGTGGCGTATTTATTTGGCGATTGCTCATGCGGTAGCACGATATTCAGGCTTATGGATTGCCCACCTGCGTCTGCCGCGCCGCGATTTCCGGCCTCCATCACACCAGGTCCACCGCCGGTGCAAACAACATAATCCAGATGCTCGTTATCGCTGGAATGGCGGGTACAAAGTTCAGCGAATTTGCGGGCCTCGGTGTAGTATTTGGACAGATCGGACAGGGTTTTCGTGCGCGCATCCGCCTTGTTCACTGGATCTGGAATGCGTGCACCGCCAAACAGCACTACGGTGCTTTCGATCTTCTTCTCGGCCAGCACCATTTCGGTTTTCAGCAATTCCAATTGCAAGCGCACGGGGCGCAATTCGTCGCGACACAGGAAATCGGGGTCATCAAAGGCTAGACGATAGGTCGGGGCACGGGTTTGCGGTGTATCCGGAGCCTCAACCGAGGTTTCCATATCTTTGCGTGCGTCGGGAAAACGATCTTGTTTGCGGGTCCAATTGCTCATCTTAAATTCCTTGTCATTGCCTATAGTTGTCTTCCGCACTATAGCCTTGAGGGGAACAAGACTAGTCAAATTATGGGGACCAAATGTCGAACGCTCAGCTAGAAACCGCTATCGAGGCCGCTTGGGAAAACCGCGACCAAATCACCGTTAATACGCAAGGCGAAGTGCGCGAAGCGATTGACGACACGATGAATGCGCTGGACGCCGGAACCTTGCGGGTGGCCGAGCGTCGTTCCAGCGGCGATTGGCATGTGAACCAGTGGGCGAAAAAGGCTGTGCTGCTGTCGTTCCGCCTGAATGACATGAAAATCATCGACGGTGGCAATGGCAATTCTGGCTGGTGGGACAAGGTGCCAAGCAAATTTGAAGGCTGGGGTGAAAATCAATGGCGGGCGGCAGGTTTTCGCGCTGTTCCCGGCTCAATTGTCCGGCGTTCAGCGTATATTGCCCCCGGCGCGGTGCTGATGCCATCCTTTGTTAACCTTGGCGCCTATGTCGATGAGGGCACGATGGTTGACGCGTGGGTGACGGTCGGGTCGTGTGCCCAGATCGGCAAAAACGTGCATCTTTCTGGCGGTGTTGGCATTGGCGGCGTTCTGGAACCAATGCAGGCAGGCCCGACAATCATTGAGGATAACTGCTTTATCGGCGCGCGCTCCGAAGTGGTCGAGGGCTGCATTATTCGCGAAGGCGCGGTGTTGGGCATGG
>CAZYMT010000069.1:0-14560 GCA_964649035.1 uncultured Rhodobacterales bacterium
GTTGTTCATCGTTGGGTTGGTCTTCGTGCCAAACCTTTGGAGCGTCGTTGAATACCTGTTCCCGGCCGCGATGATTGCCTTTGCCGCCATCGGATACCTCGCCTTTAAAAACATCGGTCATTTCCTTGGCCGTGTACTGGTCGAGGGCGGTTTTTGCTGCAAATCAAACAACTCCTTCGCGCAGCTTTTGCCAGCCTTTGCGTTCGCCATGATCGGCGTCGGCCTATCCGCCCCCGCCGCCATGAGCACCGTTCCCCTGACCGTCGGCATAAGCCTGATCCTGTCGACGTTCTTCTACGTCGCTGCCGTGGTTCTGGCCGGTGTTGCCTTGGTCCTCGGTTTCCGTGCGATGCTGGAATTCGGTGCGGCAAAAGAAGCCTCGCCAACCTTGATGATCGTCATCCCGATCGTGACCGTTCTTAGCATCCTGACCCTTCGCCAAGATCACGGTCTGCATGTGGTTTTCGGGGCGCATTCGAGCGCGCCTGAAACATTCATGTTCCTGACCTCGATGCTGTCGATCCAAGTACTATTTGCCATGCTTGGCATTATGGTCCTGCGTCGCCAGAATTATTTTGCAAGCTTCGTCAGTGGTGCCGGTAAATCTGCGGGTTCCTATGCGCTGGTTTGCCCCGGGGTTGCCCTGTCGGTGATGCTGCACTTCTTTGTCAATAAAGGGCTGGTTGCAACTGACCTAATCGACAAATTCTCGACGGCTTACTGGGTGATCACCGCCATCGCGATTGCCTCACAATTCCTGATGATCTGGCTGGTAATGAAACTGAACGCCAAACATTTTGGTTCCGACGCGCAGCATCAGATGGTGGCCGCTGAATAATTCCAGCATCAAATTTCGCCCCTAACTTGGCAGGACCTTAGGGCCCTGTCTTTTTTGTTTCAACGCCCTGATCTTGACAATATGCCGCCCGACAGGTGAACTCCCAAGCAGGAGGAACACATGGACGACATCTGGGAAGTATACGCCGTTAAATACGGTGACCACCTATCACGCACACGGCGCGAGAATTTCATCTTTGCCGACGATCATGACGGCCCGAACCCGATGGATTACTTCGTCTGGGTTCTAAAAAATGGCACCCAAACCATCATCGTCGATACCGGTTTTGATGAGGCCGAGGCCAAACGCCGCAACCGCCCCATCGCCCGCGACCCCGCTCTAGCCATCGCCTCCACAGGCGCCAACGCCGAAACCATCGAACATGTCATCGTCACCCACCTCCATTTCGACCACGCAGGCGGCCTTGACCGTTACCCAAACGCCAAATTCCACCTGCAAGCCGCCGAAATGGCCTACGCCACCGGCCCCTGCATGTGCCACGATACACTGCGCCAAGTGTTCACCGTCGATCATGTCTGCGAGATGGTCAAAAAGGTCTATTCCGGCCGCATTCAATTCTATGACGGCGACGGCCAAGTCGCCAACGGCGTCACCGTCCACGCGGTTGGCGGCCACTCGCGCGGATTACAAGCCGTACGGGTAAAAACCGCTGCCGGATGGATGTGCCTCGCCTCGGACGCCAGCCATTATTACGAAAATTTCATCAAGAAAAACCCGTTCCCGATTGTCGTCGACCTCGAACAACTGCTAGACGGGTTTGACCTGATCCAGCGCCTCGCCAGCACCCGCGACCTCGTCATCCCCGGCCACGACCCGTTGGTCACGCAACACTTCCCGCTACTGGAAAATTCCGGCGGCTTCACATGGCGCCTAGACAAAGGCCCGATCAAACCGTTTGATTGGTAAAAAAGGACAAAAAAATATGACCGAGAATGCCGACACCGAACGCCACAACATGAAGATGGCCAAAAAGAAAGCCGCCCGCGATAAAATCATGGCGACCAAGACCGAGGAAAAAGGCCTGATCATGGTCCATACCGGCAAAGGCAAAGGCAAATCCTCGGCTGCGTTTGGTATGATCTTCCGGCATATAGCCTGGGGCCAACCCTGCGCTGTCGTGCAATTCATCAAAGGCGGCATGGAAAGCGGCGAGAAGAAATTAATCACCGAACATTTTTCCGACCTCTGCCCGTTCTATGCAATGGGCGAGGGGTTCACATGGGAAACCCAAGACAAATCCCGCGACATAGAAATGGCCCAAGCCGCATGGGCAAAAGCCAAAGAACTGATCTTGGACGAACGCAACTCCATGGTCCTCCTAGACGAAATCAACATCGCGCTGCGCTACGGCTATGTTGATGTGGCCGAGGTGGTTGCGTTCCTAACGACAGAAAAACCCGCCATGACCCATGTGGTCCTAACAGGCCGGAACGCCGCCGCCGAACTGATCGAGATCGCCGACTTGGTGACCGAAATGGAACTGGTGAAACATCCGTTCAGGTCAGGGGTTAAGGCGCAGAAGGGTGTGGAGTTTTGAGGATATTCGATTGGACATAATTCGCTATCTTAACAATGTTTGGAACTCGGTTTATCAACACAAGCCGCTTCACCGTCAGATAGGCAAAAAAATCTCGAGCGTCGCGGTTGAAGGCTCGAAGTTGGTGTTTAGATTTGAAGGCGAAGCGAAACCAACATGTTTGCCGAAAGATACCTTTATTCAATCTTCTAAAAATAAATACTCGCGCCTAATCGGTCGAACAATCATTAGCGCAGATATGGGAGGGTCGTTAAGCACTTATCACTTTGACAGACTTTATACGATTTGGATTGATGAAAGAGATGGAACCGGGTCGATTGAGAGAAAGAAAAACGATTGAGTTTCCGTAGAGTGCGTGGTCTCCACGCACCGTTTATATAAAGTTGCAAAGCTGTATTGAGGTCATGTATCTTCTTTATGATAGCACAAAAGGGTGTGGAGTTTTGAATGAAAATATTTCATCCAGAAAAAGAGAGTAGCAAATCCAATCCAGGCTATTTGGCTAGGTTTGATAAGTTTGTCGACGATCAACTTGATCAGCATTTGTATATAACAAATGTACTTTTGATTTTTGGGTTTATGATAACGCAGCATGTTTTCCTTACAGTTTTCGTTACCGTGATTGGAAAATTTAACGCCGATATTGGTTTGCTGTTGGTAACGTGGCTGGTGATGTTGGTGCCTTGGGTGATATCATTCCGCTACTTATTTTTAAAAATCCGGTTCGGCGGGAAACCAGTGAAAAAACCTTGGCTGAAATGACACCTAGGCCAAACGACTTTCGTTATCCTCGAAACTAGTATTCCGTAGGGTGCGTGGTTTCCACGCACCGTCTGCCGTGACGTCGCAATGGTGCGTGGAAACCACGCACCCTACATCATCGCTTCATTTCGAATATTGTGCATTGGGGGAATTCGGCAACCCTCGATTTTGATGGTTTCACCCAAATTCACCCCTCTCAAATTTGTATATACGCGTTATATACGCATGCAATACACGTTATATACAGATGCTATACGCATTATATACGCGTTATATACGGCTATTTTGGCGGTTCACTCCTCCAGCTCAACCGTGAAATCGCCTGCTATCGGCCAGTTGATACCTGCCGACGCGCCGCCATCTACCCGCAAGGTTTGCCCCGTCATATAGGCCGCCGCAGGGGACGCCAAAAACAGCGCCGTGCCGATCAAATCATCCACCGACCCCATCCGCCCCAGCGGCGTAATCGTCTTGTTCCAAGCCTGCATATTAGGGTCCGACCACAGTTTTTTCGTCAAATCCGTCAGGATAAAACCGGGTGCCAATCCATTGACCCGCACCCCATGTTTCCCCCATTCTAGCGCGAGCCCACGGGTCATGCTCGACATGCCGGATTTGCTCATCGCGTAAGGCACAACTTGCGTCAGGCCGCCATATGTCGACAGGCTATCGATATTAATAATATTGCCTGATCCCTGATTTATCATATGTTTTCCAACGGCTTGCGACATCAGAAAAGTTCCACGAAGGTTAATATTCATGATCTGGTCAAACTCGTCGGCCGTATAATCCACCGCCGGCATCCGCTTGTTGACGCCCGCGCAATTGATCAACGTATCAATCCGCCCATGCTCGGCGATCACCGCCGCGACACATGCCTTGATCGACGCCTCATCAGCCACATCACAGCGCTGATAGCTAAGCGCATGATCACAACTCTCGCTCCGCCCCGTTATCACCACCGTCGCCCCACGTTCCGCAAAAGCCTCGGCCATTGACAGTCCAATGCCACGACTGCCCCCAGAAACAAGAACAATCGTATAGGCAACATTGAATAAGTCAGTCATAGCAGTCCCTTATGATAAAACGGTCCCTGCGACACTGCCACAAGCGGTCTGATCTTGCACCCCAAATTAAAATATGTTCCGTTGTTCAAAGAGATTAAATTGGGAAAGACAAATAATGTATAAATACGTATTGCTGGCTGGAATTATTGGCCTAACTGCTTGTGGCGCAACAACAACTGGCGCGATTGGCGAGAATGAGGCGAATATATCCTCCTCTGAAGTTAACGGACAGATGGTGGCGACGGGGTTGGCTGGCGCTAGTTTCTCTGAAACTGAGATCAGTGATTTTATTGTTGTACCGGAATGTGATACACACGGCCTAGGCGTTGCTAGTATGACGGTCACACCAAATTCTGACGGGACGTTTGGCATTTCGGCGATCTGCGCTTAGTTTAAAAAAACCGCGTGTTTGGGTGTTCTGGAGGGAACGAAAATGGCTGACCTTTTTGATGTTGCCTCCAATCCAGATAGCGCGCAACGCCCTTTGGCGGATCGGTTGCGGCCTGCAACGGTTGCGGACGTTATCGGGCAGGAACATATCTTGGGGCCGGATGGGCCGCTGGGGCAGATGTTGCTGCATGGGAACCTGTCATCCTTGATCCTGTGGGGGCCGCCGGGCGTTGGCAAGACGACAATTGCGCGGCTTTTGGCGGATGAAACAGAGCTGACATTTGTGCAGATCAGTGCGATTTTCACCGGTATGCCGGATTTGCGGAAGGTTTTTGAGGCGGCTAAGATACGGCGGCAGAACGGCAAGGGGACGTTGCTGTTTGTCGACGAGATTCACCGTTTTAACAAGGCCCAGCAGGACGGGTTTTTACCGCATATGGAGGATGGGACCATTCTGCTGGTCGGGGCGACGACGGAAAATCCTAGTTTTGAGTTGAACTCGGCGTTGTTGTCGCGCTCGCAGGTGATGATCCTTGATCGGTTGTCGCCAGTGGATTTGGAACTGTTGATCCAGCGCGCCGAAAAGGAACTGGATCGTGCTGTGCCTATCACCGCTGATGCCCGCGATGCCTTGATCGAGATGTCAGATGGTGATGGGCGGGCGTTGTTGAACCTGTTGGAGCAGGCGTTTACATGGAAAGGCAAGGTGGATCGCGATGATCTGTCGAAACGCCTTAGCCGCCGTGCCCCGAAATACGACAAGTCGGGCGAAGAGCATTATAATCTGATCTCGGCGCTGCATAAATCGGTTCGCGGTTCGGACCCTGATGCGGCAATTTACTGGTTTGCGCGGATGTTGGCAGGGGGCGAGGACCCTCGGTATTTAGCGCGCCGGATCACGCGGATGGCGGTTGAGGATATCGGGTTGGCTGACCCTGATGCACAACGATTATGTCTGGATGCTTGGCAGACTTATGAGCGTCTTGGATCGCCGGAGGGCGAGTTGGCCTTGGGGCAGGCGGTTATGTATTTGGCGTTGGCACCAAAATCGAATGCGTCTTATGCGGCCTATAAAGGAGCTGTTATTGCGGCGAAGAAGACAGGGTCAGAACCGCCGCCCAAGCATATTCTAAACGCGCCGACGGCGATGATGAAGGAACACGGGTTTGGCGATGGGTATCAATATGACCATGATGCCGAGGATGGGTTTTCCGGGCAGAACTATTTCCCAGACGGCATGAAACGCGGCGTTTATTATCTGCCGGTGGAACGCGGGCATGAACGGGAATTGAAGAAGCGCCTTGACTATTTCGCCAAGCTGAGGTCGAAGCGGGATAAATAAAGGAAAACTTATGCCTATTCTATTGCAGGTGGCGCTTGGCGGGGCTATCGGGGCCTCATTACGATATCTTAGTGTCACGGCGATCACGCGAATGTTTGCGACATTTCCTTATGGAACTATGTTTGTGAATGTGGCGGGGTCATTTGTAATGGGGGTTTTTGCGATCTGGTTGATGCAAAAAACCGATGCGCGCTATGCGCCGTTATTGATGACCGGAATGCTGGGTGGGTTTACGACATTTTCGGCTTATTCGCTGGATGCGATGAAGCTGATTGAACAGGGGCGCATGGGTGCCGCTGGACTATATATAGGTGGCACTGTGCTGCTGGCGATTGGCGCATTGGCGCTTGGAATGATGGTGGCGAGAGGATTATCATGAGTGGTGTACAACATGTAGCGGTCGACGCGGACGGTGATGATCAACGGCTGGATCGTTGGTTTCGCCGTATTTTCCCGCATATCCCGCAAGGGCGCATCGAAAAGATGTGTCGCAAGGGCGAAATTCGGGTTGAAGGCGGGCGGGTGAAAGCCTCGACCAAGTTGGTTGAGGGGCAGGATGTCCGTGTGCCGCCGCTGCCATCCCCGGATGAGGCGGCCAAACAGCGTGCCATGCGGACCGAGGTTTCGGATGCCGATGCGCGGATGATCCAAAGCTGTGTGATCTATAAGGATGACGATATTATTGTGCTGAACAAACCTGCGGGTTTGGCGGTGCAAGGTGGATCTGGGCAAACACGCCATGTTGACGGCATGTGTGAGGCATTGCGTTTCGGCTTAGAGGCCAAGCCAAAGCTGGTGCATCGCCTTGATAAGGACACATCCGGTATTTTGTTGCTGGCGCGTAACGGGCAGGCGGCCAAGGGGCTTACCATGGGGTTCCGTAACAAGTTCACGCAAAAGATTTACTGGGCGTTGGTCGCGGGACATCCTGAACAACAGGTTGGCACCATTCGCTATGGTCTGGTGAAACAGGCGGGCCACGGGCCACACGGCGCGGGCGAAAAAATGGTTTGTATTCCTCCCAAGGAAATCGACGAAACACCGGGCGCAAAACGCGCCACAACGGATTTTGTGGTGATTGAGACGGTTGGCAAGCGCACCACTTGGCTGGGGCTTTCGCCGATTACGGGGCGCACCCATCAGCTGCGCGCACATCTGGCGGAAATTGGTTGTCCGATTATCGGTGACGGTAAATATGGTGGCAGTTCGCAGGTGAATGAAGGCGACGGCTGGGGCTCGCAAATGGGCGGTGTTATTTCCAAGAAAATGCACCTGCATGCGCGCTCGATCAAAATTGAGCACCCCAAAACCGGCAAGGAAATGTTCTTTGAGGCGGATTTATCGGATCACATGCAACGCAGCTGGGATTTCTTTAGTTGGAACCTGAAATGGGCCCCGAAAGATCCGTTTGAGATCCATCAATGAGCGATCTGCGGCTGGTTGTTTTTGATGTTGATGGTACGCTGATCGACAGTCAGGAATTTATCCTTGAGGCGATGCGCCGCGCGTTTGCGAAAAACGGGCAGCAGCCGCCGACGGATGCGCAAACCTTGTCAATCATCGGGCTGTCGTTGGAAAAAGCGGTGTCGGTGATTTCACCGGAATTATCCGAGGCCGAGGCGGCCCATACCGCCGAGCTGTATAAGGAAAGCTTTATCCAGCTTCGGGCTGAAAAGGGCGGCGAGGCGACCTCGCTTATGTATGATGGTGCGCGCGATGCGTTGGAACGCCTTCATGCGCAGGACGAGACTTTGTTAGGGGTGGCCACGGGCAAAGCGCGGCGCGGGTTGGATCATGCGTATGCGTCCCACAAGATCGGCCATTTCTTTGTGACCCATCAGACGGCGGACGGAAATCCATCGAAACCGCATCCGGGGATGTTGGAAGCTGCGCTGTATGAAACTGGCTGTGAGGCGGGGCGTGCTGTAATGATCGGCGATACCGAATTTGATATTGAGATGGGCAAGGCGGCAGGTTTTGCCACGATCGGCGTTAGCTGGGGCTATCATCCGGTTGAGCGCCTGAAAAAGGCTGGGCCGGATATTATTATTGATGAATATACCGAATTGGATGCGGCGTTAGATCAGATCTGGGCGCGGTCATGAACACCCCCCTGAATAAACGGTTTTGGGATGTGGTTTCGGTGCGCGAAGATGGCGATGGCTATGCGGTGTTTCTGGATGAGCGCCAGTTAAAGACACCTGCGAAGGCATCACTGATTGTGCCAACGATGGCTTTGGCCGATGGCGTCGCCGCGGAATGGAATGCGGTTGAAGGGGAAATAAAACCCCTCAAAATGCATCTGACCCGTTGTGCCAACGCAACAATCGACAAGGTTGCCCATGAACGGGTAGCGGTGGCGGCGATGCTGGCGGAATATGGTGGAACTGACCTGATTTGTTATCGCGCTAACAGCCCCGAAGAACTGGTGGAGCGCCAAGGTGTGGCGTGGGACCCGTTGCTGGAATGGATCGCTGCGCAAGGTGCGCCGTTGACGGTTACTGCGGGGGTGATGTTTACGCAGCAACCCGAAAACAGTCTGAGACGGATGGGAGAAATGCTGTTGGCGTTTGATCCTTGGCAGATGACGGCGATGCATGATCTGGTGACGATCTCGGGGTCGCTGGTTCTGGCTTTGGCGGTAAGTGAGAAACATCTGAGCGCTGAACATGTCTGGCCATTGTCACGCATCGACGAGGCATGGCAGGAAGATCAATGGGGGCCAGATGAAGAGGCAACCAAGCACGCAAATATCAAGCGTGGCGACTTTTTGAAGGCGGCGGATCTGCTAGATTTGGTCGAATCCTAACGCTACGGCAGCTTTGGCAAGAATCACTTGGCGTGGGTAAAATCCTCCGACTCATCACCAAATTTGATCGTTAACCTAACGGATTGTTAAATAATTCACCTGAATAGGCTGAATAATAGAGTTTTTTCGTTGACCAATCCACTTACTCTTGTTCAACTGCGCGAGTTATAGCCGATACGAGCTATGCAATACCAAAACGCCGGTCAATAAGATCGGGTAAATTACTGGGAAGAGGTTAATATGAATAAATCTGTATTTTTTGGCACACTTGCTGCTGCAGGTCTGGTAGCTGGGTTGGCATCCGCCGGCACGCTCGACGATGTGAAAGCAAAAGGCGAGTTGGCTTGTGGTGTAACCACCGGTTTGGTTGGTTTTGCGGCACCTGACGCAAATGGCCAATGGGAAGGCTTTGATGTTTCTTTCTGTCGCGCTGTTGCAGCTGCTGTTCTTGGTGACGGCAATGCGGTTAAATTCGTTCCAACAACTGGTAAAACACGTTTTACTGCGTTGGCATCGGGCGAAATCGATCTGCTTGCACGTAACACGACATGGACTTTCAGCCGCGATGTTGACCTTAAGTTCACATTCGTTGGCGTGAACTACTATGACGGCCAGGGCTTCATGGTCCCAACTGATCTTGGTGTTTCTTCGGCAAAAGAATTGGACGGCGCAACCGTTTGTATCCAAACTGGTACAACAACCGAGCTGAACTTGGCTGACTTCTTCCGTGCAAACGGCATCAGCTATGAGCCAGTGCCTATCGAAACTAACGCTGAAGCACAGCAGCAGTATCTAGCAGGCGCTTGTGACGTTTACACAACTGACGCTTCTGGTCTTGCCGCTACACGCGCAACATTTGAAGATGCAGCTGGCCATATGCTACTGCCAGAAATCATTTCCAAAGAGCCTTTGGGTCCACTTGTACGTCACGGCGACGACCAATGGGCAGACATTGCACGTTGGACTTTGAACGCACTCGTAACAGCTGAAGAGCTGGGTGTAACATCCGCTAACCTGTCCGAAATGGCAGCTGGCACAGATAACCCAGAAATCAATCGTCTTCTAGGAACCGAAGGTTCTTTGGGCGCGATGCTGGGTCTTGAAGCTGACTTTGCTTTGAATGCAATCGCGGTTGGTGGTAACTACGGTGAGATTTTCGAATCCAACATCGGTGAAGCCACTGCAATCGGCCTTGCGCGTGGTTTGAACGCACAATGGGCACAAGGTGGTCTGATTTACTCCCCACCTTTCCGTTAAGCAAAATTTAGTATCAGGGCGCGTCGTAAGATGCGCCCTTTTCATATCTACATACA
The DNA here is from genome assembly GCA_964649035.1 of uncultured Rhodobacterales bacterium. Taxonomy (GTDB): domain Bacteria; phylum Pseudomonadota; class Alphaproteobacteria; order Rhodobacterales; family Rhodobacteraceae; genus NORP23. The sequence continues at coordinate 10,080 of CAZYMT010000069.1, forward strand.
AATTTTCATAGGGTGGGGCGCGCAGAAACGGACAAACCGTTTCGCATTTTCAAGCACCATCTATTAACAGGAAGAGGGGCACGCCATGGCGATGGCCGACCAAACAGCAACGGACGATTCGTTTAAAATCGGTATGTTGCTATATGATACCCGCTACCGATCAATGACGATCCAGGTAGTGGCACTAATTATTTTCTTGCTCGGGGTTTGGTGGCTTCTTAACAATGCTGCTACGAACCTTGCCGAGCTTGATAAACAGCTAAGTTTTGGTTTCTTGTCCGAAGCAGCTGGTTACGATATTAACCAAAGATTGATCGAATATGACAACCAGATGTCGCACGGACGTGCCGCTTTGGTTGGTCTGCTGAACACGCTACTGGTAGCCGTCTTGGGGTGTATTCTTGCAACAATCATCGGGGTTACGGTCGGCGTTCTGCGCTTGTCGAATAACTGGGTCGTTTCGCGACTTATGACAGTTTACATCGAAACAATGCGTAATGTGCCCGTGCTCTTGTGGATCATCCTTTCGATGGCCGTTTTCATCACAAGCTTTCCACAACCTCGGGATTTCCGCGGTGACGATGCTGTTGCATCTATGTGGTTGGGGGACGCTGTCGCCCTAACCAATCGTGGTTTGTATCTTCCGAAGCCGGAGTTCTTTTCTGGCTCAATGATTGTTGTTATCGTGTTCTTGGCCTCGTTGGTTGGCATCTGGGCATTTGGCCGCTGGTCGAAAAACAGACAAGAAACAACAGGTGACGTTTTACCGAATTTCTGGATCAAGCTTGCCATATTTGTGGTGCCTGCCTTGTTGATGTATTTCATCATGGGGCGTCCAATCGGGTTGGAATATCCTGTACTTAAAGGCTTCAACTTTGCGGGTGGTTTGTATCTGCGGAACTCGTTGATCGCGCTTACGATGGCTCTATCGCTCTATACAGGTGCGTTTATCGCCGAGACGGTGCGTTCAGGCATTCAAGCGGTTTCAAAAGGTCAAACCGAAGCGGCGTCGGCGCTGGGCATTCGCCCAACACGGACCATGCGGTTGATTATCTTGCCGCAAGCCTTACGCGTTATCATTCCACCAATGATTTCCCAATATCTGAACCTTACCAAAAACTCGTCCTTGGCGATTGCTGTTGGGTATATGGATATTACCGGAACGTTGGGGGGTATCACGCTTAACCAAACTGGTCGCGAGATGGAATCTTTGATCATCTTGATGGCTGTTTATCTATCAATCTCGATAACCGTTTCGATAGTTATGAACTGGTATAACGAGTCTATTAAGATGAGGGAGCGGTAATATGGCTAATGTTTCTTATGTCCGCACCGAGATGCTGCAGGAGCAAGAACCTCCTACTACACAAAAAGGCGTCGTAAAATGGGTGATGGACAACCTGTTCTCCAGTTGGTTCAACTCGATCCTGACGATTGTTTCGATTGTGTTGGTTTATATGCTGGCGAAAGGGATACTTCCTTGGATGTTCCAATCCAGCTGGACGGCAAATTCGCTAACTGAATGTCGCGAGCAGATTGTCGCGGCTTACGGCGAAGGCGAAGGCGCTTGTTGGGCGGTTATCCGCGAGCGTTATACCCAGCTGATATTTGGGTTCTATCCACGCGAGCTATACTGGCGTCCCATTCTGTCATTGGTTCTAATGCTTGTTGCGATCTCACCGATCCTCTTTTCAAATGTGCCGCGTAAATTGTTGACCTTCACAATGATCTTCCCATTCTTGGCCTTCTGGCTGCTTTGGGGTGGCTCGATTTGGGGTCCTCTTATGGTAATGGCGGGATTTGGTATCGGTTATGCTGCACTTGTTTACTTACCGAGCTTTATCGGTTCGTTGGGGGCAACAATAGCTGCAATGCTATTGCCGGTTATCTGGTGGTTTTTCATAACGAGCGCTCTTGCTGGTGCAATCGACGGAGTTATTCCGATTGGGATTGAAGCCGTGCAAAGCAACTTCTTTGGCGGCTTTATGATTTCGATTATCATCGGGGTCACGGGTATCGCAATTTCGCTTCCGCTTGGCATTCTGCTAGCGCTTGGGCGACAGTCTAACCTGTTCATCGTCAAGGTACTTTGCGTTGGTTTTATCGAATTCATGCGCGGCGTGCCTCTTATTACGCTGTTGTTTGTGGCTTCGACATTGCTCAACTACTTCATGCCGCCGGGCACTGCTTTCGCACTAATTCTGCGTGTGATTATCATGGTGACCTTGTTCGCATCTGCCTATATGGCCGAAGTGATCCGCGGTGGTTTGGCAGCCTTGCCAAAAGGCCAATATGAGGCGGCGGATGCGCTGGGTCTCGATTTTTGGAAAGCGACACGACTGATTGTCATGCCGCAAGCCCTGAAGATCACGATCCCAAGCATCGTGTCGACCTTCATCGGATTGTTCAAAGATACGACACTTGTGTCGATCGTTGGGCTGCTTGATCCGCTGGGTCTTACAAGTGCTATTCGCGCGAACCAGGAATGGAACGGCATCCATTGGGAGCTTTACGGCTTCATTGCTTTGATGTTTTTCATCGTCTGTTTCTCCATGTCACGCTATTCCATGTATCTTGAGCGCAAGCTTCAGACCGGACACTAAATTGTAAAGGAGCATAAAATATGTCTCAAGAAATCGAACGTGAAATCGACCGCTCGCAGATGCAAGTGTCCGACGAGGTTGCTATCCAAATCACGGATATGAACAAATGGTATGGGGATTTCCACGTCCTCAAAGACATCAACATGACGGTGAAACGTGGCGAACGGATTGTGGTTTGTGGGCCTTCGGGTTCCGGTAAATCAACGTTGATCCGCTGCATCAACCGTCTGGAAGAGCACCAGAAAGGGTCTATCGTTGTCGATGGGACGGAATTGTCGTCTGATCTGAAAAACATCGATAAAATTCGGTCTGAGGTTGGCATGTGCTTTCAGCACTTCAACCTGTTCCCGCATTTGACCATTCTGGAAAATTGTACTTTGGCACCGATCTGGGTTCGCAAGACGCCCAAGAAAGAAGCCGAAGAAATTGCAATGCACTTCCTTGAAAAGGTTAAGATCCCCGAGCAGGCCGATAAATACCCCGGTCAGCTTTCCGGTGGTCAGCAGCAGCGTGTGGCGATTGCCCGCTCGCTTTGCATGAAGCCACGGATCATGTTGTTCGATGAACCTACATCGGCGCTTGACCCTGAAATGATTTCCGAGGTGCTCGATACAATGATCCAGTTGGCCGAAGAAGGCATGACCATGATTTGTGTGACCCACGAAATGGGTTTCGCGCGCAAAGTCGCAAATCGCGTGGTCTTTATGGATGCGGGCCAGATTGTTGAAGAAAATGAACCGGAAGAGTTCTTTAACAATCCGCAATCGGAACGCACACAATTGTTCTTGTCCCAGATTTTGGGTCACTAAACACCTGCCGAAAGGCATTTAGGTTCTGGAAGGGCGCGGATAGCTATGCTATGCCGCGCCTTATCACATTTGGGATTACGCTATGAACTTATTCGCTGACATAAATACGCTGGTGCTGGACAGCCTGAACGCCCTCGTGGCTGACGGGGTTCTGCCGGACGGTTTGAACTTTGCCAATGTGGCGGTTGAACCTCCGCGAGATGCGGCACACGGTGATATGGCGACCAATGCGGCGATGGTGCTGGCGAAACCTGCGGGCAAGAAACCTCGCGATATTGCGGACGCTTTGGCGGTGAAATTGGCCACTGACCCACGAGTGGTTTCGGCGGATGTTGCTGGACCGGGGTTTTTGAATTTACGGCTGCAACAAGGTTTGTGGTTTGCTGGTGTGCCTGCCGCATTGAAGGCTGGGGCCGATTTCGGGCGCTCGAACATGGGTGCTGGGCGCAAGGTTAATGTGGAATTTGTGTCCACGAATCCGACAGGTCCAATACATGTTGGCCACACCCGCGGCGCAGTGTTTGGCGATGCGCTATCCGGTCTGCTGGATTTCGCGGGCTATAAGGTTACGCGTGAATATTACATCAATGATGGCGGCGGCCAAATTGACGTGCTGGCGCGTTCTGCTTTTGAACGCTACCGCGAAGCAAACGGGCTGGATCCAGAGATTGCTGAGGGGCTGTATCCTGGTGACTACCTGAAACCGGTCGGCGAAGCTTTGAAAGAAAAATACGGCGACAGCCTGCTGGACAAGCCGGAGGGCGACTGGCTGCCGGAAATTCGGGATTTCGCGACGGATCGGATGATGGATATGATCCGCTCCGACTTGAAGCTGTTGGGTGTCGAAATGGATGTCTATTTCAGCGAAAAAACTTTGTATGGCAGCGGTTTGATCGAAAGTGCGCTGGATGCATTGGATGCGAAGGGCCTGATCTACGAGGGGATTCTAACACCCCCTAAAGGCAAAGAGCCCGAAGGCTGGGAGCCGCGCAAACAAACCTTGTTCAAATCTACCGAGCACGGCGATGATGTCGATTTGATTATCACGGATGTAATGATGCCAGGCATC
>CAZYMT010000070.1:0-14510 GCA_964649035.1 uncultured Rhodobacterales bacterium
ATCATGGCAGATATTTTGACGTTTGAGGAACATCACGGCCCGATCAAAGGCAAGAAAGTTGTCTGGACTGGCGACGGCAATAATGTTTGCGCCAGCTTCTTGCATGCGGCGGGTCAGTTCGGATTTGATCTGACATTTGCGGGGCCTGAATCCCTCGATCCTGAACCGGAATTCGTGGAATATGCCCGCAGCAAAGGCGTGAACGTGACGCTTGAACGCGACGCGGATAAAGCCGTCGAGGGGGCCGATTTGGTGGTCGCTGACACGTGGATTTCCATGCATGACGCCAAATCGGAATCGCGCCATAACTTGCTGAAACCCTATCAGGTGAACGATCACATGATGGCAGGGGCCAAGCCGGACGCGTTGTTCATGCACTGCCTGCCAGCGTATCGCGGGGTTGAGGTAACATCCTCGGTCCTAGACGGCGCGCAATCGGTGATTTTTGACGAGGCTGAAAATCGTCTGCATGCCCAGAAGGCTGTCATGCGCTGGTGCCTTGAAAAATAACTAGCGGCGCCGGCGTTTAACCGTCGGCACCGTGGTTTTGCGTATTTCATATTCGGCTGGTGGATGGGGTGGATGATAGTTATTCTTGCGCCAATATTGCTTGCCTTGTCGGCGCAACCAATAGGGTAAGGTAAGCAGTAATCCGGCAGCGAACCCGCCTATATGCGCCCAATAGGCCACCCCTCCGTTAGATGTATCAACGCCGATGCCATTGAAAATTTGCAAGCCGAACCAGACCATAAGTACGATCCATGCGGGGATTGTGAAGCGTTTGAAAAACACAAAGATGAAAAAGATTACATCGACGCGGGCTTTGGGGAATAACAGTAGGTAGCCGCCCATGACACCCGCGATAGCGCCAGATGCGCCAACGGTCGGGATGAACGAATTCGGATCGCTCGCGATATGTCCAAGGTCGGCAGCGACCCCGCAAAGTAGATAGAAAATCAGGAACGGAATATGGCCAAAACTGTCTTCTAGGTTATCGCCAAAAATCCACAAGAACAGCATGTTACCACCTAAATGCAACCAGCCGCCATGCAGGAACATGCTGGTCAAGATGGTGTGCGTTTGCTCCCCGTCCATGATCAACGCGGGAACCGTCGCCCAGTCATAATAAAACGCTGATAGCGCCGCATCGCTGGTGCCAGTGCCTAGCGTCAGCAGAAATACCGCCACGTTTATGAATATCAACGCATAGGTAACATAGGGCGTCCGCTCAGACGGATTATGGTCACGAATTGGAAACATGCGAGATGTTTGGCGGAATGCCGCGCTTGGGTCAAGGTTGGTTGTTTTGCTAGACAATCTGTAAATAATGCATTCTGTTTGCAGCCAACACATTTGGAGTGAGAAAATTATGCATATCGAAATTTGGCTCGCCTTCGTCTTGGCTTGCGCTGTTTTAACGTTGATCCCTGGTCCGAGCGTTCTGCTTGTTGTCGGGCAATCGATCACCCGGGGGCGGAAGGCGGCAATGCTATGTATTCTTGGCGATATGCTGGGTGGGGTTGTCTTGATGGGGCTTTCGTTCCTTGGCGTTGGGGCGGTCCTCGCGACTTCTGCGATATTGTTCCAATTGGTAAAATGGATTGGCGTGGCCTATTTGGCCTATCTTGGGTATCGTCAGATTATGGATGCGAGAACACACCGCGCACCGGATTTGGATAATGCTCAACCTATTTCGGCTTGGGGCAGTTTTTGGGCCGGCTGTTTGACGGCGATTCTTAACCCCAAGGCTATTATTTTCTACATGGCATTTTTAACTCAATTCATTGACCCAAACGCGGACATAGCCCCGCAAGTAATGATTTTGATCATGACTTCGACAGCCGTAGTCGCTGTTTTATTAACGGGATATGCAATGATGGCGGCAAAGGCGCGGCGGACGTTTCGGTCGGAAACTGCGCGAAAAAACATGGCCTACACAGGTGGTGGATTTATGATTGGTGGCAGTTTGTTGATGGCGACTACACGCTAGGGGCACGCTTATATTCGAACTGGTCCTGCCCATTTAATTCCGTTAAACCCGCCTGACCAACAGTAGGGAATGACCATGGCGCGTATACTTATCACTTCGGCTTTGCCGTATATTAACGGCATCAAACATCTTGGGAACTTGGTGGGCAGCCAGCTGCCCTCGGACGCTTATGCGCGATTTATGCGTGGGCGCGGGCATGAGGTGATGTTTATTTGTGCGACTGATGAACATGGCACGCCGGCGGAATTGGCGGCGGCCAAGGCTGACAAACCAGTGGCGGAATTTTGCGCCGATATGTGGCAGGTCCAAAAGGATATTGCCGATGGGTTTCGCCTGTCGTTTGACCATTTCGGGCGCTCATCAAGCGAGCGGAACCGCAAGCTGACCCAGCATTTTGCCGGTAAGCTGGCCGAAAACGGGTTTATCGAGGAAGTTTCCGAAAAGCAGATTTATTCGAATGCAGATGGCCGCTATCTGCCGGATCGCTATATTGAGGGGACGTGCCCGAATTGCGGCGATGATAAAGCCCGCGGTGACCAGTGTGAGAATTGCACCAAGCAGCTTGATCCGACGGACCTGATAAATCCTCGCTCGGCGATTTCCGGATCGACGGATTTGGAGGTTCGTGAAACCAAGCACCTTTACCTTCGCCAATCGGCGATGAAGGACCGTCTGGATGCGTGGATTGATACGAAGAAAGACTGGCCTATTCTGACAACATCAATCGCCAAGAAATGGCTGCATGATGGCGATGGCTTGCGGGATCGTGGGATTACGCGCGATCTGGATTGGGGCGTTCCGGTCAAAAATGGTGACAAAGATTGGCCGGGCATGGAGGGCAAGGTTTTCTATGTCTGGTTCGACGCACCGATTGAATATATCGCAGCAACGGCGGAATGGGCCGATGCGAACGGCCTACCGGATGCGGATTGGGAGCGCTGGTGGCGGACCGAAGCTGGTGCCAACGACGTGCATTATGTGCAGTTCATGGGCAAGGATAACGTGCCGTTCCATACGCTGTCATTCCCCGCAACGATCATGGGATCGGGCGAGGACTGGAAGTTGGTCGATTACATTAAATCTTATAATTGGCTGACTTATGAGGGCGGAAAGTTTTCCACCTCGCAAGGGCGCGGCGTGTTTATGAACGAGGCGCTCGAAATTATGCCAAGCGATTATTGGCGCTGGTGGTTGTTATCAAACGCGCCGGAAAGCAGCGACAGTGATTTTACTTGGGCCAGTTTTCAGGGTGGCGTGAACAAGGATCTGGCGGATGTGCTGGGGAATTTTGTTTCGCGCGTGACCAAATTCTGCCGTTCCAAATGGGGCGAGGAAGTTCCCGCGGGCGGCGAATACGGTGCTGCCGAAGCCTCCGTGGTGACCGAAATCGCTAAACGCCTGAAAGCCTATAAAACCCATATGGAAGCCATTGAAATTCGCAAGGCTACGGCGGAATTGCGGGCGATTTGGGTTGCCGGTAACGAATATTTGCAAGCCGCAGCCCCGTGGAGCGTTTACAAAACTGATCCCGACGCAGCGGCGGCAATGATCCGTTTCGCGCTGAACCTGATCCGGCTTTATGCGGTTCTGTCGGAGCCGTTTATCCCTGATGGTACTGCAAAAATGTTGGCAGCGATGAATGTTGAGGGGGCCGAATGGCCCACCGATCTGGACGCGGCTTTGTCAGCTTTGCCTGCGGGTCATGCGTTCAGCGTTCCCGAAGTTCTGTTCGCCAAAATCAGCGACGAGCGGCGGATCGAGCTTGAAGAACAATTTGCAGGAGCAGGCGAATGACCCCAACACACAAAGCCACCTGTCATTGTGGCGCGGTTGAATTGGCGATTGATTGGACGGATGGTATCGGCAATATGCGCCGCTGCGATTGTTCGATGTGTCGGCGCAAAGGTGCGATTATGGTGACGGCGATTGTTGGTACATTAGAGGTCGTGAAAGGCGCGGATAAGCTGTCGCTTTATACGTTCAATACGGATACGGCGAAGCATTATTTTTGTTCGAAATGCGGGATTTATACGCATCATCAACGGCGCTCTAACCCCAATGAATTCGGAGTGAATGCCGGTTGTATCGAGGGGCTGGTGATGTCGGAATTGGAACCAGTGGCTTGGTCCGACGGCATAAATCATCCAAGCGACAAATAATTTAATAGCTGCCCGATCTTCGACGGACAACGCGTTCGAATCCCGTTAGGGTGGGCGCATGTTGTTCAAATTACCAGATCAAGACACGCTATATACTGCGCTCATAGCTCGCGATGCGGCCTATGATGGGCGGGCGTATGTTGGTGTCACTTCGACCGGAATATTCTGTCGCTTGACCTGTCCAGCACGCAAGCCGAAACCGAAAAACTGTCAGTTTTACGGGACTATTGGCGAATGCATTGAATCGGGGTTTCGCGCCTGTAAACGCTGCCATCCGATGGCGCCTGCTGGGGAAACTGATCCGGCGATCCAAACCTTGCTTAAGGCGTTGGAGGATGATCCGGCGCGGCGCTGGGGCGAGGGGGATATAGTCGGCCTCGGCTTTGATCCCTCGACGATACGGCGCAGTTTTAAGCGGAACTTCGGGATGACGTTCTTGGAAATGGCGCGGCAACGTCGGCTGCGCGACGGGTTCACAACCTTGTCGGATGGTGGGCGGGTGATTGATGCGCAGTTGGATGCGGGGTTCTCGTCGCCCTCGGCTTTTCGGGCGGCATTTGCGAAACTGTTGGGGACTACGCCCGCTAGTTTTACAGGGGACGCGTTGCTGCGCGCCGAATGGATTGAGACGCCGCTGGGCGCAATGATTGCCGTCAGTGACAAATCGGCGCTACATCTGTTGGAATTCGCGGATCGCAAGGCCTTGCCAAATGAATTACAGAAATTGCGCAAATTGGCACATGGGGAAATTGGCATCGGGCGGCATCCGCCAACGGATCAGGTCGAGGCGGAGTTGACCTTGTTCTTTGCCGCCAAGTCCGACAGGTTCTCAGTCCCTCTCGCGCTGCATGGCAGCGAATTTACGCGCTCGGTTTGGAGGGCGCTTCGCGATATTCCGGCGGGGGTGACACGTAGTTACAGCGAGATCGCAAACACCATTAACCGCCCAACTGCAACGCGGGCCGTGGCGCAAGCGAACGGGGCTAACCAGATTGCTATCGTCATCCCGTGTCACCGCGTTATCGGTGCGGATGGATCGCTAACCGGATATGGTGGTGGCTTGTGGCGCAAGCAGAAATTGATAGAATTGGAGCGGCGCATTGCCGTTCACATCCAGAAGGAAACACCATGACCCAAGCCCAGAAAGCCCATGATTTCGCGGCGATGCACATTAAGGGTGACCCGCTGGTTTTGTATAATATCTGGGATGCTGGCAGTGCCAAAACTGTGGCTGATGCCGGGGCTAGGGCCATTGCTACAGGCAGCATGTCCGTGGCTGCGGCGCAAGGATATGGGGACGGCGAAGCGATCCCGCTCGATTTAGCACTCGGGATTGCCTCGCGGATTGTAGTCGCCGTTGATTTGCCCGTGACCGTTGATTTTGAGGGCGGATATGGCGAGGAGCACGAAGCGGTAGCTGCCAATGTCACGCGCCTTATCGACACTGGCACGATTGGTCTGAACTTTGAGGATCAGCGCATCTGCGGCTCCGGCTTGTTCCCGATCGAGGTGCAACATACCCGCATAAAGGCAATCCGGCAGGCGGCGGATAAAAGCGGCATTCCGATGTTTATCAACTCTCGCACTGATCTGTTTTTGAAAGAACGTGAGGCAGGGAAACAGGTTCACCTGATGGCCGAGGCAATAGATCGCGCCGCCAGTTATAAGGACGCTGGCGCGGACGGTTTCTTTGTGCCGGGTATAGAGGACCCTGAATTGATCGCACAAATTTGCGATGCTGTATCGCTGCCGGTGAATATCATGATGTCTAGCGGTACAATCAGCGATCTTTCTAGCCTCGGTGCGGCGCGCATCAGCTATGGCCCTTCCCCATATTTTAAAGCGATGGAGAGACTGGCGGAGAGTTTTAAATGCATCAAATAAATTGCGGCGGAGGCCGCTGTTTAATATCCCCGCCAAATCTTGTGAAAACAACCTTTACAAACGACACCGAAACGCTATTTTCGCGGCAACTGCCCGCTTGGTGAAATTGGTAGACACAAGGGACTTAAAATCCCTCGGCCGCAAGGCCTTGCCGGTTCAAGTCCGGCAGCGGGCACCATTAAATTTTATATTATCCTTTTTATACAATGAGTTAAATTGATGTGAGCAATTTCCAACCACCTTTGTATCCACCTCAACCGCTACAAAACGAAGATTTATCAAGAATTTGGTATTTCATCTGTGTAAGCTTATTAGTTAGTAGCATTACGGCACAAAGTAAAACTGAACTAAATATCGTACCAAGGGTAACGTTTTCGTCGAACAATCAATTCTCGGTTTCGTTGCGCCACCTCCAACAAGTATTGAGGTAATCTCGGGCATCTTGGCTGAGTCTGGCGACCCCTAGAAGACGTGAAAGCGCCATAATTCTGTCTTCAGTTGCTTCTAGGGCATCCTCATGATTGTCAATGACATAAGCAATTTCAGCCCTTGAAACGTCTCTTATGGACCGGCGCATGAGCCCTCGGAAAACGACCCGATCTATGTAACTGTCGTGAAGCCAAACAAAAGGAACTCCAAATTCGTCTTTAACCTCTGCGTCGCCGAGAAGCTTTTCAACGCGTGACGCAATTTTATGTCCAGTTCTTAGCCAACCGTGAGCCTGTGCCATGTTTTTCGCGACAAGCGCCATAGGCAACGGGTTGTTCTCTTCAATAACTGACGAAATCATTTCTCGCAAAACGGATGTATATTCAATTTCATAAAATCGGTCTGGGTCTATTTGGGCAATTGGGTTAGTTAATAAGAGCGCGGAATGAGGCATGTTTTGCAACGCGTTTGTTTTTTCAACTTTTGGCACAGTGTCACGTTCTGATTGGGTTGGTTTATATTCAAGAAGTTCAGGCGTGGAAGGCTCAACGTCAATTGCTTCAGCTGAAAACTCGTCACTGATATTGTGAGTTTTGGGAGGTGCTAGAAGTTTAGGCTCACTAGGAGACTCGGTATCGACGTCATAACTACTTTTAGCCTCAGATATCCGCTGTTCACGGTCATCGCGAAGGAGAACCTCAAGTTCGCCGTGAATTCGTTCAATAACCGTTGTCGAATTTCGGAACCAGTCTGTTGACCAAATTCGCAAGATTGTCCAACCAAGACCCTCAAGAACTGCCTGTCGCACCTTATCCCGGTCACGAGCTGTTGCTGATGAATGGTATTGGGCACCATCACATTCAACACCTGCTAGAAATGCCCCTGCGAAATCTGGGTGGACTACACCAAGGTCAACTCTAAAACCTGATACGCCAATTTGAGTCCGGATTTCCCAGCCGCGCGCTGAAAGCGCATCGGCGATAGCTTGTTCGAATACGTTCTCCGCAGGACCGAGCGACCCCAAATCCTGTTCTGGCAGGGCCACGGCACCGCGTTCGGCATAATCGAGAAAGGCCTTTAGGTGGTTGACCCCGAGGGCCCGTGTCCGTCCGAGATCAATCTGCTCAGGTTTTATCGACGCGAATACATGGAGCTCGCGGCGCGCACGTGTCACTGCTACGTTTAGCCTCTTCTCGCCGCCTTCACTGTTTAGTGCGCCGAAATTCATGGTTAATTTACCCGCAATGTCCGGTCCAAACGTAATCGAAAACAACATAACATCGCGTTCGTCGCCTTGAATATTTTCTAAATTTTTAACGATGAGTGGTTCCTCGCGCTCGTCGGAAAAATACCATTCTAGCCGTGAATCAGTGCGCCGAACCTCATCTAGTAAATCTAGAATTAGGGTTTGCTGTTCACTGTTAAAGGTGATGACACCCAGAGTTTGACGATCCTTTTCAGGGAGTTCCAACCAAGAAATAAGTCGAGTCTTTATCATTGCCGCTATGGCTTTAGCCTCGGCTGCATTCGTTCGTCCCTGTCCGCGTGCATAGGTTCCTTGGACATAGTGGAAACGCAATGCCTCAGATGAGGTTGAGGGCGCTGGAAAGGTTACCAAACCACCGCCGTAGTAATGGTGATTTGAAAAAGCGATCAGCGCTTCGTCACGGCTTCTGTAGTGCCAATCCAAGCGGCGTGTGGGGATGCCTGCTGCGCATACTTCGTCTAGGATCGACGGCATATCGCGCTCAATTTCTGGAACATCATCGTCACCATTGTCCGCGCGACCAAAAAAGTTGGTCGGAGGCAATTGCTTTGGGTCACCCACAATAATCGCCTGTTTTCCGCGCGCTATCGCACCGATCGCATCCCATGTTGTGATTTGTGACGCCTCATCAAAAATTACGACGTCGAATGTCGCTTGCCCTGCTGGTAAATACTGCGCAATCGAAAGTGGGGACATCAACACACAGGGCGCTAAACGTCCGAAAGTTGTCGGCATCTGCGACAGGAGGCTGCGAATTGGCATCGAGGGCCTTTGCAAGCCCAGCTGATGGCGCAGAGTGCCAAGTTCCGACTTTCGTGGCACACCGTCTCGGGTAGGCAATCTGTGAGCAATACGGCGCATTACCTCTTGAGGGGCTAGTTTTGCTGCCGCATCCTCCAATTCCCGAAAGGCATTGACGGTGTCTTCGTGTTCCCAATACGCGAAGCGGCGCAAATGATCGCTTTCATCCATTGCAAGCGGTAACCACCAAGCAGCATAAGCTTTTTCGAACGCATCGGATGCCGAACCTGTCAACGCTCCAGTTTCGATGGCTTCGACGATCGTTGACAAGCCTTGCTTGTTTGCGGTGTCACGTGCTTGAACCCATCTGGTCCAATCCGATAATTGGTCAGTATGCTGTAAGATAGTATTTAGTTCTTCCTCAAGCTCGGCGAGGCTCATTTCAATCTCACTAATGCCAGACACCTCTTTGTAGGATGTTAGCGCTTGCCCGAACAATTTCTTCCGTTCCTCAAATGTTTGGAGTTTTGCTTTCAGGTTATTGCTCACACCCATAGTGAGTTCGGCTTTTACACTCCCAAATTGTTCTGGTGCATCAACGAAAGGAGTCAAATTTTTGACAGCAATCCGGAAAGCTGATGCTTGCAACAGCATTTCGTTCAGCTTTCCGATATCAGGATTGCTTTCATCACCTGTCAATCCCATCAGCGGATTGCCCGTAATTTGTTCAATTGCGGCCCTAATGTCGAAAAGATTTTTTATATCCAAAACGGGGGCTGCGGAACCGCTCGAGACATAGGTGTGCAGGAGCTTTTGAACCTTTCTGCCCGATAGCGCGGAGAACGGCCAAAATTTTACTTGTGCTCCGCGCCAATCCGCATCGAGTTGGTCGAGCGGTATGCGCCCAATCGTATTAAGGTCATAACTAGCAGACATATTGGAAACCGCGTTGTTACGAGACATCAGATCGGCGCTCAATCGCGCGTGGTGTTCAGCTAGCTCACTAATTGAAAGGTCAGGAACTTTCGAGAAATTCAGAGCCTTTTGATCTATGCGCGGAAGGATTGCGCTGAGCAAATCAATTCGCTCCGTGCTGCCTGTTGTGTCCCGTATTAGCGCAAGTTGATCTGAAACGTCGTAAACACTTTCTCTCAATTGAGCGGAGATAGTCAGAAGCTTTTCGGTTTCTTTGAGCAACTTATCTTGCCAAGCAAAGGACCAGTCAGAGGCGGCCACCAATGCAAGACTTGGCGTTTCGGCCACGACGGCGTGCGTCAGTTGTAATTTTTCTGTAAGGCTAATCAACCACTTGTAAGAATCTGTGTCATGTGCGTCCATTGAGGCAAACTCGACGTGAACGTCAGGTTCGTTGTTTGCAGTTCGCCCGATTGCTTGAAATACACTGAATCCTTGTGTGCCTCGTTTATGAAGCGCCATAACGTAGTCATTTAACTGATCTCGCCTAAGGCGGAGCTTTTCGGAAACCTCAATCCATTCGGCATCGGTCGCTGATGCATTCCGATCCCAGCTTCGTCCAAGTTGATTTAAGACTGATTTTCGATCGGTCTTGTTGGAGTGTAGTTCAAGACAGGCGTTGCCCAACCCGTGCGCTGCAAGCCTTCTGTGGACCACATCAAGGGCCGCTGCTTTCTCGGCGACAAACAAAACGGTTTTCCCATTAGCGAGGCACTGCGAGATGATGTTTGCAATTGTCTGGCTTTTACCAGTGCCGGGAGGGCCAATGAGTACAAAATTCTGGCCGTCGGCGGCTGCCATTATCGCTGAAAGTTGGGAACTATCGGCGGGTAAAGGTATCATCAGGTCTTTTGGCTTTAGTCGTACGTCCAATTCCGACGGTGGATAGCTGTCTCCGGAACCTTCGAATGAATCGCTCGGGTTATCCACCAAATGGCTTACCAACGCGTTTTCACGAAGTTGGTCAGTACGATCAACTAAGTCTTTCCACATCAGATATTTTGCGAAGGAGAAAGTGGATAAAGCGAGGTCCTCAACAACTTCGAAACCCGCGACATCACGAACTTTTTGGCGCATAATCTCAAGTATCAGCGGCACATCAATCCCGCTTTCATCGCGAGGGAGATCGCCTTCAAATTCGGGCACACGTAGATCGAAGTCTCGTTTTAAGAATTCGAGTAGTGTCGAGTTAATCCGAACGTCATCCTCATGATGCAGAATTTGAAATTGTGACTGAGCTGAGCGGCGTTCCAGTTTCACTGGGATGAGCAGAAGAGGAGCGCGGTAGCTACGGGTATCACCTTCTGTTTTTTTCCAACGCAAAAAACCGACTGCGAGAAAGAGAGTATTTGTGCCACCTTCTTGCATATCGCTTTTGGCTTTACGATATAGCGTCAACAGTCGATTGTTCATTTCACGGGATGTGAGCGGCACTGCGATTTGGCGTTTCCCAAAAGCGTTGGTTGAAACCTCTTCCTCGACTTTTCGACGCTCCTCCGATGTTAGCGTCCGGTTACCCACGGGGTCGTCTTCGCGCAGCGCGAGCGTTGAAAATTTCTTATTGTCGGCAAGATGGTCTTCTAGAGTTGAAACATCAGGACAAATGAACGGGAGTGATTGTTTGGTGTCTTTAAAATTCAGTAGGCGGTTCCTCAATGATAAATCGAGAAGTTTACGCTGCCATCGCTCAATACGACCAAGCGGCGTGTCAGGTGCATCCTCGCGCACTTCTCCGGGCAATAGCCCAAGGTCGAGCGGTTTGGGAAGCGCTGCTGGTGCTGCTTCATCTTGCGGTACTTCGTTTGAAACTGCCTCGCCATACATCGCAAGTGGACGGATTCGTGCGGCGCGTGCCCTTGTGATATCAACGGCTAATAAAAACTCGCTCTCACGATCCTCAGAAAGGCGTCGACGACCTTCATCGACTGCGTGTTCGAACCCAATTGTTGGGCGCTTTGTCATAAGCGTGGTCTCAATTGGTACAAATTCTTTGGCTTGTGATGCTTTTCTAACAGCGATTATGTCTGGCTCTTTTACGTGTCCAAAGTCACGCTCGGTCAACCAAACTCCAACCCATGCATGGCCGTCAGAAAATAAGATGGCCGAATTCAATCCTGCGGCCTCGAACGCAGCGGCGAGCAAGAGCGACGTGTCCAAACATGTCGCCAGTCCTTCGGATCGGATACGACCGGGCCCACGAATTTTTTGACCTTGTTGCTCAAACGATGCCGGTGGAACTGCATAACTTAGGCCTAGGCCAGTCGTTGCCGACCAGATCGCACCCGCCAAAAGCCATACACGTCCGGGATCGTTCGACTGATATCCGTCCAATGAACCATCCAAACCAGCTCTTTCCAGCAGGCGTGATGCTTCTTTTAGCAATGCTGCAACGACGGGATCGTTAGGGGAGACAAACGCAGCAAGAATTTGCGACATGTCGTTGATGCCGCCCCATTCGTCTCGGGCGAGTAATTCAAGGCGATAGCGTTCCTCGATCTGTTCGCCAGCGGAGTTCTCTACCGTGACGGTCAACTCTCCTATCTCGGCCTCATTTTGTCGCGAAAGCATTGCTATATCGAGCGGTGTCGACAAATTTTGCAAACATAAATCAGATTCGGATGCTATGCGGTCAATGTTCCATGTTGTTTCTGTGAATACTGAGGGATGGGATGATACTGTGACTTTTAGATTGGTTATAGGCTCGCCAGAAGTATTTGTTATCGTCAATGAATTTAGGACTGCGACATTGTTTTGAGCGGACGCGAAATTTATTCGTCTTGCATAATCAATCTGGACCTCGGCCCAACGTTGTGGTTCAGAAATGGTTTCGTTTTTACTGTCATCATCCATAATAACCTCACCTAAAAAATTTGATCAATAAGATCAGGTAGCGACCTACCAGTCAATCTAATGGTGCATTCGAATTGGTGGAGTATCGTATGTCGAGTGCAATGCGGTTGTAGTTTTTGGAGTTGCTCGGGATGTCTGTGATCACATTGATCTGACGGGAGTTGTCGGCTAGACACCAGAAATTCACACTGAAATTTGGTGGCGCAAATCGCTAGTTATTGAATGGAAATTAGAAAATGGCAGATTTGCGTCGATGGCCGTTTTGTGAATTTAGCCTGATTACATTTCCATTTCCTCTTTGTTCAACCGTCCCGAAAACATGCGTACGAATTCGGCGGTTGCTTTCGACTCAGCGTTTAGGATTTCTGCTCGGCGTCGGTTGATTGACACCAAATCGCCTGACAGCGACGCAGCGTATTCTGCGCTAGGCGGCATAAGCCTCTAAGTACTTGAAAAACAGCGTAAATGAGTTGGGTGTTGGCAATTAAATAAGGACAAGTCCAAACAAAGACAGGGCTAGATAAAGGTGCAACACAAAACTATCGAGAGCTAAGAGGAAGCGACCCTATCTCTGCACTTCCTTTTCAGCACTAATAATTGTTTCTTTTGTATCCTGAACAAGTTTCTCGATCTGGCTTGGACCGTCGCCCTCATAGGAAATCACCGCACCGAAAGACTTCGCCAATGCACAGCTTGCAATCATTACCGCAGCGCAATCCAACATGCTGCCGCCCCATGACATGCTAATACAATAATCATTTCCTTCGCCTGCAACGGCCTTAAATTCTTCGTCATCCTCATAAACATCTTCAGCCGGTTCGTAGTAAATCTCAAAACCAACGTCATGATCGGTATCTCCCCATTTGCATGGAGAGAATCCCTCATCCTCAAATGGTGCCAGTTCTGGATCGATTGTAAGGCGAACTGAAAATTGCAAGTCGTCAATCGCCCGCTGCCAAGCCTCGCCTGTGGGAACATTTTCCTTTTCAAGGAAAGCAAATTGGGTGTTGGACATTTTTAGTCTTTCTGTGTGGAATGATTTGATTTCGTAGAAATGCTTCAAATTTAAAGTTCAGTGGTGGTGCAATATATTCCACCAATCATCAACCTTGTCTAGGTGGATCGGGGTATCATGTCAGGCCGCTGGTTAGCGCAACTCGAACGGCCTCCAGTTTAGATTCTGCGGTGCGTTTCGTCTCCATAGTCGTTCTCCTTTTGCGTATAATACGCGGTTAAAGGAGCGGCACAATTCCGCGACAAATCCAACCATAATTATAGTTGGGTGCTAGTGAAGCGTTAGTCTAGATACATTTCCATTTCCTCTTTGTTCAACCGTCCCGAGAACATGCGTACGAATTCGGCGGTTGCTTTCGACTCAGCGCTTAGGATTTCTGCCTTATGTCTATCATGCGTGCGTTTCCACATGCCTTTAGGTCGTTTAATCCAAGCGCATATGCCAGGTTCACCGCCCAGCGCCATTCGCCGTTTATTGGCGCGTCTTAGCAATCTGTCATGGCGGGTTTCGCTTTGACTGTTGTACGCCAAATTGTAGCAATGACGGCACAGAAAGTATTTACCGCCCGAAAATAGTTTGATCGCGCGATGGTGGCATCTGTTGCCGCTCACAACGCCCGGGCACTGGAAGTAAGGGCGTTGCCCTCCATATCGGCAGTTCGTCCAGACGATTGGTGTCGGTTGCTCGACGCTTTCCCATTCGTCGCCATTTGTTCGGACACGATATTTGAAGGTCACAAGATTATCCGTTGATGAAAAATTGATATTGGCAACAACATTGCCGTTTTCGGACCATTGCCAGCCGCCATGATAACCGGGCCGTAATGCACCAGATTTCAGTATTTTATTGATATCGAGTGTTCGGCAATGCTCGGCCTTTTTCTTGCCGCCATATCGCCCTGATCCAAAACCACCCAATTTGTTGTCCTCTCTGATATTTTCCGAAATCCTTTGGAAACTTTGCTTATTTACCCTAACTTAATCTTGTCAGCTTCTACTTGTATCTACTTTAGATGTTGTTCTGTTTGTCCTGCTCAATGGTGAGGTTCGGAGCAAAAGGCATAGGACAACTAGCCCCGATCAATGATCCGAGTTAGTCCCGATGCCCTTAGCGTGAAAGTCTGCTCAATGGAGCCAGCCCGTCGCTTTAGGCCTAACTGGTCATGCGTTCCTGCCAGTCAGTTAGCCGCTACTTTCGACA
>CAZYMT010000071.1:0-14260 GCA_964649035.1 uncultured Rhodobacterales bacterium
AAGCCGCGCTGGCAACGCCGGACATATTGGCAAGTTTGGTATCAAGTGACGTAATCAGTGATTCCGGTAACCCTTTGGGGGAATGGAATTCTTTGGGTGTTGCTTCGGTCTGTTCCGATTGTGCACCAAGGGCTGCGTGCAACCAATCCACCGCGTTGGGTGGCAATAACATCGACGAAGGCGCGACGCTGAGGTTTAGCCCGATCCCGATATCACGCCCCGCCAGCAATTTGGCAATCCGGCGGCCAGACATAGCAACAAAGGAGGTTGGGTCAGAAACAAATTCAGCCAAACGGTCCTGATGATCAAACGCCAGCGCAAATGTCCCGTCACTGGTTTCAAAAAGCACCGGATTGACGGTTTCGTCGCTGGCGTCATCCTCCAACATTAAAAAAAGTTCTGCATCGGCAAAACGTTCATAAAATTTTAGGCTGGCTGGCGCATCGTCTGGCGCTAGTTCCATGGCCGCATGGGCAAGATCGAGAGGGGTTTGCATGATGCCACCTTACCTGCCAGCGAAGTACGCAAAATACAAGAGGTGACGTGTCAATTTTGTGAACAGGAATGATTGCGAAGTGGCCACGGATACCTTAAGTATCGCACAACTAAACACAGGGGATAACATGTATCGCGTCTGGAACTTTCTTACTCAATATTCGCTCTTTCTGATTATTGGCGCGATTGCAGCGTTGATCTGGGCCAATACCGATTATGCCAGCTATATAGCCTTCATTGAATTTGAAATTCTGTCGGATTCGTTCATTGGTCATCCGCACTATGATGCCGAAGGGCATATGCACAGAACCCTGACATTACAATATTTGATCAACGACGTGTTGATGGCGTTCTTCTTTGCAATGGCAGGGAAAGAAGTCTGGGAGGCCGTTATCCTTAAGGACGGATCGCTGCGTGGCAAAAAAGCGGTGACACCGCTGATTGCTACGGTTGGTGGAATGCTGGGGCCGATCGGGGTATATCTTGGCTTGGCACTGTTTATGGGCTCCGACACTTTTGATGCGGCCGTGAATGGCTGGGCGATTCCTACGGCGACGGATATTGCTTTCTCGTATCTGGTTGGACGGATGATTTTCGGGGCAGGGCATCCGGCGGTTCGGTTTTTGCTATTGCTGGCGATTGCCGATGACGCGATCGGGCTGATCATTCTGGCGATATTCTACCCTTCCGCCGAGCTGGCACCTGAATGGCTGTTATTGTCTGCGGCAGCGGCAGCAGGTGTTTATATCTTGGCAAACCGTTTGCCGCGCCGCATGGATCGCGGCAAAAAGGATCGCCCGAATTCAACATGGGTTCGTGAGAAACTAGGTTTCTGGCCATATCTTCTTGCCGCTGCTCTAAGCTGGTATGGTTTTATGGAAGCAGGGATTCATCCCGCGCTTGGCTTGTTGCCGATTGTTGTAACCATCCCACATGCCGACCGTGCCTTTGGTATATTTGCTGAGGCCGAGAAACATTTGACCGATCTGTTGAACCATATCGAACATTTGCTGAAAGTTCCGGTTGAATTCGTTCTGCTGTTCTTCGGTCTGGCAAATGCTGGCGTGTTGTTAAGTGCAATTGGCGATGCAACATGGCTGGTGCTGGCGGGGCTGCTGATTGGTAAACCGCTTGGTATCTGGGTGATGGGATCGCTTGCGGCTGGACCCATGAAATTCGGGTTGCCCGAAGGCATGCGGAACGTTGATCTGTTTGTGCTTGGCTGTGTGGCGGCGATTGGTTTCACCGTTTCACTGTTCATCGCATCCGTCGCGTTTCCAGCCGGTGATGTGCAGGACGCAGCTAAAATGGGCGCCTTGTTCAGCTTTGCGGCGGCGATCGTTTCTTTTGCTGCGGGAAAAATATGTAAAGTACAAAAAATGGAACAATGATTTTTTGTTTGCAATTCGTAAACCGGAATCATCATAGTCTGTGCTATTATGGTTAATGTTTGGAATAATATAGGCGAATATGCATCGAGATGATTGAATTTCGTAATGTCAGCAAGTCCTTTTGGACGGGTACACACCGTAAGGTTATTCTGGATCAAGCCAGTTTCCGGATAGAGCTGGGGCGGTCCATGGGGATACTTGCGCCCAACGGAGCTGGAAAAACGACAATTATCAATATGATGGCTGGGCTTGAGAAGCCAGATGAGGGGCAGGTTTTCCGCAGCTCGCGGATTTCGTTCCCGCTTGGATTCATGGGGGGGGTGCGCGGCGCACATACTGCCAGCGAAAACGCTCGTTATATTGCAAGAATCTATGGAATGGACCCCGACGAAATTGAGGCGTTCTGCCGATATTTGGCAGGATTAGAAGAATATTTCGAAATGCCGGTAAGCACCTATTCGTCGGGTATGAAAGCGCGATTTACGTTTTCACTGTTGCTGGCGCTCGATTTCGATATCTATTTGATTGACGAAGGCATGCCCGGCACCATGGATGTCGAATTCAACCGCAAAGCCGGAAGCGTTTTGCGCGATCGACTGAAACGAGCAACGGTTGTTATTGTTTCACATCAGGCTCAAACCCTTGAACAGTATTGTTCGTCGGCAGCTGTATTACGAGATGGTAAGTTACACATGTTTGATACGCTAGACGAAGCAAAAGTGATGTATAATTATGGCTGAAGACGAAAAACCGGTAAATGACGATGAACGGTCCACAAACGACGCTCCGGTTGAGAAAAGTGGTGTTTATCTGCGGCGTGCACGGCGCAAAGCACGTAAGCTTGGGTTAAATGCCGACAGCGACGAACACGCGGCGGAGCTGTTGGAAGCACGCGGTATTGACGTCCTAAAAGATGACGTTTCCCTGATTGATGTTGGCAGAGACGATGTTTTGGTCAGTACAGGCGGTGCCGAAGCTGGCGAAACGGTGAATGATGCCGAACGTCTGGCGGCAATCTATGCCATCCAGCGCCAATTGGTACGCCGACGCCGGTTCCGACTGTTTTTGATGTTACTACGATTGTTGTTTTTCATCGGATTGCCGACTTATGTGGTGGGCGATTATTATTACAACAAAGCCACCCCAATGTATGAAACCAAAGCAGAATTTGTTATCCAGAAATCAGAAAGTTCGGGCAGCGGCGGGTTTGCGGGCTTGTTCGCGGGAACCGGATTTGCCAATTCCGCAGATTCAGTTGTTGTTCAAGGCTATCTGACATCGCGCGAGGCAATGATACGTCTGGACGAAGAACTGGGATACCGCGCGCATTTCCAGCAAGAACATATTGATGATCTGCAACGTTTGCCTAAAGATGCCTCCCTAGAGGAGGCTTTCAAACTTTATGAAAAATATACTTCGGTTGGGTATGATCCCACCGAAGGTGTAATCCGAATGGAGGTCGCAGCAACCACTCCGGAAGCGTCGGAAATATTCACGAGGGCCCTGATCCGATACGCCGAAGAACGGGTTGATCAACTGTCAGAACGTGTAAGAAAAGACCAAATGGCAGGCACCGTAGAGGTCTATGAGGATGCGGAAATTGCGATGCGGACCGCGCAGGAAAGGGTGCTTGCGCTTCAACAGTTACGCGGTGTTCTTAGTGCTGAGGCTGAGGCCGCCTCGCGGATGAGTATCATTAACTCCCTAGAACTATTGGTCGAAGAAAAAAGGCTGGAGCTAGGGGTTATCCTTGATAATCCAGCGCCGAACCAAATTCGCGTGGATATTTTGCGCCGCGAAATTGAGCGCCTTACAATACGTGTCGGTGAACTGAGGCGCGAATTGACGGAAACAACAGATGGCAATGTGTCGATAGCGACCATATCTGGCGAATTGCAAATAGCGCAAACGGATCTGGTAACTAGGCAGGCTATGTTGCAGCAAGCCTTACAACAAGTTGAAACCGCGCGTATCGAGGCAAATCGTCAGGTACGATATCTAAGCATGGGGGTTTCCCCCTATGCACCAGATGTGCCGACATATCCGCGTAAGCTGGAAAATACCTTGCTGGCATTTGTCATATTTTTTGGCATATACATCATGACATCTTTGACAATATCCATCCTAAGAGAACAAGTGAGCGTCTAAATATGCCCAAAATCGTCAACATTGGTAACGTAAAAGTTGCCAGTAATTTGCCCTTAACTTTGATTGCTGGCCCTTGTCAGCTTGAATCGTTGGATCACGCGCTGATGATTGCCGAAAAAATGGCCGCAGCTTGCGCGGATGCCGGGGCGGGATATGTTTTCAAGGCAAGCTATGACAAAGCCAATCGTACATCGCTATCCGGGGAACGCGGGCTTGGCATCGATAAGGGCTTGGAAATATTGGCCGAGGTTCGCGATAGAATCGGGTGCCCGGTTCTGACCGATGTTCACACGGCTGAACAATGCGCGACGGCTGCGCAATATGTCGATGTCCTGCAAATTCCGGCTTACCTGTGTCGACAAACCGATTTATTGCTGGCGGCCGGCGAGACGGGGCGTGCAATCAATGTTAAAAAAGGACAATTCCTTGCGCCTTGGGATATGTCTAATGTTGCGGTGAAAGTTGCGTCAACCGGGAATGAAAATATCATGCTTTGCGAACGCGGCACAAGTTTTGGATATAACACGCTTGTGGCGGATATGCGGTCGCTGCCAACAATGGCGAAAACCGGGTATCCTGTTGTTATGGACGCAACACACAGCGTACAGCAACCGGGCGGGCAGGGCGGTTCATCTGGCGGGCAACGCGAATTCGCACCGGTGATGGCGCGAGCCGCCGTGGCAATCGGTGTTGCTGCAGTGTTTTTGGAAACCCATGAAGATCCTGATAACTCGCCCTCGGATGGACCAAATATGATATATTTGGATCAAATGCCGAAACTTATTTCGTCCTTGATGGCGTTTGACAGGTTGGCAAAAGCTGATCCGCTAGAAATTTAGCGTTTCGATAGAAAGAAACATGAGTTTTCTCTTGCGGGCGGGTGTTCAGCTTATTAATAAGCATCCAATGCTGGGATGTGGCCAAGTGGTAAGGCAACGCTTTTTGGTAGCGTGTATCGTAGGTTCGAATCCTACCATCCCAGCCAGCAACCTACCTGATCTCCTAAACCTGCATATGAACCTGTGAAAACTGCGTGTTATCCGTGCTTGGCTCGGTTGGGTTACAGGGGAGACGCATTGTTAGCTCCGATAGCGGCCTAAAGTCTCGGCAGGCCATTTTGGCGATACACATATGGAATGGACAGGGTTGGGATTCTTACGGTAGCGGGGGCGAGCGTGGCGATAAGCCTGCGTTGCTCTTTCCAGTCGGTTGGCAGCGCGTGCCACAATAGCCAGTTCGACGCCAAATTGACAATCCTCAGCAATCATTCGGACAATATCCGGTGCCAGCAATGCCCATTCGGTAACCTGCTGGATACGACGTTTTGCTAGTCGCAGGGGATGAAATCACCGTACCAAGTTGCGGTTTCTTTCATGCGGAACTGATGGTGACAAGTGCCAATACGGCCCCGAGGGGGCAAGGTTTTTATGTCAAATTTAACCCAACCAGTTGCATCTGACCTACCACTGAGAATTTTCTCCAGTTTGGACTAGAGTCTGGCCTAACCAAAGGACAGACGATGAAACGATCAAGATTTTCGGACGAACAGGTAACCGGTATTTTGCAAGAGCATGAGGCTGGCGCGAAGTGTGCTGATTTATGCCGCAAGCTCCGATATCGATCTTGTCGCCCACCTGAGATCGCATTGCGGACACGGCTTCGATATTTAGCGAATGAGCGGCGTCGATTTGGATATCGCCAACTGCTCATCCTATTGCGCCGTGAGGGCGAACCCTCAGGGATCAATCGCATTTACCCGCTGTATCGTGAAGAAGGTTCGGCCGTTTGCAAAAGACGCTCCAGACGCAAGGCAGTCGGTTGCTAAACCTGCCCCAAAGGGCGCATCAACTGGAAAGGCTCTGGTTCAGATCAGATGACAATTCAGTGGCACGTCAGTAGGAGGACATGAGGGCTGGTCCTATCTGGCCGTCGCAATTGATCTCTTCTCAGGGCGTGTCGTAGGCTGGTCCATGCCAATCACACATGACAACAGACCTCGCCTTACAGGCATTGTTAAGCGCGGTTTGGCGAACCAATGTGCGATTAGTGGGTTTCAACACACCAGAAGTAAGTTCACCAACCTGCGATGCTGAACTTGAACTCAGGCGACGAGCCTCGGCTCAGCTGGACGCACTTGTGCGAGAGGCAAGTTCAATTCCGGCGTGTCGCTTGCGCATGTAAAGCTGGCACTGAGGGCACAAGTCGATGCAATTATGGGCGACAGTGCGGCTTTCCTTTTGTAAACGGGACGGACGTTGGGAAAACTTCTGATCGAAGAGGGTTTAGCTGTTCCGTATCGTTGTGGAGCAACCAGCTGCCCTTCGCGTCTTGGAAATTGGTGTCGGTAGCACAAAATCAAGTATGTACTCGACGTGTTCGGCCCATTGCTGCCGTTGATCGACACACGGTCTGCAGCAGTGCAGCTTTCTGTTTGCAGACATTCGGGCACGACGTAACAATTCAATTGTTCAATTTGTGCAACGAGGAACAAACTCACGGGTTGCTTCGCCGCCTCTTATATCACCGAATTACCGGAGTAAACCTACTCCCAACCTCGAACAAAAATCGGTTAAACGAGTAATTTGAACTGTATGATTATGCAGTTGGGACGGAGTGATAGGCCGCGAAGGATAGCGGAATTTCACTCGCCTAGAACGGCATCACCCATCAACGTCTACCCTTCCAAGCTCAATATAGCTTGGCCAATAAGGTCTGAACAAATACCCCGGTTCCAATTGGGATGAGCTCATCGGGAAAATCGTAATCTGGATTGTGTAAATTGGCACAGGTCATTCCTGCCCCCAATAAGAACATTGCTGATTTTGAATGCTCCCCAAAACGCCCAAAATCTTCAGATGGGCGGATCGGTAAATCGCCAGCTGAGATAGGTATTTTTTCCGCCTGCAGCGCGTCGGCAAGCATTTGTGTCGCGTCAGGGTCGTTTATGCAATGGCTGAAAATATCGTGATAGCTGAGGGTGATTTCCAGCCCGTATTTCTGCCCGATATCGTGAACATGCCGCTCGGCCTGCGCCACCAGCTTTGCCATCATGGCGTTTTGTTGCGTGCGCAGGGTCACCCAGATTTCGGCGTTTCCCGGGGCTACACCAAACGCTGCCTCACCAAGATTTGCATGGGTGACGGTTGTCAGAGCAAACTCAGGATCAGACGTCGATGCGCCATTCCCAAGCGCTGTTAGCATTGGAATAAGGTCGGTCATAGCGGCAGCGGGCGAGAGCCCCTTTTCCGGTTGCGAGGCGTGGGCTGTGCGTCCTGTAAGTTGGATTTTCAAACCGCGCGAGGCGCAATTCATCGGCCCGCTGGCCAAGACAGCATGTCCCAACGGCACATTCGGATAATTGTGCAGGGCCAAGGCATAATCCGGCTGGATGGCCGCAAATTTGGGATCTGAAATCACTTTTTCTGCCCCCGCTCCATCTTCTTCAGCTGGTTGAAAGAGCAGTACCGCCCTTCCTCGAACTGGTCGATTCCGTCCCAGCCAACGCGCGACACCGGCCAGAATGGCCATATGCCCATCATGCCCGCAGAGATGCGCTTTGCCTGCAATTTCAGACCGATAGGGGGTATCCCCCAGCTCTTCTATGGGCAGGGCATCCAGCTCGCAGCGCAGCAAAATAGTTGGGCCACTTTCGTCACCATTATAAATCGCAGCGACCCCATGCCGGCCGAGATCTGTGATGATGTCATCAGGATTTGTCTCAGCCAATGCCGTTTGCACTGCGATGGCCGTGGACGTTTCCTGCCCAGACAGCTCTGGCCGTCGATGCAATTGATGACGCCAATCAATAAGTTCGGAGAGGTCGCTATTGCTAAGGAATGGGGCGGCAAATGAGGGCATATTTTTCGGTCTCGTTATGAGCGTTTTGGACAGGTTGAATATAGCAGCCAATAGTATGCCGTATAGCTTGGATTTGTTCACCAACGTTTGATCGATTAGATGTTTTGCGCCGAAATGTTGAGCCCCTTGAATATCAGCCAAACCGCGAGCACCATTTCGTTTAGGGCGATCGGAACCGTGAAGGCAATCTCAACCGCAGCGACATCGATCCCCAGCACCTTCATTGCGCCCAGTAACAGCAACAACATTCCACCAATAAGACCCCAGATAGAGATCACTTTGGGAACAAGTCCGGCCCGCAATAATATGTAATTCAAAATCACGGCGCTGATGCCAAATACAATTTCGGCTCCTAGGGTGAAAACCGATGTACTGAATGACTGCATCATGTCAGCCAACGTTTGAGAATAGGACGCATCAGGCAAACCGGCCTGCACAAATTCATGGCCAAGCGAGACGAGGCTTAGCCAAACTATACCCGCAATTGCCAAGGTAATCCCCTCGATAATTCTGGCGGCGAAAAACGCATAGGCAAGGGTTTCATGGGTTCTTTTCAAGATCGGAAAAAACACTACAGCAATCGCCACAACCGAACCCGCCATAATGATATTGAGCAACGTCGCAAGCATCACCGTGTCAGCGTTTTCAGACATTGCCGTCAAATAGTCAGGGCTGCTGAAAATTGGCCACAAAATACTGCCGCTCAGCACTCCCATCGCCGTTGCCAGTATGAAAAGCATACCGATAGTTTTTGCAGAAATTTTCCCAATTGTCGTTTCCATGGTGCTGTTCCTTATTGAATTGTCAGGTAATCTATCCCGCTTGTGTTGAGAAATTTTAAGATTGTAATGCGGCCGCCGGTTCCTGCCACTGCCAGGCCAACCGAATAATAAACATCAACAGGGCCACCTCGATCAAGGCGGTCGCGATATAGTGCGGGGCCAGAACGCCGCCGCCGATGACATAAATGATGGTCAGTATCGCCGTCCCGATGTTCAGGCGGCGGTTGGTTTTATACCCCAGAACTCTGGAGGAATAGATCATCATGATCGGCACATTAGTCAGGAAAACCGCAACCAACATCATGGTTTCAACGTCGCCGGGTATTTC
The DNA here is from genome assembly GCA_964649035.1 of uncultured Rhodobacterales bacterium. Taxonomy (GTDB): domain Bacteria; phylum Pseudomonadota; class Alphaproteobacteria; order Rhodobacterales; family Rhodobacteraceae; genus NORP23. The sequence goes on from CAZYMT010000071.1 coordinate 9,003, forward strand.
CAACAAGTCCCCACCGCTAAGATCTACAATTATTGAAAAGATGTCAGCGAATATCATGTTCAGAACAATGACAATCCATAATGTGGAAATTCGGGTTTTTGTGTCAATCATTTCAGTCTCCTTTTCGGATGGATAATTAGGTTAGTCTTCCTTGTTTTCTTCCCCGCCAGTAAAGGTAAATACTTCCGCTAGCGGTTTGCTGAAAACATCAGAAATTTTGAATGCCAGTTCCAGAGACGGGGCATATTTTGCCTTTTCAATCGCCACGATTGTCTGTCTGGTGACGCCCGCCTTTTCGGCTAAAATTGCCTGAGTCATTTCACCGGCTTCAAAACGTAGGCGGCGGATATTGTTCTTGATGTGGTGCTTGGCCATGTCACCAGCCTAGCCGGAACATGGCAATTTTTGCGCAACCGGAGATCAGCTCTGCAAGAGCAAATGACAGTAAAATGATGAAGAATGCCGGCACGGCAGCTACCCCAAGCGCAAGGGCAATCATCGCCGAAATAATTCCGATACCGACGACGACGCCAAATATCTGCATCCCACGACGTTCAACCATCTTGTCGCGTTCATCAACCAATGAACTGGGCGAATTATCGCCCGTAATTGCTGCATGAAGAATATTTAACAAGATGAGGGCACTGATATTGCCGATCACGCTTGCACCAACAAAATACAACCCGGTCTTCCCCAAAAATATCAACCCCTCGGGGCCGTCGAACTGACCCAAATGGTAACTGGCTTGAATGCGTGGGTAAAAAATTGCCAGCACGAGCAGCATTGTGAGCATTGAAGCCACTACATTTTTCTCTTGGAAAGACATCTAATATTCCTAATTGCACTTGGTTCGCGTCGAGTTGTCTTTATGTATGCTAGTATGCTGTACCATACTATATGTAAAATATACATTACTAAATGTAAAGTATATCATACAATAAATTAGGTAATGGCCCAAGATTAAGGAGTTGAAGAATAATTCAACCAAAAGAACTTGGACTTGTGACGGTTGCGATAGGTAAAATTATAGCCATGCTTATTGTAGCTAATATGAGGGCATGTTTTCGAATTGTTTGCGTGGAATTTGTGAGCATAGCAACCAAAGGTGGGAGCAGTAAAAACATCGGTATGATTAGCACAAACGCCATGTCAAAATTAACGGCAACTTCTAACAATTGTGCGAGTGACACGCCGAAATATGCGCAAACGATAAGTAAAATTATGTTGCCAATATATTGTGCAATTTGACCGTGATAAAACGTAAAAGGAAACTGCGTTAACACAAATATCAAGATGGGAATGAGCAAGAAATAAACGGTTCCGGCGGCGTTGATTTGCATGAAGAACAGCAAGGCTAAAACGATCAGCCAAAATCCGAACTCCAATTCTTTTGAATTGAACCACTTACTGAAGGTTTTTGCGGTTAATGTAGCGATGAAGATTGTGCAAAATAACAAGCTAAGGCGTGATGCGTAAGGTGCGCCGTGGTCTAACCCACTTAACCCCGACCAAATAGCCAATGGCCAGCGTAATAAATACGCCGAGGCAACCAACGCAATTATAGATATTAAAGCGGCTGGAATGGCGAGAACGACTTTGCTTATGTTCACCTGCTTGTTTTTGTATGCAACGAGCAAAAGATACGCAAACACGAATATTACAATGCCGATGTAAATCCAAGATGTAGTTGTTGACCAGTCCAAATATATGGCTGAAAAAACATCAAAGAATACGCGATCTACTGCTTATGATGACGTTGAGCGGTATTGAGAAAGATCTTGGTCGCCGAAGGCTCGTATAACGTCTAATTGGTTTTGCCCCTGATGTTGCAGGCTGTTTGTATTTAGATTTTCTATAGTGTCCAAAGGGCTATGATAATGGCGTGGGGACCCAGTAAATGCAAAATTTAGCCCATTGATCCCCATGTCTTTAAAAATTGTAAAATCAGTATTATTGGGCATTCGGCCATAGATTTCTGCAAATAACGAACTACCGCTCGGTGTATTCGAGAATTTGATAAATTGAGCAACTGCATCACCACTCGATCCACCCGTTTCAAACAAGAGAGATGGACCCGAACTGCCGCGGGCCTCAAAATTTGCAACGAGGCCCACACGGTCAAATAACGCGTGGTGTTTGGCAAACGCAGTCGCACCAATCATTCCCAATTCTTCACCATCGGTAAACAGGAAAATGATGTCGTTTTTTGTTGGCGAGGCTTGAGCCAGCCGTTTTGCATTTTCGAGCAATGCGGCTACCGCAGCCATGTCATCACTCGCGCCAGGAGAGCGTATTTCGCTATCATAATGCACCATTAGTAACAATGCATCACCGTTTGAGGTGCCTTTGTGGATGGCTATTATGTTCTCGATTTCCACGCAGCTATTAGAAAATAAACTGCATTGCCTTCTGGCCTGAATGATTGGTTCAAGGTCTGACGCTCTCAATTGAGCAATGATGCGGTCTCGTATTTGTTTATTGGCCTCACTGCCTGTCGGGTGAGGTCGATTATTTGGCATAAGTTGCTTTAGAATTTCAATGGCATTCTGGCCGTTAAACTGTCGCGCACTATTTGTGGGGTTTGATGATAGTGTCGGCGGCGTAAATGAATACATGAACACAATTTGTATGCATATAAGCAGGGTCGCAACGGGCAGTAACTTGTAAATGGAGCTTGGCATTATATGGCTTTCGAAAGTAGTGAAATTGGAAATTTCGGTATAATCAGGCTTTAGCGAGTTGCTAAAACGGGTATGAAACAATGTGACAAAATTCCGCCGTTTGACCGCATGGCTATTCGCCAGCGGTGAACTTTTCACAGCGTAGTGGATATTGTCCGGGGCAGCACTTTTTAGTGCGGCTCAGTGCGATCCGCGATTTGGCGTAACCGTCTTTCTACCTGATTGCGTTCCCACTCGTCGCCCAATGCGTGAGAGCGACCGAAGACCTGTATGGCGTAGAACACGGTAATGACCCCCATGCCAAACGCTGGCCAAATGACCCACATGGTATTGGGGCTGGTCATCATATTCAGGACGAACAGGAACCCTATGATGGCCAGAAAACCTGCCAATAAAATGTAAAACCCACGCTCTCGACGCACCTGAGTAAGTATCCGGTTTTCATCTTGTGACAAATTTGGGTCACGGGATTGGCGATGATAGTAAGCGCCATCCCAGCCGGTTTCATCATCATACCAAGTGTCGTACTCACGTAAATGTCGAGCATAGCGCAGTGCGGCTTTGTCGTCTTCGCTCAAACCGGGTATATCTTCGCTTGTTCGTCGCGATCTGGGCTCTGCAATTTCAATTGGTTGGGCGGTATCTGTTTCATTATTTTCTGGCATTTTGTCTTCCTTCCTTAACTCAGGAATGGTTGTTTCAAATACCGCTGCGAAACATTTGAGGCTTTCCAAACTGGCGCGCCCGCCTTGTTCAATCCGCTGAATGGTGCGCACCGATACCCCAGACGTTTCCGCCAGTTGTTCCTGCGACCAGCCTCGGTCTTCACGTAAAGTGCGTATGATCATGGTTCCCTCAAATATTTTCGAACGGTGCCCCAAACATTGACCGCCGCGCCCAGTTTGCCCACGTCAGCGCCCCGACACAAGCCTGACACTACCCCGCCAGACGGAACTCAGCGGTCTGTTGAGTGCGATAGCAACAACTTGCCTTGTCGATTACGGGGGGAATAGGAATGATTATGCCCACACCGAACCTAACGGAAACTTTGGATTATCAATCAGTACCGTCATTTGATAAGCCCACAAACACATATGCTTTAGGGGAATTAGAATGAATGCTTCCGCCCGCGAAGAATTGCAGATCGACCAACAACTTGATCGCGCAGCAATAGTACGTCTTGTCAATTTGGAGCACCCCATAACATTGCAGGGCTGCAATCTTGAGGACACAGACCTTTCGCGGTTGGACTTAAGCGAGTGGCGTTTTGAACGCTGCCGTTTAGCGCGGGCCAATTTTGATGGCGCAACCCTAGAGGACGCACAATTTACGTCCTGCAAAGCGGGTGCAGCAAGCTTTCTAGGTGCCGATCTGCTTGATGCCGTTATCAAAAGCGGCGATTTCAATAATGTCACATTTCGCGGTGCTTCATTGTCATCCGCCCGATTTTTTCAATGTAAAATGACGGGGGCCGATTTGTCAGAAGCTAAAATACTCGGTCTAGAATTGGAGGAAGTTCTGTTTTCCCTCGCAAAACTACCGCGGCTATCCTTCAATAAATCCATCCTGAAACAAGTGGATTTCAGCGATGCCGATCTAGGCGGTTGTGATTTTCGCGGGGCGGTTTTTGAAGATTGCTCGCTCCGTGATGCGCACTTGGTTGATTGTCGTTTTGAAAATTCTGATCTGCGCGGTGCCGATCTGGGCGGTGTGCGCTTAACCGATGCAAGACGTTTCCGCGGCGCGATGATTTCGCGAATGCAAGCTGCCGAACTCCTTGGTCAACTTGGGCTGAAGGTCGGATAATGTGATAGTTTTCGATGTGTTTCGCCATGTGGGTGGACGGGCGGCTGATTGGGCGACACAGGTTTAACCGGGCGCCGAAATTGCGCTCACCGGTCCTGACCGGCGATGTGCCGAAACCTGCGAACTGGGTGGGGCTTATTGGTGACGAGACCGCCGTACCAATCATCGCCCGTGCCTTAGAGAATTTTCCCGAGGGAACACAGGGTAAAGCCATTCTTTTTGTGTCGCACGGAGCCGACATGACCGAGCTTCCACGCCCTCCCGGCGTAGAGCTTCAACGGATAGCGTGCTGATGGCAAAGGGCCGGTTGAAGCGCTGAAGTGGCTCAAATTACCATCGAACGAGCGTTATATCTTTTTCGCAGCAGAGAAATCTGAGGCGCTGGCAGCACGGGCGAATCTTCTCGATCTAGGCCTTGATCGCACAGAATTTGTTGCCGCAACCTATTGGACCCGTTCCTGAAAGTCATGTGGTAACGCCCGTAAAACCTAACGCAATTACGGTAGTGTCTCAGTTTGAAAATCCGCAGGATTGACTTCCCAGCGCACGGTGCAAATTAACTGCTGGTAAACAAATTGTGCTATTGTGCCACACGGCGGAATATTGCAAACGACATAGAAAAGTCACATTTGTTGTTCAAAGTGTGTAGAATGGTGTCAGGACGAAGCAGTTAATAGCTACGCCTAACACGGGAAGGATACAAAATGCCAAGAGGACCACAGGGCCAAAAGCGCCCAGCGGATGCAATCGGCAATGCTGTTATGGTAGCCC
>CAZYMT010000072.1:0-13944 GCA_964649035.1 uncultured Rhodobacterales bacterium
CGTGTGACTCTGCGGGTCAACTTGTCGGCTGATTTTCGGGTGATTGATCCGGTGAAAGCGGCAAGCGAGGTCAAGGATTTCGAGGAATCCCTACACCGCGCGTTGCAGTTTGCATTCCGTAAAACACTGGGTGCTAAAACGCTGGATCAGTTGTTGAGCGAGAAAGTCTCGGTTGACGCCGAGGCTGCCGAGCAGGTGCGCGTTGAGATGGCATCGATCGGTGTCGAGGTCGGCGCGATTTCGTTGAAAGACGTGATCCTGCCGGGCGAGATGCGCGAAATCCTGAACGGCGTGGTTGCGGCTGCGAAAGAGGCCGAGGCCAACGTTATCCGTCGCCGCGAAGAAACCAACGCGACGCGTTCTTTGCTGAACACCGCCAAGGTTATGTCGGAAAACCCCGTCATGCTTCGGTTGAAAGAACTTGAGGCGTTGGAAGTCATCGCCGGAAAAGTCGAACGCCTGACGATCCACAACGGGACCGAAGGGTTGATGAACGATCTGGTGAAACTTCGCGATTAAAAACGGCCCGCGCGGGAAACCGCGCGGGTTATTTTCTGTTTGCCAATTCCGGTCCAGCCAATTCCGCCAATATAGCCCGTGCTGCTGCGCGCGGGCTTTTTGCATCGCGGATCGGGCGACCGACGACTACGTGATCTGCACCGTCAAGGATGGCTGTGGCAGGGGTGGCGATGCGTTTTTGATCGCCGGCTTCTGCGCCGATGGGGCGGACGCCGGGGGTGATGATCAGTTTGTCTTTGGATTCCGGTAGGGCGCGAATGGCGGCGGCTTCGTGAGGGGAGGCGATGATGCCGTCGGCCCCTGCAAGGAAAGCAAGGCGGGCGCGCTCAATTGCGATGTCGGCAACCTCGCCGTCGCGGTATAGGCATTCGTCTAAGTCATCACGATCAAGGGAGGTAAGGATGGTTACCGCGAGGATTTTCATGTTGCTGTCACCGCGACCGATGACGGCAGATCGCACCACATGCGGGTCGCCTTGGACTGTCAGAAAATCGAGATCGAACTGGGATAGGCCGCGCACCGCGTGTTCAACCGTTGCGCCGATATCGAACAGTTTCATGTCCAGAAATACACGTTTCCCCATGTCTTTTAGTTCATTGGCAAGCGCCAGCCCGCCGCCCGTCAGCATACCTAAACCGATTTTATAGAAGGTGACTTGGTCACCCAGCTCCTCGACCAATTTCAGGCCGTCAAGGGCGTTGGGGACGTCTAGGGCGACGATTAGGCGGTCGGAATTTTGCATGGGTGGCTCCCTTGGTTTTTGCGGTTATAGCCACATCAATATTAGATGTCGATGTGCCGCTTTGGACCAAGGGAAGGAGGGGCTGATCGTGGAAATTATTCCAATTTATCGGCCCCAAATATAATATCGAACTGGCAATGTGGGGACATGCCCGCGATTTTTGCCAGCGCAGGGTCCATGTCAAATGTCATGGTTCCGTCAACCTGCACATGATCCTCGGATACTAGTATCATGTCGTATACGGTTTTGCTCTGGATGCCACCTCGAGCGGTTTCAGCGACAACTGCGTGCCACTGGTTTTCGCCAGTTTCGACCCACCCTTCGTGGAAATCAACATCTGAAACCAGTTGTTCAGGAGTAAAAGGCATGGTGACAGAAACCCTGTTCTGCGTTGTGTATACTTGCGCGAGGGCGATCCCGCTGGCCACAGCTTGCGGTGGGCAACTGTCATGGCTGTGGCTAAGGATTTCCAAAGACCACTCACCTGAAAAATCCATTGTTGTTTCTTCCGCTGTCGCTTCTTCGATGTCTATATCGCAATCGGGGTCATCGACTGGAATGGGGACAACAATTCCAACGGCATTCGCGACGCCGGTTGTTGGTGCGCAAGCGCTAGTCTTTGCCAGTGCCTTACAAATTCTGCGTGCGTCCGAAAGGCCCCGCACCCAACTGGTTGGGCTTGAGGTTACCTCTGGTCCTTTAACCAGCAGAATGGATACAACACTTGGTTTGGTCTTCAGTTCAAGCATGAATGCGAGTTCATCTCCGGTGAGAACGCTCGTGATCAGTTCCACTTTTCCAGCGACACATTGATAATAGTCGGCGAGGGCAGGGGTTGAAATGAAACAAGTCATAAAAACAATCAGAATGCTGCGAAGAGGATTCATGGAAAAGGCTCCGGGATTTGATAAATGATTAACGGCGTAAACCTGCCGAACTCGTGATACTTCAATGGCTTGCCCTTCGATAGTTATGGAAATCCATAGGTTGCGTGATATGCTTGGGTCAAGCGTTGAGGAGTAATGACCATGCCTATTGCAACCGATTTTAACGAACAGCTTAGTGGATTAAGCGATCCTGCCGATATTTGGGCCGCGACCTGTCGATTTTATGAATCATTTGGGTTTGACGGGTTGATTTATCTGGATGTGGACGGTGTGCATACTGACATGCGAACAACCCTGCCGGATTGGTGGCTTTCGCATTATCATGAAGAAAATTATCAAGAAATTGATCCATTCGTAGGGATGTGTTGCGCAACATATGGCTCGATCAAGACAGGGGCTGCCTATGTTGAACGGTATGATGAACTTTCGACCGAGCAGAGAAAATTGGTGTTGGAAGCCGGAGAAACCGGTTTCGTGGCTGGGTTTTCAAGTACATTTCGGTTGGCCAACCCAGGCGGTGCTGGCGGATGGAATATCCTTAGTTCAGCTGGCGCCCGTGAAGTTGGCGGTATCTTTGAAGAACACGGCGAGAGCCTTTTGCTCGCATCGTTCTTTGCGCGTCAGGCGTTGGCTGCCAACGTGTCCTACCTAGATCGCGATATCCTAAGCAAGCGCGAAGCTGAGTGTTTGCAATGGCTGGCGAGCGGGCTTCGAACGCAGCAAATTGCCGACAAAATGTCATTGCAACCAGTGACCATCGAATTTCACATTCGGAACGCGCGGCGTAAACTTGGCGCGGCAACCCGTGAGCAGGCTTTGGCAATTGCGATTTCCAATAGTTTGGTGTGTTTATAGTTGTAAGTTACTGAACTGAAACAATCCAAAGCATTTCTTGCTATGCGCCAAGCAAGCGGCGTATCCCGATAGCGCAGTTGTGAAATTTGGGGAGATATTGTGCAAAGTATATTGGAAATTTATTCGCTGGAAATCGGGGAAACACGTCAGGTTCTAGAAACCGATCAATTGATCGAAGCACCAAATTGGGACCCATCCGGTAAGAACTTGCTGATCAATGGCAACGGACGTTTGTACCGCGTTGATCTGGCAGCCCCTGAAATGGTCGAAGTGGATACGGGATTTGCCGATAAATGCAACAATGACCATGGCATTTCGCCCGATGGATCAAAGATTGTGATTTCACATAATACAGCTGACGGTTCGGCTATTTATACGCTACCTGCAACGGGCGGTGTTCCAACAGAAATAACGGATACTTCGCCATCATATTGGCATGGCTGGTCTCCGGATGGATTAACGCTAACTTATACGGCCAAACGCGGGGATGGGCATTACGATTTGTATTCCATTCCAGTGGGTGGCGGCAAAGAAAAACGTCTGACCTTTGGCGAAGGGCATTGCGACGGGCCGGATTATTCGCCGGACGGGGAATGGATCTGGTACAATTGTGACCGAACAGGCCAAGCGCAGATTTGGAAAATGAAGTCCAACGGAACTGAACATCAGCAGGTGTTTGACGATGGCTTGGTAAACTGGTTCCCGCATCCGTCGCCGAATGGCGATGTGGTTCTGTTCTTGGCGTTTCCCGATGGGACAACGGGGCATCCGCGTGACAAAGAAGTGTCCTTGAAGCTGATGGACCTGGACGGCGGTAATATTCGGACACTGCTGACGTTTAATGGCGGGCAAGGCACGATGAATGTGCCGAACTGGTCGCCTGATGGTCGTGAGTTTGCGTTTGTGCGCTATCGGAAGGATTAACAAAATATTTGTGTTGTAAGAACTTGCAACACAAATCCTCAATACCCATCTTCTATTCAAAGGGTTGTGCCATTGCGGGCAACCCAATCAACAAGGCCAAGTGAGCGGGCCTTAAAGGCCGCTCTGATTGGATGCTTAATAGGAGAATGTGATGGATTTTGAGAAATTCACTGAGCGCTCGCGCGGATTCGTACAAGCGGCCCAAACAATTGCCACACGCGAAGACCACCAAAGATTTTTGCCGGACCATTTGCTGAAAGCGTTGCTGGATGACGATCAGGGTTTGGCGACGAATTTAATTAATCGTGCTGGTGGCAATGCAAAAATAGCCGCTGCTGCGATTGAGGCAAGTTTGGCGAAATTGCCCAAGGTCACGGGTGATCAGATGTATATGGACACCCAAACCAATAAGGTGCTGATCGAGGCTGAGAAGCTGGCGAAGAAGGCGGGCGATTCATTTGTGACCGTTGAGCGGATTTTGACTGCGCTGGCCGTGACCAAATCTGCAGCTTCGAGCGCATTGAAAGAGGCAGGGGTAACTGCGCAATCGCTGAACGGGGCGATCAATGACATTCGCAAAGGGCGCACAGCGGATTCGGCTTCGGCTGAGAATAGTTATGACGCATTGAAAAAATACGCGCGTGATCTGACCGAGGCAGCGCGTGAAGGCAAGATTGACCCAATCATTGGTCGCGACGAAGAAATTCGCCGCACCATGCAGGTTCTGACGCGCCGGACCAAGAATAATCCGGTACTGATCGGCGATCCTGGCGTTGGTAAAACCGCGATTGCCGAAGGCTTGGCCTTGCGGATCGTTAATGGTGACGTGCCGGATTCGATTGCCGGCAAAAAGCTGATGTCGCTCGATATGGGCGCGTTGATTGCTGGCGCAAAGTATCGTGGTGAGTTTGAGGAGCGGCTGAAAGCGGTTCTGAACGAAGTGACGGACGCGAACGGCGAAATCATTCTCTTTATCGACGAAATGCACACGCTTGTTGGGGCGGGTAAAGGGGATGGGGCGATGGATGCCTCGAACCTTTTGAAACCTGCTTTGGCGCGGGGTGAATTGCACTGCGTCGGGGCGACCACGCTCGATGAGTATCGCAAACATGTCGAAAAAGACGCGGCATTGGCGCGGCGGTTTCAGCCGGTGCTAATTGACGAGCCCTCGGTCGCGGACACGATTTCGATTTTGCGCGGGATCAAAGGGAAATACGAGGTCCATCACTGCATCCGTATTTCGGACCGTGCTTTGGTGGCGGCGGCGAACCTGTCGGATCGCTATATTACTGATCGGTTTTTACCAGATAAAGCCATTGATTTGATGGACGAGGCTGCCAGCCGTTTGCGGATGGAAGCGGATTCCAAACCTGAGGAGCTGGACGCGCTGGATCGCGAAATCATGCAAAAGCAGATTGAGGCTGAGGCGTTGAAGCAAGAAGACGATGAGGCGTCGGTTGAACGTTTGGCTAAGCTAGAGAAAAAGCTGGCGAAATTGCAGGATCGTTCCATCGAGATGACCGCCCGCTGGCAGGCGGAGCGGGACAAATTGGCGGGAACGCGTGATATCAAAGCGAAACTTGATGATGCGTTGGCGCTGCTGGATCAGGCGAAACGAGATGGTGATCTCGGCAAGGCTGGCGAGCTGTCTTACGGCGTGATCCCTGATCTGGAAAAACGTCTTGCGGATGCTGAATCTGCTGAAGGTCAAGGTGACGATGTCATGGTTGAAGAAGCCGTGATGCCGTCCCATATCGCCAGCGTTGTTGAACGCTGGACCGGTATTCCTATGGATAAAATGCTGGAAGGTGAGCGTGAGAAGCTGCTGAAAATGGAAGCCGAACTTGGCAAACGTGTGATCGGCCAGAAACCGGCGGTTGCGGCGGTGTCAAACGCGGTTCGCCGGGCGAGGGCAGGGTTGAATGACCCGAACCGTCCGCTGGGCAGTTTCCTGTTTCTCGGTCCAACCGGTGTCGGTAAAACCGAGCTGACCAAAGCGCTGGCCGAATACCTGTTCGACGATGATACCGCCATGACCCGCGTGGACATGTCCGAATTCATGGAGAAACATTCGGTCGCGCGTCTGATCGGTGCCCCTCCGGGCTATGTCGGCTATGACGAAGGCGGTGTTCTGACCGAAGCCGTGCGTCGCCGACCCTATCAGGTGATCCTGTTTGACGAGGTCGAAAAGGCGCATCCGGATGTATTCAACGTGCTGTTGCAGGTGTTGGACGATGGGCGTTTGACTGACGGGCAGGGGCATGTGGTGGATTTCAAGAACACCTTGATTATCCTGACCTCGAACCTTGGATCGCAGGCGCTTAGCCAGCTTGAAGAGGGCGCGGATGTTGATATGGCCAAAGATCAGGTGATGGAAGCTGTGAAAGCGCATTTCCGTCCGGAATTCTTGAACCGTCTGGATGAGATCGTAACCTTTGACCGTCTAAGTCGCGACAACATGGATGCGATTGTCGATATCCAACTGGTGATCCTTGGCAAACGTCTGGAGCAGCGGAAAATCGTGCTGGAACTGGACGAGGCCGCGAAGACGTGGCTGGCCGATCAGGGGTACGATCCGGTTTATGGGGCGCGTCCGTTGAAACGGGTGATCCAGAATGCCTTGCAAAACTCGTTAGCAGAAATGCTGTTGGGCGGCGAGGTGATGGATGGGTCCAAGATACCGGTTTCTGCGGATAGCGAAGGACTGGTTATCGGGCAATCCGTAAAACTTGCTGACACAGTTCACTGATATTTAAGCACCCCCTCGGATTGGGGGTGCTTTTGCTAACTAGACGCGACGTCGGCGTATATATAGTTCAATAAAAATTAGGTTAGGCACCCAGGCCAACCAAGCAACCCACGGGTAAAATGTCGAAAATTCGATATTTGTTGCTATGATGAAAAATGGCAACCATAGGCGTAATGTGACGGCTGCAAATGTTAGGGCTGCCGAACGTAGCATCCAGACTTTATGCGCGGCAATGCGGTGTTGACGGGCGTGGTTTACGGCTATCAAGGTTGTGCCAATCCACAATATTGCTAGGATGAAAAAACCGGTTGCTGCAAATGGCCCTGCTGTTGCGAAAGGGGCGATGATCAAACCGCCTAGTCCAGAAATTATAATTGCGATCACATATGTGCGTCCAATCCAACGGTGAACTTGAGGGCGGTTAGTCCGCAGGCGGCTCCAAAATTGGAACGGCATCAAGATCAACGCGAGTGGCGCAAAAACTATATGTGCGAATAGGGGGATTTGTCGGGTGTCCAGATTATGCGCGACGACCTCCATCGTTTCGACAACACCCCCGACCATGAAACGCCAAGATGCGATGGCGATACTAATTGATAAAAACCAGACTAGCGATTTTCTTGCGATATTCATTGTAATCCTCCGTAAACTTTACAGCGTCAAGATAGGATTTAAGTTGACACTGTCAAGATAAAATTTTTATAACGGCACAAATGGCTACAAAATCTCATCATCATGGAAACTTGCGCGAGGCACTTATTCTTTCAGGGCTGGACCTGTTGGAGGAAGGGGGCGTGAACGCTTTGACCTTGCGCCAATGCGCGGTTCGTGCGGGTGTATCCCATGCGGCACCTGCGCATCATTTCAACGGGCTCATTAGCCTGAAGGCTGCCATTGTGGCGCGCGGGTATCGTATTTTCACCGACACAATGAACAGCGCTAGCAAAAATGCGGCGCAGGATCCGCATTCTCAACTGTTGGCGATTTGTCATGGGTATCTGGAATTTGCTTCAAAGCATCGAGCTGTTTTCGATTTGATGTTTGCACCGCGTAACTTGATTGATCCGCAAATTGACGAGGTGACGCTGGCGGAGTTGGCGGCGAAATCAGAAGCGGCCTATCTGGTTTTGCACGATGCCTGCCAGCCCTTTGAACATGGTGAAATAGGCGAGTTGGGAACCGAAACAATGGTTTGGTCGCTGGTGCATGGATATGCGACGTTGTTTAGCCATCGGAAAACCCGATATGGATCAACTGATGAATTGCCGAGTTTCGACAATATTCTGCCGAAACTGACCTTGCGAGACTGAAACGGTTTCGCAGAAACACACAAATTATGTACTGCCCTTGCAAATCCAAACGTTCAGGCGTATATCCCCCATTAACAGCGGCAGACTGGCTTCCACCCCCAGCCTCCATCGGAAATTTCGACGGGCCGTGCGCCCGTTTTTTTGTGTCTGGAGAGATATGTCAGATTTAGTTGCCAAAGCCGCCATCGATCGTCGAGTGGCCGAGATCGTCATCCCAACCATCGAAGGTATGGGGTTCGAACTCGTGCGTCTGCGGATAATGTCGGGCAAAGCCACCACCTTGCAAATCATGATCGAACGTCCCGATGGTGGGATCGAAGTCGATGAATGCGCCAAAGTTTCGCTGGCCTTATCCGCGGTTCTAGACGTCGATGATCCGATTGAAAGCGAATACTCGCTTGAAGTTTCCAGTCCCGGTATTGACCGCCCGCTAACCCGCCTGAAGGATTTTGATCGTTTTAATGGCTACGAGGTTAAACTCGTGACCAGCGAATTGATCGACGGGCGCAAACGGTTCAACGGAACTTTGCGCGGTGTCGAGAATAACGAGGTGTTGGTCGAAATTCCCGAAGGCACAATTGGCCTCGATTTTGATTGGCTAACCGAAGCAAAATTACTGCTGACAGATGAATTAATTGCCGAGATGTTGAAGGCTCGTAAAGTGAGCGGCGACATTGACGAATCAAAATTTGACGAGATTAAAACGGACGATGGTTCCGACATGGAAGAGGAATAAATCATGGCTATCACCAGTGCAAACCGGCTTGAACTTCTGCAAATTGCGGATTCTGTAGCACGGGAAAAACTGATCGATCCAAATTTGGTTATCGAAGCGATGGAAGAAAGCTTGGCGAAAGCTGCGCGTTCCCGTTACGGCGCGGAATACGATATTCGTGCGACTATTGACCGTAAAACCGGTGAATTGTTCATGAAGCGTTGCCGTACAGTCGTTGAAGAAGTTGAAAACCATTTCACCGAGGTAACGCTGGAAGATGGCAAGGGCATTCAAGATGACGCCGAGATCGGCACGGTTCTAACCGACGCCTTGCCGCCAATGGATTTCGGCCGTATCGCCGCACAATCCGCCAAACAGGTTATCATGCAAAAGGTTCGCGAAGCCGAGCGTGAGCGTCAATATGAAGAATTCAAAGACCGCGTTGGCGAGATCATCAATGGCGCTGTGAAACGCGTCGAATACGGCAACGTTATCGTTGACGTAGGCCGCGGCGAAGCCGTGATCCGTCGCGATCAATTGATCAACCGCGAGGCATTCCGCACCGGCGACCGCGTTCGTGCATATGTCCGCGAAGTTCGTTCCGAAGTGCGCGGCCCACAGATTTTCCTAAGCCGTACTGCGCCAGAATTCCTGGCTGAGCTGTTCAAAATGGAAGTTCCTGAGATTTATGATGGTATCATCGAGATCAAAGCAGTTGCTCGTGATCCGGGTTCGCGCGCCAAGATTGGTGTGATTTCTTACGATAGCTCCATCGACCCAGTTGGAGCCTGTGTTGGTATGCGTGGTTCGCGCGTGCAGGCCGTCGTGAACGAGCTGCAAGGCGAGAAAATCGACATTATCCCGTGGAACGAAGACGCGGCGACATTCCTTGTGAATGCGCTTCAACCCGCTGAAGTTTCCAAGGTTGTTCTTGATGAAGAGGCCGATCGTATTGAGGTTGTGGTACCAGAGGATCAGCTATCGCTGGCTATTGGTCGTCGTGGTCAAAACGTGCGTCTGGCGAGCCAGATCACGGGTTTCGACATTGATATTATGACCGAGGCTGAAGAATCCGAACGTCGTCAGGCCGAATTCAACACGCGCACCAAATTGTTCATGGATACAATGAATGTCGATGAAATGGTTGCGCAGTTATTGGTTTCCGAAGGGTTCGCAAACCTCGAAGAAGTTGCTTATGTGGAAATCGACGAATTGCTGTCGATTGACGGTTTCGAAGTTGAGACAGCTGAAGAGCTACAAGCCCGTGCACGCGAATGCTTGGACGAGATCAACACGAAGGCGATTGATAAAGCCAAGGAGTTGGGCGTGCAGCAGGATCTGTTCGACTATGAAGGCCTGACCCCACAAATGTTCGCGGTTCTGGCCGAGGATGGCATCATGACGCTGGAAGAATTCGCGACGTGTGCAGATTGGGAATTGGCTGGCGGCTATACAACTGTTGACGGTAAACGTGTGAAAGATGACGGGTTGTTGGAAAAATTCGACGTATCGTTGCAAGAAGCGCAAGTTTTGATCATGAATGCGCGACTAGCACTTGGTTGGGTAACCGCGGAACAGTTGGCCGAGGATGCAGCCGAAGCGAACGGTGAAAACGACGAAGAAGCAACGGAGGCTGAGGCCTGATATAGGTCCGTACCATGATGAACGAAGTCCATTGGAAAAAACCACGTGAAGAAGAAGAGCGACGCTGTATCGTGTCGCGCGAAAGCGGCCCGAAATCTGGTCTTGTGCGGTTCGTGGTCGGCCCCGATGGGCAGGTCGTGCCGGATGTTTTGGAAAAACTTCCAGGGCGGGGCATTTGGGTAACCGCCAGTCGCGCGGCAATTGACGAGGCTGTTAAGAAGGGGCTGTTTTCTCGCGCGGCGAAAACCAAGGCGGATGCCAACCCTGAACTGTCAGATCAGGTCGAAGCTATTCTGGCGCGTCGTGTCGTTGATATGTTGTCGATGGGGCGCAAAGCGGGGCGGGCGATTGCTGGTCTCGAAAAGGTTAAGGGCTGGTTGATGGATGATAAGGCTGCTATACTTTTGCAGGCTTCAGATGGCTCGGAGCGTGGTAAAACCGCACTAAGAGCCCCCGATGGTCCCGAAACCCTGATAAGCTGCTTAACAAGCAGTGAATTGGGCATGGCCTTTGGGCGAGATACTGTGGTACATGCGGCCATGACGAGGGACGGGATCACAAACCGAGTCCTTTTTGATGCAACCAGACTTGCTGGTTTGCGTACGAAATAAGCCCCTCGGGGGTAGTTGATTGTGGGTGTGCCCACACTGAAAGGTTAAGACAAGAATGAGCGATACATCAGGTAACGACGGCAAAGGCAAAACACTCGGACTGCGTGGCGGTCCCGGGACGGTACGCCAAAGCTTTAGCCACGGCCGCTCCAAAGCGGTTGTAGTCGAGACCAAGCGCAAACGTGTCATGGTTCCGAAACCCGGTTCCAAAGGCGGGAATGCGTCGGGCATTGGTGTGTCTGACGGGGAAATGGATCGTCGCCGCAAGGCGTTGATGGCCGCGCAAGCCGCCGAATCCGAACGTGCTGCAAAAGAGAAAGCCGAAGGCGATGCCCGTGCCGCTGCACGTGATGCGCGCAGAACTGAAAAAGAAACTGCGCAGCGCGAAGCCGCAGAGCGGGAAATTCGCAAGCAACGTGAAGCCGACGAGGCGAAAGCCAAAACAGAAGCGGAAGCCGCTGAAAAGGCTAAATCGAATGCCGCACCTGCCGCCGCTGCGAAGAAAAAAGACGTTAATGACGATCCGGCTGCTGCACAGGCAGCGGCGTCACGCGCTGAAGCTGGGCGGTCTGCGCCAGCGACAAAACCGAAATCAAATGCGCCACGCCAAGACGACAAGAAAAAGTCGCGCGGTGGGCGTGGTGGCGATGATCGCCGTCGTTCCGGCAAGCTGACAATCAATCAGGCATTAGGTGGTGGTGGCAACCGTCATCGCTCCATGGCTGCAATGAAGCGCCGTCAGGAACGCGAACGTCAAAAGTTGCTAGGTGGCCCGATCGAGCACGAAAAAATTGTTCATGACGTTCAGTTGCCCGAGGCAATCACGGTTCAAGAACTTGCTAGCCGCATGAAAGAGAAAGTTGCGGCCGTGGTGAAGGCGCTGATGAATAACGGCATCATGGCGACGCAGAACCAGACCATTGACGCGGATACCGCTGAACTGATCATCGAAGAATTTGGCCACAAAGTTGTCCGCGTTTCCGACGCTGACGTTGAAGATGTGATCGAAGCGACTATTGACGATGAAAAAGATCTGGAACCACGTGCGCCGATCATCACGATCATGGGCCATGTTGACCACGGTAAAACGTCGTTGCTGGATGCGATCCGCAAAACCAACGTGGTGTCTGGCGAGGCTGGTGGTATCACTCAGCATATCGGCGCATATCAGGTTTCCACTGATGATGGCACTAAGCTGACATTCCTAGATACACCGGGCCACGCGGCCTTTACGTCCATGCGTTCGCGCGGGGCACAGGTGACGGATATTGTTATCCTTGTGGTGGCCGCAGACGATTCCGTTATGCCACAAACGATTGAGGCGATTGCGCATGCGAAAGCTGCCAATGTGCCAATGATCATTGCCATCAACAAATGTGACGTTGAAGGTGCAGATCCGATGAAAGTACGTACCGAACTGCTGCAACATGAAGTTCTTGTTGAGGCCATGTCCGGTGACGTTCTGGATGTTGAAGTTTCCGCGATTACTGGTCAGGGCTTGGATAAGCTGCTGGAAAACATCGCGCTACAAGCCGAATTGCTTGAACTAACAGCCAACCCTGATCGCGCCGCCGAAGGTGCCGTGATCGAGGCTAAGTTGGACGTAGGTCGCGGCCCTGTTGCTACCGTTCTGGTGCAAAAAGGGACGCTGAAACGCGGTGATATTTTTGTGGTAGGACAGCAATGGGGCAAGGTCCGAGCGTTGATTAACGATCAAGGTGATCGCATCAACGAGGCTGGCCCATCCATCCCGGTCGAGGTTCTTGGTTTGAACGGCACACCCGAAGCAGGTGACGTTCTGAACGTGGTCCCTGACGAGGCAAAAGCCCGCGAGATTGCTGATTACCGTGCACAAGTTACCAAAGACAAACGTGCGGCGGCTGGTGCGGCGACAACGCTCGACCAGTTATTGGCGAAAGCTAAAGAAGATGAAAATGTTTCGGAATTGCCGATCGTGATGAAAGCCGACGTGCAGGGGTCTGCCGAGGCTATTGTGCAAGCAATGGCAAAAATCGGCAATGACGATGTGCGGGTACGCGTATTGCATTCCGGTGTTGGCGCGATCACTGAATCTGACGTAACTTTGGCCGAAGCATCCGGCGCACCGATCATCGGCTTTAACGTTCGGGCCAATGCGCCTGCACGTGAAGGGGCGAACCAGAAGGGTGTCGAGATCCGCTATTACTCGGTCATCTACGATCTGGTTGACGACATCAAGAAAGCCGCCTCTGGTCTTCTATCGCCAGAGATCAAAGAAACATTTGTTGGCTATGCCACGATCAAAGAAGTGTTCAAAATCACGGGCGCTGGCAAGATCGCGGGTTGTTTGGTCACCGAAGGCGTTGCGAAACGTGATGCTGGCGTGCGCCTGTTGCGTGACAATGTCGTGATCCATGAAGGTAAGCTGAAAACACTGAAACGCTTCAAAGACGAAGTTAAGGAAGTTCTTTCGGGCCAAGAATGCGGCATGGCGTTTGAGAATTACGAGGATATTCGCGAAGCTGACGTCATCGAAATCTTCACAACTCAAGAGATCGAACGTACCCTATAAATTTCTGAAACCCGGCCTTAGCGCCGGGTTTTTCGTTTAAGGGCGGATGGTTCTCCCGAAAATCTCTTGCCTCTGAATGGCGATATGCGCACAATCTGTTCAATTCAAAAAAACAGGGAAGCGCAATGAAATCTTATCTAAACACAACCCCCGATCGCGACGGATTTTTTGGTGAATATGGTGGGGCGATGCTGCCACCGCCACTTGTTCCACATTTTGCCGACATTGTGGCAGCTTATGACCGGCTGTCGAAATCAGCGGAATTTCTGAATGATCTGAAATATATCCGCAAACATTTTCAGGGTCGGCCTACGCCGATTTCTCATCTTAAGAACCTGTCGGAGAGTTGCGGTGGTGCACAAATTTATGCCAAGCGCGAAGACCTAAACCACACCGGCGCCCATAAACTGAACCACTGTATGGCCGAAGGACTGCTG
>CAZYMT010000073.1:0-13912 GCA_964649035.1 uncultured Rhodobacterales bacterium
TTCCAGCTTGCCGCAGACGGTTGCGATCCAGACCAGATGAATGCGCGATGCGATCAGTGCCATGTTCCAGAGGGGGGCGTCGTAGAGGGCGAAGGCTTGATCTTGAATAATGCTTCGAGATTGAAGCAACCCTACTGGGAGAACAGGTCGGTTTTCAGAACTAACGCGCGGCACAGCCAGAATATGGGACTGCGCGGTAAACTGATCGCGAAAGCGATATGGAGTTTGGGCTAACTTCTGTGCTGCCTTATCCTGTTTTGCGGCAAGCCGTTGCTCACGAACCTTTTCGGCCCGTTCCGAAACATCCGTGAAAGAGAGGGCCTGCTGTGCATCTTCTTCCGCTATCCAAAGACAGGCTCTTGGTAGGGCCGAGATAAATTCTCTCGAACCGTAGAGCGGGCGAACATACCGCGCAATTTCTACATTGTGCTCAATCATTGCTCTAGCCTCTTCACGCGAAAATATCAGCGCGGCCCCATAGTATGGGTGGTTGCCGAACTGCATGGTCGCCAGATCACTGAATGGGGACGATTTCGGCTTGACCTCAATATTTGGTGCTGCAACCAGATAGGCGTTGATATTTCCAACCTCTTTGACGATCATACTGTTTTCGACTTCTGAAAACAAATACCGCACCGCTCCTGCATGGTTGGATACGCCAACAATCACTACGGTCACCCCCGCATTATGACTGGCCAAGTTGGCCCATTTGAAGCTGGTATGGGCAAAGGCAATCTCGTGCCCCGTGCTGAAGATTAGCGGCCACAGAATGGGCACTTGCTGGCCTTGGTTGATCGAATTGGTGGACACAAAGGCAGATACGGCGTTGGTATGGGTGCCGTAATCCGCCGCCTTCATAAACCAGCCCGCAACATAATCGAGCGACTTCCAGCTTTTGGTGCGCCCGTCAAAAATACGTTTTAGGTCGTCTTTCTGTTCCTTGGATTGCCACTTACTGCCCAAGTATGGCGGGTTGCCGCAAATATAGGTCTCGCCGCCTTCATTCTCGAAATCAATCTCGGATTGATCCAGCGGGGCTTCGAATAAATCTTCGGCCCGAAGTTTTACCCCCGTGCCTGTGGGCGGGCAGATGCTCAGCCAGTCCAGCCGCAGGGCATTGCCGCAGGTGATCCAGTTTTTGGCATCCAGCGGCAGGAAATCCGCCAAGGCATCGCGCTGGCCACGGTAGAGCACGTCACACTGGTATTCAGCAATGATCAGCGCCAAGCGGGCAATTTCGGCGGGGAAATCCCGCAGCTCAATGCCACGGAAATTGGTCAGCGGAATGGCGGTTTTCTCGCCGCCCTCATTGCGGCGGCTGTTAATCTCGGCCTCGATCTGGCGCATTTCCTTATAGGCGATCACCAGAAAGTTGCCCGAGCCACAGGCGGGGTCAAACACGCGAATGTTGGACATACGTTTGCGCAGGTTCAAAAGCTTGCGCGCATTGTCTTCGGCCTCGTCCAGTTGCGCACGCAGATCATCAAGAAACAGCGGGTTCAGCACTTTGAGGATATTGGGCACGGATGTGTAATGCATCCCCAGCTCGCCGCGCTCATCATCATCGGTGACAGCTTGGATCATCGAACCAAAGATATCGGGGTTGATTTTCTGCCAGTCGAGGCTGCCAATGTTCAGCAGATAGGTGCGGGCGATTTTGCTGAACTTTGGCACATCGGTGTTGCCGGAAAACAGGCCGCCATTGACGTATGGAAAGTCATTCGCCCAGCGGGGGACATTGGCGGCGCTCCGCTCGGCAGGCTTGGTGTTCATCGACAGAAACAGGGCGCTGATGACGCTGTGGGTGTTGGAGGAATCCCGTTCGCTCATCCGCTCGATGGTGGTGGTGAAAGCGTCATCGCCTTTGAAGATATCGGTATCTTCAGCAAAGAAACAAAAGATCAGCCGCGCCATGAAGTGGTTCATATCATGGCGGCGCTCGGCGGTGCCCCAATCGGGGTTGTCCTTGAGCAGCTCAACATAGAGGCGGTTAAGGCGGCTGGTCGCCCGAATATCAAACGAGCTTTCGCGGATTTGCTTGACGGTGGTGATGCCCGCCAGTGGCAGGAAGAAGCCGAAATGGTTGGGGAAATCGGTGAAGGTGCAGGCAATAACCTCGCCGCTATTGAGGTCCTCCGCTTCCAGATCAATGCCATCGGTGGCCAGAACGAACTTCGCCTTGGCCTTGATGGTCGCAGGGCTTGCCTTAAGAGCGGCAATGGTGGCTGTGACCTCACCGGCGGGGCATACGACGATGTGGATATGTTTGGCCTGAAGGACGCCGCCAAGATCGGACTTGTTGGATGATGTGCCGCGCAGACGTTTCACAGCAGTTGGTTTGTTGCCAAATGCCTCTAGAAACGCAAACGGAAATTCATCGGCATCGAACGGTTGTTCGGCCAGTGCGGATATAGCTTCTTCGATTTCTACCGCGTTCACATTGCGTCCAATCACTGTTGATGCCGTGGTGTGACTGTAATGTCGACATCCCCGCGCCGCAAATTTTATCGGGTTTCGACGCCAATAATCAATGGATTTCTCGGCATAATCGGATACTGTCGGTATTAGTGCCCCCCAAATCATAAGCACCAATGAAATGGAGGCCAGTATGGACGGCCAAGAAAATGCAGAATTTGAACCCGCGCAGCATTTCGAGCCGATACAGTTTGGTGATAACCTTGCTAAATATTGCGATCAAAGCAGTAGCTCATAGTAAGCGGTGACGAGAAATACAGGCGGTGCCCTTGAATTAATCAACCGCACATCTATGTAGTAAGCACGATGAGCGGGAGGTCCGCACATTCATCGTGCTTAGGGAGGCCCTAGGTGAAACGAAACGTTTTGACCTGTGGACCTCGATATTGAATTCTTTCAACGCTAACTCTTCTAAATCAAACCCTCACCACCACCGACTGAATAACGCCTTGTCTATCGTTGCAAAATTGGTTGTGGCTGATTCAACATATCTGCCAATCTTTGAACGCCTAGAGGCAGAGATTGAAGCGATGGCATCAAATGCCGGTGCAATTGCACGGGCTCAGGCTATCGCCAACGGTCAGACTGCCACCTTTTGAATCGCCTTAGTCAGCTCGTCCAGTTTTGGTTCGCCGTATTTTTCTCGGTAATATGCATGACCAAATAACTCCGAGCGCAACCGTTCATCGATCTGCGCGTTCCGGAGGCGGTCTTCGAATGCGTGGCGCACACTATATGCTACGTGCTCAGGGGTTTCCATCAGACCATTCTCACGTAAGAACTTGTTTGTCGTGGCTGATAGATCAGGCTTGTCTCTGTAGCGCGGGAACCCGTCAGGGCAACATCGCATAGCTTCAAGACTGCACCCGATCAGGGGAATATTTCTCTTGGCGTTTCGTGATTTTAATTCCCGTTTCACCGGGGTAATGACGATATGGGGATATTCGTGATCCAATCGTATGTGTTGTGGCAGCAAATTTGCCAGCTCACTTGGGCGTGCGCCGGTATTGATCATCGCGATAAAGATACTTCGAGCCTCAATATTCATTCCATCAAGTGCATTGGGAGCCAATAGCTTGCTAGTTATCCACCCCACCGAAAATGGTGGGCGTGTATTCTGCTCACCTTCTTTAATGTGCAAGCCAGATAGCGGGAGATCAAGATGCAGTCGTTTGAGGATATTGACCGTTTTTAGAACTTTTCCAAAATGGACTAGGTCCTTGTTTGCACTATTGGCCGTCAGTTCTTCAGCTTCTATCTTTTCCATCCACCAAGCACGAAAGTCTAACATGTCGTCGCCGGTAATCTGATTTATGGGCTTATCCCCAATGACCATCACAAAGTTCTTAAAAGCTTTAATCCGTGGATTTTTCCATCGCCTAATTTGATCGGGGGATTTGCGCAGCGTTTCATCCTTCGCTACTTTCCAAAATATTTCGAGGGCTTGCGTCACCGTGATTGCCGGTTCCTCAGGCCCACCTAGAAGCGCAGATGCATCAACCTGATCCGGCGACCCACCGCGAATAGTGATGGCCTCGATACGTGTGAGAAGTTCGTCAGCAGGTAAGTTCGCGACACGTGACGACGGGAGGTATCGAAAACCTTTGGCCCCGGCCAACAGATTAACAGCCTCAAAATGACGGTCAGCATCACCGGCGTCGCCAGCAAGTCGTGCCTCCCAGCCATTGATTATTTCTAGCCAAACTATTTCGGCCTTGGCTCGAGCATCAGTTTCAGAGTCAGTATGTAGTGAGACCCAAACGGTCTCGCGCGGCTCAATAGACTGAAAACGCAACGGAACACGTTTCTTGAGCGTATAATTCGATCCGCGCTTTATAAGATTCTTCATGTCACCTCGCCACTACTAATAGTTACTTACCATATGGAATGTGTAGCAAAATGCATAGCAAATTGTGTAGCAAAGACGGCGAATTGAGATTGATGCGCGGCAAGTGAATGCAATTTACCCTTGATTAACAAGAGATTGTGGTTTTTCGTAGGTAAAATTGCTGGCGGAGAGACAGGGATTCGAACCCTGGGAACCCGTAAAGGCTCAACGGTTTTCGAGACCGCCCCGTTCGACCACTCCGGCACCTCTCCACAGACGCGTTCACTAGTAGTATGAGGCTACATATGCAAGTGGCAATTTTAAGTGGCGGTCCAGCGCCCGAGTTTTTTGCCGATTAGGCCGCTCGGGATGTTTTCGGCGAGATAGCGCCACGGATACTACATTATTTTTACGCGGATTGCCTTGCTGCGTGTCTTTCTATACCCATTAGATTTGAGTGCTTGCGAAAAGCCTTTCACGTATTTTTTAACCATTTATCCAAGTTCGCCGAATTTTCTCCGGAGAAAAACATGCCAAATGGATTAATGCCCCAAGGGGACGAATATCAGGTTAATACCCACACTGACGATGTTCAAAACCGCCCCGTCACAACTGCCCTCGCGGACGGGGGGTATGTAATTGTTTGGGATTCAAAAGAACAGGATGCGCCCACCGAGCAAGGGTACGGTGTTTACGGCCAACGCTACACCGCTAACGGTGAGAAAATTGACGGCGAATTTTTGATCAATACAACAACAACCAACACGCAAGGTTCGGCATCTGTTGCCGCGCTGGCTGATGGTGGATTTATTGTTACGTGGGATTCCAAGGACCAAGATAATCCCGATGACGCGGAAGATACTGATTACGGTATTTACGGGCAGCGTTTCGATGCGGCGGGTGACACCGTTGGCGGCGAGTTTCAGATCAACACCTTTATCGACGGTTATCAGGGAAACCCAAGTGTAGCTGCGTTGACCAATGGCGGATTCGTTGTGTCATGGTCGTCGCGCCATCAAGATGGCTCTAGTCTTGGCGTGTTTGCGCAACGCTATAACGCCAATGGAAATACTGTCGGCGATGAATTCCTGGTTACAACCGAGACAGATCAGTCTCAGAGCGGAACTTTTGTAACCGCGTTGGCAACAGGTGGGTTTCTTGTCACTTGGGTTTCATCAAATCAAGACGGCCAGAATGGCGGGATATTTGGGCAACGTTTTAAAGCGAACGGTGATCCGGTTGGGGATGAATTCCAGATTAATACCTACACGCCAAAGGGACAATGGGGGCCAAATGCGACGGCGCTTACCGACGGCGGATTTGTTGTAACATGGTATTCCGAGGACAATGATGGGGACAGTTTTGGCGTTTTTGGGCAACGATATAACGGGGATGGCACGACCGCAGGTGGTGAGTTTCAGATAAATACACACAGTGACGGTCGCCAAGAAAAACCAAGCGTAACTGAATTGCCTGATGGCGGGTTTGTTGTGGCATGGTGGGGTGAGGATAATCAGGATGGCGATTTTCGCGGGGTGTTTGCCCAACGATTTGATGCAAATGGCAATCCGGTAGGCGTCGAGTTTCAGGTTAACACCTACACGAACGATATTCAGGATACGGTTTCTATCGATACGCTTGCTGACGGAAGTATCGTCATGACATGGTCATCGCGGTATCAAGATGGCAGTGATCGCGGGATATATTCGCAGAAATTCGCGATTGGGATATCCGGCACCGAAGGCGACGACCTGATGGAGGATATCGACGGCGTTGGTTTCATGAACGGTCTTGGCGGGGACAACACGCTTTTGGGTCTTGCCGGTCGTGACAGCCTATTTGGTGGTGAAGGCAATGACATAATCAAAGGCGGCAAAGGCAAAGATAATCTTCACGGTGATGGCGGTGATGATTTCTTGAAAGGTGGCAAAGGCGGCGATTATCTGTTTGGTGGCGCTGGGAATGACATAATTAAAGGTGGCAAAGGGGCTGACATCATCAATGGCGGTGCAGGCGACGATTTGCTTTACGGTAATAGTGGTAGGGATGTGTTTGTGTTTGCCGCCAATGACGGTTCTGACGTTATCTTCGATTTCAAGAACGGCAAGGATAAGTTCGATTTGTCGGCATTTGGGTTCGATAAAAAATCTGACGCCAAGGCCCATTTCTTTGAAAAAGGGTCAGCAAAAAACGACGTTGTCGGGTTTAGTTTTGAAGGCACTGAAATCAAGATCAAGGGCCTCGATCTAGGGGATATTAACGGCGCTGATTTCATTATCTAAAACCCGTTATATATATGTTTAACAAAAGGCCTACGTTCTCGGGGGTCTTTTTTTTGCACTTGGGCTGGTTTGCACCTATATATTGATTATAGCTTTTTTGCCTAAAATATTTTTGGAGAACATAATGATAAATGGTGCGGTCGTTAAGGGAACAGAATTTCAGGTCAACACATCGACTGATGGCGATCAGTTTGAGCAATCAGCCACAGGACTGGCCGACGGTGGCTATGTTGTCACTTGGTCATCACCGACGACGGGTGGTGTTCCTGAATTTATTTTCGGGCAATTATATAAAGCTAACGGTAAACCGATTGGTTCGGAATTCAAGATTGGTAGTTCGCCAGAAAATCTTCGAACAGAGCCAGCGATAACGGCACTAGACGATGGCGGGTTCATCGTGTCTTGGATGGGATATTCTGGGGGGTCGACTTCGTCTCTCGATGTATTTGGGCAACGATATGATGCGAATGCAAACACGGTTGGCGCTGAGTTCCTAATAAATACACATACGCCAGATATACAGGGATTACCTTCTATTGTAGAACTTGAAGGTGGTGGGTTTGTCGTAACTTGGACTTCTCTTCGTCAAGATGACTCGCTCAGCAGCGTATTCGCGCAGCAATTCGATCAAAATAGTAATCCCGTTGGCGTCGAATTTCCGGTAAATACATTCGCTGACGGCTATCAAATATATTCCGAAGTTATTGCCCTATCAGACGGCGGGTATCTTATTGCTTGGTCTTCTTCGACCTCGGAATTCGAAACTTCGGGTATATTTGGCCAACGCTATGATGCTTCTGGCGTTGCATCTGGCGGCGAATTCGCAATTACGACCGACCCTTTTGCGGCTAATAATTCGCTGTCAATCACATCACTGAATGATGGCGGGTTCGTTGTGACTTGGGACGGTGACGGCGACATTCACGCACAGCGCTTTGATATAACGGGGGCCGTATCTGGTGATAGCTTTACTTTTAATTCGCAATCGATTGACAATTACATAGAGCCAGCTGTAACCGCATTGTCAGATGGTGGTTATGTTGTGGTTTGGTTGTCGGTATTGTCAGACAGTCCAGATGCAGCTGTGATGGGCCAACGGTTTGACGCTAATGGTCAGCCTGTTGGCGAGGAGTTCCAAGTCAATTCAGAGGATTTCAAAATATATTTATCGGGTCCGAATCCACGATACCTCGCAACGGTTTATGCCACAGCGCTAGAAAATGGTGGGTTTGTTGTTACTTGGAGCGGCAACGATATTAACGGTGACGGTCTTGGTGTGTTTGCCCAACAATTCAAAGCCAAGGTTGAGGTTTTTGGGACCTCGGACGATGATACCCTTGATGGTTTTGCAACCAAAGATGTTCTGAAGGGATATGAGGGTAACGACGTTCTGAACGGCTATGAGGGTGATGATATATTACGTGCGGGCCAAGGGGACGATACATTGAATGGCGGGGCAGGTGATGATCGTCTGATTGGTAAGGCAGGCGCTGATACGCTCAATGGCGAAGACGGGGATGACCTGCTTGAAGGCGGCGATGGTAACGATCTTATGTTTGGCGGTTCTGGTGCGGACACTCTTATCGGTGGCAAAGGTGACGATAGCCTGAGTGGCGGCGACGGTGATGATGTGTTGAAGGGCAGCAAAGGCGGCGATACCCTCGAAGGAGGGGCTGGCGATGACATGCTTTATGGCGGCAAAGGTACAGATGTCTTTGTCTTTGCCGGGGCATCCGGTTTTGATGTGATCAAAGATTTTAAGGATGGCAAGGATAAGCTTGATCTATCGGCTTTGCTTTCACGGACGAGGCCGACGCGCTGGGCCATTTCTTTGAACGTGGGTCGGCAACCAATGATGTGGTTGGCTTTGAATTTGACGGCACCGAAATCAAGATTATTGGTGTCGATCTTTCAGACATCACTGCAGCAGATATTATTATCTAGGGAATTTAGTCCGCAAAACTGGCCCGTAGATGATTGGCAAACGCCTTTACCGACGGGCTGGGATCATCCCCAACAACCATGCTCAGCCCGTATTCCGGTAATTTCGGCAGGCCATAACTGTCATCAAGTTCAATGATATTTCCGGTGCAGCTGGATAGCGGCAGCGGGGCGATGGCCAAATCGGCTAGCACGCCAGCCTTTTGACCGGCGATATAGGCGCTCATAAAGGTGATGCGGTAGTCGCGGTTTATGGCCTCCAATCCTTTCAACCCAGATTCACGCCAAACACACCCGACCTCCCAAACCGAAACGGGCAGGGGGTTTTTCTCGGCGGCTATGCCCCCTTTCACGCCGGCCCAAACCAGGGCCTCACTATATAATAGCTCATGGTTTTCGGGGATGGAATTGCTGGCGCTGGACAAGATGGCAAGGTCGAGATCCCCTTTGTTAAGCATGCTTTTCAACACCTTAGAATTTTCCACAACGACATCGACAGAAACGCAAGGATGCGTATCGGCGAAACGTTTCAGGACCTTTGGTACAAATTGTTCCGTTGCATGATCGAGCGAACCTAAACGTACAACCCCAGAAACCGTCGGCTGAATGAATTTTGCGATGATCTGCTGGTTCAATGCCAGCACCCGCCGCGCGTGGATCAACAGCATTTCGCCATCTTCGGTCAACGTAACCGAACGGGAGTCGCGCTTGAACATGGACCGCCCCAACAACTCCTCCATCCGTTTGACTTGCATTGAAATGGCGGAGGGGGTGCGGAACACAACATCAGCGGCGGCCGAAAAATTCCCTGTCTCGGCAATGGCCACAAGAGTTTTTAGCAGATCGAGGTCAAGCAGCGGTGTCTGTGGCTTAAAGGGTGCATTCATCGGCCTGATCCTTATGTGTCAAAATAATTGAAAGATTGCATCAATTCTATTCGTTTGATTTATACATAGCCACAAAGCATGTTCATTGGCAAGGGAAATGCGGTGCTCCTGAAATATTGAAACCACCGCTTTGATAGGAGAGATAAGATGAGCTGCAATGTAGAAAACTTTGAGGAGATCACATCGAACCCTACTTTGGGCGAAACGGGTATATTCAAGGCGATTATGAATTGGTGGAATATTCGGATCGAACATCGGACCAACCGCGCTGCATTCCAACATGTGCTTGGGCTGGACGATGATATGCTGAAAGATATTGGCGTGACGCGCGATGACGTGAATTGGGCGAATAAACTGCCGATTGAACAGAATGCGTCGCTGGAATTGCAACGGGTAGCTGCCTTGCGAAACCGGACTATGCTTTGAAAACCGCCTGTTAAAACCCCTGTCATATTTGGCAGGGGTTTTTCGACCAATGTAGTGAGCCACATATGCGAGTTACTGTGTGATCGAAGCAAAAAGATTGTGAAGTACACGTCGATCTTTTCAGGTGTTTGAAAATTCACATACAAAGATTAAATGATTTCGTGCCGGTGGCATCACAATTTTTGGACTTATCTGAACGACGCTATACTAAAGAAATTAATACATTTTGGGCTAGATATACTAGTGATATGAAAGTATTGCTTTCGTTGTCTCTTAGAATATTCAATATTGTTACGAACTAAATTTATTGGAGTAAGTTCGTGAAAATATCGAAGCCCAGTTCACTCCTTTTTTGCATCGTAGCAATTGCACCAATGCCGTCAATTTCTGGCGAGTGGTCGCAATGCCCCGCTCCTGTGGTGGAGGGGCGATGGGGTATTGATCAATCATCTGCGGCCCTAACAAATGCTTTCTCCCCGCATGGCACACGTTTACTAACTATTCCTCCCGCGAATGAAACGCAATTTGTGGATATCGCAATCAATGATTGCAGCTCGAATTTCACCCTCACAGCCCTTAGCGCTGACGGCATGGCGCTTGTGTTCGATATGACGCTAGAGGAGTGGATTGATAAAAATGGTATGCTGTATACTGGGTCAATAACACCGTTCCCAGGATTTACGTTAAGTACGACTTGGGCCTTCGGAAATCCTTACGAAGCTGTTGGCTCCCTCGACTTTGACATGAGTGCCAGCGATGGAACGGCGCGCGCCGCGCCGACGTCATATATGCATTTGGTGATACCTGACGACGATAGAGATGACACCCGATATGAATGCAACTGTTTGAGCCCGCTTCAGACTTGGATAAATCAAGGAATAACGGAGGCAAAAGAATTTCGGGATGCTTATGCCAACTTAGAGTATCGCAATCATCCCAGGGGGATACCTCAAAATAAATCTGCCCAAGACGACAATTGGAACAGTGAAGTATACGAGGAAGTGATTTTCGCGATCGTTGGCCGAAGTATGACCCATGCAGACGCCGTAAAGCTCGTAGCAGACAAGTATTTTCCCGACGGGGTATCAACTGACACCAGCGCAGATTCAACCGTGAATTCTGGCACAAGAACTGCTGCTTATACGGATGAACGTTGTGTGATTCATTATACTGAATCTCATAAATCGTCCTGTTATCCGAGCATCGAACACGAGGCGACTGTAATACATGAATCTTTGCATGCAAGGCTGTGTCTCGCTGCGGGGATAAGTGCCGCCGACGACCAATCAGTCGCTGCAATCGCAAATGAAGAAGTCGAAGCCTATCAAGCCGAAATTGATTATCTGGAACGTTTCATCGCTGAAAAATGCGAATCTACACAGTGACCAACTGCTAATCATTCTAGGTGAAGCGCCCTCCTTGCCTGCTATTTCAGATACGAAAACGAAACCGCGTTGCACGAAGTCTAGATCGAAGTGATACTCTCCAACCAATGTGGCATTTCACCCCCAAGCCGTGTTGACATATCCTGATATTTAACGGATAAGGCGCGCTCTGCCACAGGAAGGATTCCTGCGGTGGTTTTTTGCATTCGCCCATAGGGCACGCAGTTTGAGGTGCGATTTGGTTCGCAGAACACCGGAAACGGGGCCAAACGACGCGGTAGATAAAAGGAATACGCGTATGTTCGCGGTTATCAAAACTGGTGGCAAGCAGTACAAAGTTGCTAAAGACGAAATTTTCACCGTTGAAAAACTGACAGCCGCAGCTGGCGAAACAGTTCAGTTCAACGATGTGTTGATGCTGGGCGGCGACAAGATTGTTGTTGGCGCACCGATGGTTGCAGATGCTGGTGTTCAGGCCGAGATCCTCGAGCAAAAGCTTGGCGAGAAAACAATTCACTTTGTTAAACGTCGCCGTAAGCACTCCTCGCAGCGCAAAAAAGGTCACCGTCAACAACTGACAGTTATCAAGATCACCGACATTCTGGCCAAAGGTGCTGGGAAATCCGGTGTTCAGGCGGCAATGGGCGGCACGTCTGCGGTGGCAGTTGAAGCGGCACAAGCCAAACCTAAAGCGGCAAAAGTTGCGGCCAAGCCTGCCAAGAAAGCTGACGCAAAGCCAGCAACCGAAGCCAAGGCGAAAAAGCCAGCGGCTGAAGCAACAACTGGTGCAGCCCCAAGCAACCTATTGAAGGCTGCCAAAGGTGATGCGGATGATCTGAAGAAGATTTCAGGTGTTGGTCCGGCGCTAGAGAAGAAAGTGAACGCAATCGGTGTTTACCACTTCTGGCAGATCGCCGAGTGGAACGCAGAAGATATCGCGTATATGGATGACAGCTTGTCTTTCAAAGGCCGTATCGAGCGTGACGACTGGATCAAACAGGCGAAAGAATTCGCCGCTGAAGCGAAATAAGGAGAGTACGACATGGCACATAAAAAAGCAGGCGGCTCAACCCGCAACGGTCGCGACTCCGCTGGACGTCGCTTAGGCATCAAAAAATACGGTGGTGAAGTTGTCATTCCTGGCAATATCATCTGTCGTCAACGTGGTACCAAATGGTATCCGGGCGCTGGTGTTGGCATGGGCAAAGACCACACAATTTTTGCAGTCGAAGAAGGCAATGTGAAATTCCACAAAGGCTTCAAAGGCCGTACATTTATATCTGTTCTCCCGGTAGCGGAGGCCGCAGAATAGTCGAACTCTCGAATATGTAAAAATTTCAAGGGGATCGGCGTAAAAACCGGTCCCCTTTCTCTTTATCGGGGCCGGTATACGGGGTTTCCACATGGGGTGGTTGCCCGATCGATAAGGAAGAAGAAAATGACCATTACCGGTAAAAAATTGATTTCAATGGGATTTGAGCAGGGTGCCGAATTGGGCGCGGCCTTGGCGTATGTGAATGAACATGCGCTGGACGGCGATGCGCTGCGCGATTACGTGGCCGACAATAAACCCGAGCCGAAACTGAAATTGCAGGCCGAGGCGCCGGAATACCAGTTCAACCTCGAAGCCGATAACGAAATTGAAGCGCAAAATGTCGCTGACGTCCGTGAAAGCATGGATATTCTGATGCGCACTCCGACTGTGCGTAATGGTGCGGTTATGCCTGACGCATGCCCCGCTGGTCCAAAGGGAACGATCCCTGTTGGCTGCGTGGTTGTGGCGGAAAACGCGATCCATCCCGGCATGCACTCGGCCGACGTTTGTTGTTCTGTCATGGTTACGGAATTCACGAATGCCGATCCAGCGGAACTATTGAATGCTGTTCATAAGGTCACGCATTTTGGCCCTGGTGGGCGTTCCAATGGCCAGCGGTACACGCTGTCGCCCAAATTGATGGATGCCTTTCGCGACAACATGTTCCTGAACGACAAGAAAATCGTTCAAGCCGCGCAGGAGCATTTGGGAACCCAAGGCGACGGCAATCATTTTGCCTTTGTTGGTGTCTCGAAAGCTAACGGGACAACGTGCTTGGTCACGCATCACGGCTCTCGTGGGCCGGGGGCGGGATTGTACAAGCTTGGCATGCGGATGGCGGAAAAGTTTCGTAAGAAGCTGTCGCCTGAAACGCTGAAATACAACGCGTGGATTCCGTTCGATACCGAGGAAGGTGTGGCATATTGGGAGGCTTTGCAGATTATCCGTAAATGGACCAAGGCCAACCATAATGCCCTCCATCAGGCGGCAACGGTGTTTGCGAAGGCTGACGTCAAGGAACGGTTCTGGAACGAACATAACTTTGTGTTTCGCAAGGATAACCTGTTCTACCACGCCAAAGGTGCGACGCCGATTGATGCGGATTTCATGCCGGATTCAAACGGTACGCAGATTGTGCCTTTGAACATGGCGGAACCGGTTCTGTTGATCCGTGCGGAAACGAACGCACGCAACATCGGATTTGCACCACACGGCGCTGGGCGGAACTATTCCCGTACGGCCCATAAGCGGAAGCATGCAGGGCGAAGCGAAGCCGAAGTGTTTGCCGAGGAAACCGCGCATATCGACGCGCGGTTCTTTTCGGGCAATATCGACATTTCCGAATTGCCGAGCGCCTATAAACCTGCCGCAAC
>CAZYMT010000074.1:0-13862 GCA_964649035.1 uncultured Rhodobacterales bacterium
CCGTCTGAAACGCCTGATTGAGCTTCGTGCGCCAGATATCATTATCCGCAACGAGAAACGTATGTTGCAGGAATCTGTGGATGCGTTGTTCGACAATGGCCGTCGTGGTCGCGTAATTACGGGCGCTAACAAGCGTCCGCTGAAATCGCTTTCCGACATGCTTAAAGGTAAACAGGGTCGTTTCCGCCAAAACCTTTTGGGTAAACGCGTCGATTTCTCTGGTCGTTCAGTCATTGTGACCGGTCCGGAACTGAAACTGCATCAATGTGGTTTGCCCAAAAAGATGGCGTTGGAATTGTTCAAACCGTTCATCTATTCGCGTCTTGAAGCCAAGGGTCTGTCCTCGACTGTTAAGCAGGCGAAGAAACTGGTTGAAAAAGAGCGTCCCGAAGTTTGGGATATCCTCGACGAGGTTATCCGCGAGCATCCCGTAATGCTGAACCGTGCACCAACATTGCACCGTTTGGGCATTCAGGCGTTCGAACCGGTTCTGATCGAAGGTAAAGCGATCCAGCTACACCCGCTCGTTTGTGCGGCGTTTAACGCGGATTTCGACGGCGACCAAATGGCTGTTCACGTTCCGCTTTCCCTAGAAGCGCAGCTTGAAACCCGCGTGTTGATGATGTCGACAAACAACGTTCTGTCGCCGTCCAACGGTAAACCAATCATCGTTCCTTCGCAGGATATGATTTTGGGCATTTACTACATCACGCTGGAACGCAAAGGCCAGATCGGTGAAGGCATGGCGTTCGCGTCCATGGAAGAAGTCGATCACGCGCTTAACAATGGCATCGTGCATCTGCACACCAGCATCACCGCGCGGATCGAACAGATCGACGAAGAAGGCAATTCCTATATGGAACGCGTAGAAACGACACCGGGGCGTTTACGTCTTGGTCAGCTTCTGCCGAAAAACCATAAAGCACCATTCTCGATTGTGAACCGTCTGCTGCGTAAGAAAGAGGTCGGCGATGTCATCGACATTGTTTACCGTCACTGCGGCCAGAAGGAATCCGTTATTTTCTGTGACCAGATCATGACCCTCGGTTTCCAAGAAGCGTTCAAAGCCGGTATTTCCTTTGGTAAGGATGACATGGTCATTCCTGACACCAAATGGGATCTGGTGAATGGTACGCGGGATCAGGTCAGAAGTTTCGAGCAACAGTATATGGATGGCCTGATTACACAGGGCGAGAAATACAACAAAGTTGTTGATGCTTGGTCGAAATGTTCTGACGTTGTTGCGGATGCGATGATGTCTGAAATGTCTACGGTTAAACATGCCAAGGATGGGTCCGAACTGGAACCAAACTCGGTGTTCATGATGTCGCATTCCGGGGCGCGTGGTTCCCCTGCGCAGATGAAACAGCTGGGCGGTATGCGCGGTCTGATGGCCAAACCTTCGGGCGAGATTATCGAAACGCCGATTATCTCGAACTTTAAAGAAGGCCTGTCGGTTCTGGAATATTTCAACTCTACCCACGGGGCGCGTAAGGGTCTTGCGGATACGGCGTTGAAGACAGCGAACTCGGGTTATCTGACACGTCGTTTGGTTGACGTTGCACAAGATTGTATCGTTAAAGAAGACGATTGCGGAACGGATCGTTCGATCAAGGCGCAAGCTGCGGTTAGCGACGGCGAGATCATCTCGTCCTTGTCCGAACGCATCTTGGGTCGTACCGCCGCCGAGGATGTTTTGCATCCGAAAACCGGTGATATCCTTGTTCGTCGCGACGAGCTGATGGACGAGCGTGCATCTGAAACCGTCGAAGAAGCCGGCGTTCAGTCCATGCAGATCCGCAGCCCGCTAACTTGTGACGCCGAAGACGGCATTTGTGCACAATGTTACGGTCGCGATCTGGCCCGTGGTACACGGGTTAATCCGGGCGAAGCTGTCGGTATTATTGCCGCGCAGTCGATCGGGGAACCTGGTACACAGCTAACCATGCGTACGTTCCACATTGGGGGTATTGCGCAGGGTGGTTCGCAATCCTTCACCGAAGCCAGCCATGAAGGCAAAGTTGAACTTCGTAATACCAACCTCATCGTGAACACCGCTGGTGATCAGATCGTGATGGGGCGTAATATGGAGCTGGCAATTGTTGACGCGAATGGTGTTGATCTGGCTGTCCACAAACTGACTTATGGTACGCATGTACTGGTCAAGGACAAAAAGAAAATCAGCCGCGGCGACAAGATGTTTGAATGGGATCCATACGCGCTGCCAATCATTGCTGCACAAGATGGTGACGTTAAGTTTGTCGATCTGGCAGCCGGTATTTCGATCCGTGAAGAAACCGATGATGCGACGGGCATGTCCCAGCGTATCGTTATGGATTGGCGCACGGCACCGAAAGGCAACGAGTTGAAGCCTGAGATTTTCATCGTTGATGCAAAAACCGGTGAACCTGTTCGTATGAAAAACGGCAACCCGGAAATCCACACTATGTCTGTGGATGCGATCCTTTCGGTCGAAGACGGCCAAACGATCAAAGCTGGTGACGTTCTTGCACGTATCCCGCGCGAAGGTGCAAAAACAAAAGACATCACCGGTGGTCTGCCGCGTGTTGCCGAATTGTTCGAAGCCCGTCGTCCAAAAGACCACGCGATCATCGCTGAAATTGATGGTACCGTGCGCTTTGGCAAGGATTACAAGAACAAACGTCGCGTTGCGATCCAACCCCTCGACGAGGAACAGGATGCAATCGAATATATGGTGCCAAAAGGTAAGCACATTCCGGTTCAGGAAGGTGATTTCATCCAGAAAGGTGAATACCTGATGGACGGCAATCCGGCCCCGCATGACATTCTAAATGTTATGGGTGTTGAGGCGCTGGCCGACTATATGATCGACGAAGTTCAAGCCGTGTATCGTCTGCAAGGTGTGAAGATCAACGATAAACATATCGAAGTGATCGTTCGCCAGATGCTCCAGAAATGGGAAATCACGTCAAGCGGTGGCACAACCTTGCTTAAGGGTGAGCATGTCGACAAGTCCGAGTTCCTGGAAGCGAACGCTGTTGCAGTAGCAGCAGGGTACGAGCCAGCAACCGGTGGTCCGATCCTGCTTGGTATCACCAAGGCGTCGTTGCAAACACGCTCATTCATCTCTGCGGCGTCATTCCAGGAGACAACACGTGTTCTGACTGAGGCATCTACGCAAGGTAAGCGTGACAAGCTGATCGGTCTGAAAGAGAACGTGATCGTTGGTCGTCTGATCCCGGCGGGTACTGGTAGTGCCACACACGAGATCAAACGTGTTGCATCTATGCGCGACACTAAGATCATCGAGCAACGCCAGACCGAAGCTTTGGCTTTGACCGCTGATCTGGAAGCTGGCGATCAGGAAATGCCAATCGAAGACGTTGTGGCCGAGGATACACCACAACCTGGCTTCGAATAAGCGATCCAATATAATTAGAAAAAGCCCCGTCAATTTGGCGGGGCTTTTTTTATGGGGGCGGTCGGACTTTAGCTTTAAATTTTCGTCTCTAACGCTTCAGCTCATAGGTGACCCATTTGGTTTTAACTGCTTGCCGGTCATATACTGCCCTTGCTCTGTAATTCGTTTCGGATGTCATCCAGCGAACGACATCCCAGCCTTGCTCTGTCGCATAATGCCCAACACTCTCGATCAAGTGATCTATTATTCCTTGGCCACGACAATCTGGCGTCACATACATGTCGTCAATATACGCACCTTTTGTTGCTGGCAGCGGGCGCTCGTAAGACCGGAAATGTACAAAGCCAATTATTTTTTTTTGCCTATTCTCGGCGACAAAACAGATTGTTTGAGCTGATTTGTCGTGTATCCACTCCCACACGCGATCCCGCATTTGAGGTGTCTGCTCATCACCACCAAATTCGGCGTAAGCTTGAAATAAAATATCCCAAGATTGACGATCTGATTGCGTTGTTTGCCTGATTGTCGTGTTCATATTGCTGCCTGCTGTTCCTGACTTTTGATCGAATTCGACCACATCATGCCCCTTCGCATTACGGCTGACAACTCCACCCCAAATTAAAGGCAGGAAAATCTCCTATGGGTGACGAATTGTAACGTTCAAAATCTAGGGCGTAGAGTATTTCTGGTGCATTCAAAATCGCCCATCATCAACCAGATCATCGCCCGCATGTTCTCCAAGGCGTTCCGCATAGTTCGCGCAACAGGCATGATGCAGCCGCAGGATTTCAGGATCACTTGCTATTTTCGCGTATTCTTTCGCGAACGCGTCTTCGCGGGTTAGGGCGGACATATCCTCAACATCGTTATTGTCGTAATACTCAAAGAACTCTGCATCGTGACGATAGATCAGTTTGGAGCCGCTGGTCTGTGTGGATTTCAAGGCAAACCCTTCGGCGGACTTTACAACATAGTGGTTTACCTGCGCCGATCGATGCGTGATCCGTTCCGCCGAGGTAGACCGAAAATGTTTGGCTTTGGCATCTAGGCGAACCGCCCCAAGTTTCACCCCGTCGCAATCCACCCAGATATTCTGACCGCCCCAGCTATCGGCAAAATCACGAGGGGAGTGCGAGTTAATCTTCCCAAACCGTTCCAGTTTGCGAAAGATCGATTTGAAATACTGGTTGGGTTCGGTTTGGCCGGTGGCCGCCATTGTAAACTGCTCGCGAACAAACCCGTCTTCCCAGTGAACGCGCCCGCCGCTGCCAAAACATTTCCAGTAAATTGCCATACCCAGACATTCCTGTCCGTTAAGCGCAATAAGGTCGTGAATGCTGCCATTCCCGACAAATATTTGCAGAAATTCGTCCGCGTCCAGTGCCATCACCCAATCCGCGGCCAGAAGGGTCGGGTCCAGCCGTGTGGCCCTGTATGCAGATCGCAGCGGTGGTTCCCCGTCATTTGGCACATGGGGCCTATGTCGGATAAACCCGCGCGCCGACAACGCGTCCAGCAGGGTGTCAGAGCCATCGACACAATCATTACTTAGTACCAGAATATCGTCGAATCCCAACATCCTGTGCCACGCTATCCATTCCAGCAAGAACGGTCCCTCGTTTCGGGTGGGGCAAACCAGACTGATTTTTGGGCGTATGTGCACGTGATTATGATCCCTATCGTTCATCCTGAAAATTAGGCATGTTATCCCCATATGTAAAACCCTAATAATCAAGGGAATGTCGTCAATTTTGGTCGGTTCGCGTAAGGCTAGGTTTTCCTTAACAACACGTGTTGACAAGACGCCCGACTCCGCATATTTATCCGCGCTTAGGGGAAGGGTTAGCCCGAATCCTGATACAAGCCACAATCTGGCGGTCATGATCCAGGTCCTAGACCTCGATCCTCTGGTATTTCGTCGCGCCAACCTCGTAAGGGGGCAGGGGCGGCAATTTTCACGTTTTGCACATTCGGTGCTTGGCGTAAGTTGAAACTGGTTGCACGGGGTTTATTGCCGAATGCCAACGATACAACAGCTGATACGTAAGCCGCGTAAACCGCGTGTAAAGCGTCAGAAATCACAGCATCTGCAGGCTTGTCCGCAGAAGCGCGGTGTATGCACACGTGTATATACTACGACACCTAAAAAACCGAACTCCGCTATGCGTAAGGTTGCCAAAGTGCGCCTGACCAACGGTTTTGAGGTTATTTCCTATATTCCTGGTGAAACACACAACCTGCAAGAGCACTCCGTTGTGCTTATCCGCGGCGGCCGTGTAAAAGATTTGCCGGGCGTTCGCTATCACGTGCTTCGTGGTGTTTTGGATACGCAGGGCGTTAAAGACCGCCGTCAGCGTCGTTCGAAATACGGCGCCAAGCGTCCTAAATAAGGAGAGAGCAGTATGTCCCGACGTCATGCCGCCGAGAAACGTCAAGTTCTTCCGGACGCCAAATTTGGTGACCGCATCTTGACGAAGTTCATGAACAACCTGATGCTTGATGGCAAAAAGTCTATCGCCGAGCGTATCGTTTACGGTGCACTTGATCGTGTTGAAGACAAGTCCAAGCGCGCACCTATCGAGGTGTTCCACGAAGCGCTTGAGAACATCAAGCCATCGCTTGAAGTTCGCTCCCGCCGCGTTGGTGGTGCAACTTATCAGATCCCCGTCGAGGTTCGCCCTGAGCGCCGTGAGGCCCTTGCGATCCGTTGGTTGATCACTGCATCCCGTAACCGCAACGAAAACACCATGGAAGAGCGCCTTGCAGCTGAATTGCTGGATGCCTCTAACGAGCGTGGTTCCGCTGTTAAGAAACGTGAAGACACACATAAAATGGCCGATGCAAACAAAGCATTCAGCCATTACCGCTGGTAACTTAGGTCAGGACGAGAACAATGGCTCGCGAATATCCACTCACAGAATACCGTAACTTTGGTATTATGGCGCATATCGATGCAGGTAAAACTACCTGTACTGAACGCATCCTTTTTTACACTGGCAAAGAACACAACATCGGCGAGGTGCATGATGGTGCCGCGACTATGGACTGGATGGAGCAGGAGCAAGAACGGGGTATTACTATTACTTCGGCTGCGACAACGACATTCTGGGCCCGTACTGATGACGGTGAGAATGACCAGTCTGATAAGCACCGGATGAACATCATCGACACACCAGGTCACGTTGACTTCACTATTGAAGTTGAGCGTTCCTTGGCTGTTCTCGATGGCGCGATTGCGTTGTTGGATGCGAATGCGGGTGTTGAGCCTCAAACTGAAACAGTTTGGCGTCAGGCTGACCGTTATAAAGTTCCGCGTATCGTTTTTGTCAACAAGATGGACAAAATCGGCGCTGACTTCTTTAACTGCGTTAAGATGATTGAAACGCGTGTTGCTGGTAACCCTCTGCCGATCCAGTTGCCTATTGGCGCTGAGACCGAGCTTGAGGGCCTTATCGACCTAATCACCATGAAGGAATGGGTTTGGGAAGGCGAGGATCTTGGCGCGTCTTGGGAAATTCGTGAAATCCGCGACAGCATGAAAGAACAAGCTGAAACCATGCGCGGCGAAATGATCGAAAAAGCTGTCGAAATGGATGACGATGTAATGGAGGCTTACCTTGAGGGTGACGAACCTGACGTTGACACCCTTCGTAAGTTGATCCGTGCAGGTACAATCGCGATGACTTTCGTGCCTATCTTGTGTGGTTCCGCGTTCAAAAACAAAGGTGTTCAGCCATTGCTTAACGCCGTGATCGACTTCTTGCCGAGCCCGCTCGACGTTGTTGATTACCTAGGCTTCAAACCTGGTGATGAAACAGAGACACGTGATATTGCCCGTCGTGCAGACGATGACATGGCATTCTCGGGCCTTGCGTTCAAAATCATGAATGACCCGTTTGTTGGCACGCTGACATTCACACGTATCTATTCTGGCACCCTGAATAAGGGCGACGGCATCTATAACTCCACCAAGGAGAAAAAAGAGCGTGTTGGCCGGATGATGATGATGCACTCGAATGATCGTGAAGAAATTCAAGAAGCATTCGCGGGCGACATTATTGCGTTGGCTGGTCTGAAAGATACGACAACAGGGGATACGCTTTGTTCTGCAAGCGAACCTGTTGTTCTTGAAACAATGACTTTCCCCGATCCGGTTATCGAGATTGCGGTTGAGCCTAAAACCAAAGCCGACCAAGAAAAAATGTCGACTGGTCTTGCACGTCTAGCGGCCGAGGATCCGTCCTTCCGCGTTGAAACCGATTTTGAATCCGGTCAGACAATCATGAAAGGGATGGGCGAGCTTCACCTCGACATTCTGGTTGACCGTCTGAAACGCGAATTCAAAGTTGAAGCCAACATTGGTGCGCCACAAGTTGCTTACCGCGAAACGATTTCGCACGAAGCCGAAGTTGACTATACCCACAAGAAACAATCTGGTGGTTCCGGTCAGTTCGCGCGCTTGAAAATGGTTCTTATGCCAACTGAGCCAGGCGAAGGTTATTCGTTTGAATCAAAAATCGTTGGTGGGTCTATTCCTAAGGAATATATCCCGGGCGTTGAAAAAGGCATTCTTTCGGTTATGGATAGCGGCCCATTGGCTGGCTTCCCCGTCATCGACTTCAAGGTTGTCTTGCTTGACGGCGCGTTCCACGATGTTGACTCTAGCGTCCTAGCGTTTGAAATCGCAGCTCGTGCAGCAATGCGCGAAGGTATGCGTCAAGCGGGTGCGAAATTGCTTGAGCCAATCATGAAAGTCGAAGTGTTGACACCTGAAGAATACACAGGCGGCATCATCGGCGATCTAACATCCCGTCGCGGGATGGTGCAGGGTCAAGATACACGCGGCAACGCGATCGTAATCGACTCGTTTGTGCCACTAGCCAACATGTTCGGCTATATTAATACGCTGCGTTCCATGTCTTCGGGCCGCGCAAACTTCTCGATGCAGTTTGACCATTACCAAGCTGTGCCGTCGAATATCTCTGACGAAATCCAGGCAAAATTCGCCTGATCTGAATAACCACAGGTCAGGTTCCTGACCAATCTTAATGGAGACCTATCATGGGTAAGGAAAAATTCGAGCGGACTAAACCGCATTGCAACGTTGGTACAATCGGCCACGTTGACCACGGAAAAACTACGCTAACTGCTGCGATCACCAAGCAATTCGGTGAATTCATGGATTATGACGCGATTGATGCGGCACCTGAAGAAAAAGCACGCGGCATCACCATCTCCACTGCTCACGTTGAGTATGAGACTGAAAACCGTCACTACGCACACGTTGATTGCCCAGGCCACGCCGATTATGTGAAAAACATGATCACGGGTGCTGCGCAAATGGACGGCGCGATCCTTGTTGTTAACGCAGCTGATGGCCCTATGCCTCAGACACGTGAGCACATCCTTTTGGGCCGCCAGGTTGGCATCCCTTACATGGTTGTCTTCATGAACAAAGTTGACCAAGTAGACGATGACGAGCTGCTAGAGCTAGTTGAAATGGAAATCCGTGAGCTTCTTACAGAATACGGTTACCCTGGCGACGATATCCCAATCATTGCTGGTTCCGCTTTGGCTGCTCTTGAAGGCCGCGACCCAGAAATTGGCGAAACCAAAATTGCCGAGCTTATGGCCGCTGTTGACTCATACATTCCACAGCCAGAACGCGACATTGACAAACCGTTCCTACTTCCAATCGAGGATGTGTTCTCGATCTCCGGTCGTGGTACTGTTGTAACTGGCCGTATTGAACGTGGTGTGGTTAATGTTGGTGACGAGCTGGAAATCGTTGGTATCAATGATACTACGAAAACAACTTGTACTGGCGTCGAAATGTTCCGCAAATTGTTGGACCGTGGAGAAGCTGGCGACAATGTTGGTGTTCTTCTACGCGGCATCGATCGCGAGTCTGTTGAGCGCGGCCAAGTTCTGGTTAAACCAGGTTCGGTTAATCCACACACTAAATTCGAAGCTCAGGTATATATTTTGACTAAGGAAGAGGGCGGTCGCCACACTCCTTTCTTCAAAAACTACCGTCCACAGTTCTACTTCCGTACAACGGATGTAACCGGTACTGTTACTTTGCCTGACGGCGTTGAAATGGTTATGCCTGGTGACAACCTGAAGTTCGACGTTGAACTGATCGCACCAATCGCGATGGAAGATAACCTACGCTTCGCTATCCGCGAAGGTGGCCGTACCGTTGGTTCGGGCGTTGTTTCCAAAATCATCGAGTAATCGTTGAAGTAATCCCCGTGACCGAGGTTCGCTTCGGTCACTTTAGTTTTCACCTGCAGCCATAGAGGCACCCTTAAAATGCAGAGCCAAAATATTCGCATTCGGCTAAAGGCCTTTGATTACCGTGTACTGGATGCCAGCACCGCGGAAATCGTGTCTACAGCCAAACGGACGGGCGCCAATGTGCGTGGCCCAATCCCGTTGCCGACACATATCGAAAAGTTCACGGTTCTTCGTGGCCCGCATATCGACAAAAAGTCGCGCGAGCAATTCGAGATCCGGACGCATAAGCGTCTGTTGGACATCATTGACCCTACACCGCAAACTGTGGACGCGCTTATGAAGCTCGACCTGGCTGCTGGTGTAGACGTCGAAATCAAACTTTAGGGAGCAGAAATTATGCGTTCTGGAGTAATAGCAAAGAAACTGGGCATGACCCGGTTGTTCTTAGAAGACGGTCAACAGATCCCTGTTACGGTTCTTCAAATGGAAAACGTGCAGGTTGTTGCACAGCGTACTGGTGATCGCGACGGGTATACTGCCGTTCAACTAGGTGCTGGCGCAGCCAAAGCAAAGCGTACAAGCCAAGGCATGCGCGGCCATTTCGCAGCGGCTAAAGTAGAGCCAAAGCGTAAAATCGCCGAGTTCCGCGTAAGTGCTGACAACCTGATTGGGGTTGGTGAGGAAATCACTGCTGACCACTATCTTGAAGGTCAGTATGTGGACATCGCTGGTACATCGATCGGTAAAGGTTTCCAAGGGGCGATGAAGCGTCACAACTTTAAAGGCCTTCGTGCTACGCACGGTGTGTCTGTTTCGCATCGCTCACACGGCTCGACTGGTCAGTGTCAGGATC
Source organism: uncultured Rhodobacterales bacterium (assembly GCA_964649035.1). GTDB lineage: Bacteria > Pseudomonadota > Alphaproteobacteria > Rhodobacterales > Rhodobacteraceae > NORP23. Next base: position 10,497 of record CAZYMT010000074.1, read on the forward strand.
CTGGTAAGGTTTTCAAAGGCAAGAAAATGGCTGGTCACATGGGCGCCGTCCGTGTCACTACGCAAAACTTGCAAGTTATGAAAACTGATGCGGATCGTGGTTTGATCATGATCAAAGGCGCTGTTCCGGGTTCAAAAGGTGGTTGGGTTACAATCAAAGATGCAGTCAAAAAAGCTGCACCTGCTGATTTGCCGACACCTGCTGCGCTTCGTTCTGCCGTTGTAGCTGCATCTGCTGTTGAAGCACCTGCTGAAGCCCCCGAAGGAGGCGCGGAAGAATGAAAACTGACGTAATCAAACTGGACGCCAAAAAGGCCGGTTCGATTGATCTCAACGATGAGATCTTCGGTCTGGAGCCTCGCGCGGACATTCTGCACCGTGTTGTGCGTTACCAATTGGCAAAACGCCAAGCGGGCACACACAAGGTTAAGACTCGTTCCGAGACTAGCTACACAACCAAGCGGATCTATCGCCAAAAAGGTACTGGTGGCGCGCGTCACGGTTCCCGTAATGCGCCGATCTTCCGCGGTGGTGGTATCTATAAAGGTCCAACACCTCGCAGCCACGCACATGCGTTGACAAAAAAGTTTCGCGCCCTCGGCCTGAAACACGCTTTGTCAGCTAAAGTTGCTGCCGGCGAGCTGGTCATTCTTGAGGACGCTATCCTTAAAGAAGGCAAAACCAAAGTTTTGGCCGCTGTGATGAAAAACCTCGGCTGGAAACGTGTTTTGATTATCGATGGTGCAGACGTGAATGAAAATCTCGCCCGCGCTTCCCGCAACATAGACGGCATTGATGTGCTGCCAAGCATGGGTGCGAATGTTTATGACATTCTTCGCCGTGACACGCTTGTGCTGACCAAATCTGCTGTCGAAGCCCTGGAGGCTCGCCTATCATGAGCACCAAAGCTGAACAGTATGACGTGATCCGCAAACCGATCATCACCGAGAAAGCAACAATGGCATCCGAGAATGGTGCAGTGGTTTTCGAAGTGGCGATTGAGGCTAATAAACCACAGATTAAGGAAGCCATCGAAGGCCTCTTTAATGTTAAGGTGAAAGCGGTTAATACGTCGATCACAAAAGGCAAAGTCAAACGTTTCAAGGGGCAACTCGGCAAACGTAGAGACATCAAGAAAGCTTATGTGACACTCGAAGAAGGTAATACTATCGACGTGTCCACAGGCCTTTAAGCCTAACGAAATAAAAGTAAAAAGGCCCTCGCTTCTGCGGGGGCCTTTTTCGTTCGTAGTACGAAGGCTTGAATTTTACGTAATTAGTCTTCAATTTAGTATTAGCAAAGAATTATGTTACTATAGTTAGTTGTGAGAAACTTCTTTTCAAATTTCCAAAATTAAAAACAGGACGTACAGAAATTGCAAGATATTATTCCCGCCGCAAATGTCGAATTGGTGAATTCTTCTGGTGTACATTCGTTGATGATGCATATCAGACCACAGTGGCAGGCCAAAGCTCTTATTCAACGCGTAAATAGGCTTCTGGAAGTCGATCCTAGTAGTGCATGTCAACGCCTGTTTAACGCCGCCATGCATGACCTGAGAGAAAAAATTGTCATTGCAGGTACTGATATAGCGAAGGAGGCAGCAGATCAATTCAAACTTCCTCCGATCCGAAAAGATGAAGATATAGAAGACTATCCAACTGCCAAGATTATTGACTTGGCCTATAGGATGGGATTGTTAACTCGGCCGGAGTGGCGCAGAGTTTGTCGGAGTTATGAAATTCGCCGAGATCTTGAACACGAAGATGACGAGTATGAAGCTGGCTTAGAGGATTGTGTCTACATATTTTCGACATGTATCAATGTCATTTTATCTGCTGATCCCGTCAATTTGTTGAAAATTACGGATGTAAAACAGCTAGTCGTGCAGGCATCTCAGATACAGCCCGGGGAGGAGCTACTTTCAGATTTTGAGAGGGCACCCCAACCACGCCAACTCGAAATCATTAAATTCTTGGTGAGTAACGCACTTGACAAAGCGCAATCGGATATCATTCAGCAGAATGCTTATACTTTACTTGGTTCACTTAGAAAACGCGCCGCCAATCAGGTGCTTGTTAACACAGCCACTGATTTTCAGACTCGTATTGGACGGAACGGATTGGATGAACGCCACGCGCGTGTGGCGACTGCATGTGGTGTAATGCCATATCTAAGGAAATCGGCCAGAAAAGAACTGTTCGATGTGTTCCTCACCCAATTAAACCAAGTTGGTACGAATTGGGCGGGTTACGAGAAGCATGGTGATATCTTACGGCAGTTTAAGGAATTTGGAGGGTTCGCATCTTGTCCAAATCCTCCGTTAAGAGACATTGTTGAGTGGATGGTTCTAACATTTATAGGCACCAGTGGAGGCCAAACAAGGTATGGAAATGTTAGACACGTGTACTATAGCAATACGGCTGCGCCACTGATTGAGGAGTATTTTGCTGATGAAAGTCAAACCATCAAAGATGTTGTGTTGTCGCTGAGAGAGGATGAGAAAATTAAGAGATATATTGTTGATCAACACATTGCGCGTAGATATGAGAGTTTAGTTGATTTGGTCGGCGGCTAATTTTAGGTAAAGCCACATCTTATTATATGGTTCATCTATGGACACTCCTTGCCATCGCTGCTACATCCCCCGCACAGTTGATTGGTTTCGGATTCTTTCCGAGACCTTTTTTGACATTGCTAATTATATCCTTCGCCGACCTTCGGGGCGGTATACTCAATTCAGGCCTAGCCTGACATATAACGGAAGACAGATAAGATGGCATTAAAGTCGTATAAACCGACGACGCCAGGCCAACGTGGGTTGGTTCTGATTGACCGTTCGGAGCTTTGGAAAGGACGTCCCGTTAAAACTCTCACCGAGGGTTTGACGAAAAAGGGCGGTCGGAACAATACCGGACGGATCACTATGCGTCGCAAGGGTGGTGGTGCAAAGCGCCTCTACCGCATCATGGATTTCAAACGTCGCAAGTTTGATATGCCGGCAACTGTTGAACGGATCGAGTACGATCCAAACAGAACCGCATTCATTGCCTTGATACGTTATGAAGACGGTGAGCAAAACTACATTCTGGCGCCACAGCGTCTGGCAATTGGCGACAAGGTTGTTGCATCTGCAAAAGCAGACGTAAAACCAGGTAACGCAATGCCGTTCACTGGCCTGCCAATTGGTACAATCATCCACAACATCGAATTGAAAGCTGGTAAAGGCGGGCAGATTGCACGTTCCGCTGGTACATACGCTCAATTCGTGGGTCGTGATGGTGGATACGCACAGATCCGTTTGTCTTCGGGCGAGCTGCGTCTGGTGCGTCAGGAATGTATGGCCACCGTTGGTGCCGTTTCAAAT
>CAZYMT010000075.1:0-13756 GCA_964649035.1 uncultured Rhodobacterales bacterium
GTCATGACGCATGTTTATAAATCAGAGGAAGACCCGTCAACTTGACGATACCGTTACAAGAACTCATAACACACGAATATAAAGTCATCCAAAAAACTTGAGGTGACTCGATGCAATGACGTATAATCGGCACGGACACGTCTTAAGCGACATCAGTGGATGAGATCTGTATCCCGCTGTTATTTTCTTCCACGAACAAAATACTGGTGCTATGTATTTCTAAGCTAAATCAAGCTCCGCCAACAAAGGGCCCCATGCTGCGCCGTGGATATCACGGTCAGAAATAGCGCCTTGGATTTGTGGACGTGGCAAGCTGAATTTGATGACGTTAATGGCGGCTATGTCGAAGCGTTTTATCACGTCGGGTTCCGCTTGGAACAGCTTTGCAACACGCGCGGTCGATAGGTTGGTGCTGATTTGATTGAAAGCAGCGGAATTGCCACAGAAAACATCAATGGTCAGCCAAAAAGGCCCGGCATTTTTGCTGCGCACTTTCTCGGCGATGTCGCGAATTTGGGTCATGGGTGGATCTCTAAGATAAAGGCATCCATCGGATTTTCCAGCGTCATTATATGGTTAAGCATAAATGCATAAATTGCGCCACGATCGATTTCAGCAGGAGAAAACGGGAAGGCAAAAGTTGGTTGTTCCTCGGCTTGGGTCAGCGGATGGTGCAACAGATACGGGTTCAGCATTTTGGCGATGTTGTTCGCCGTATCCTGATCTGCAGCGGTGACAATGCCAAGCACGCCAACCTCCACCAGATCGCTTTGTTTGTTTTCCATGCTTCCCAGCGTCGCATCACGGCCGATAATCCGCAGTTCCACGGTAAAATCGTTTAGTTCGAGGTCCAGCCGGTCGCAAACTTTGGCACTATGTTTGATTGCGATATCGTCACACCAAGCCGCAATATTTTTAACGTAACGCGCATCCCGAATAAGCGCAAAAATTACGGTTTGGAAACCGGCAACCTGTGCCCCTTCAAGTTTAACTGTGTAGGTGTCCGAGGGATGCCAGACCGAACCAGTAACCCGCACACGACTTGTATCCAACGCCTGATATTGCGCGTCACGGACATCAAGATGCCCGCCGGGTTCATACAGAATAAACGGGTCGGAATTTTCGTATAGCATATGTGCGGAAACAGTATGAGGCGTTGCGTGAGCGCCGTCAGCCAGAGGTGTAATGGTAAAACCCGCATCGTCGAATTCAACCATGATGACGCCAGATTGTGGGTTGGTTGCGCAAAGCGCGCCACATTCGCCAATCTTGGCACCGTGCCACGCAGGGCCGGGATTTAGGCCGCGCATTATAGGCAGGGCAGCAATTATTGCAGTGTCGGTTGTACGGCCAGCGATAACAATGTCAGCGCCGGTATTAATGGCCTCGGCTATCTGCTCAGCGCCAGCAAGGGCGACGATATTGGTGCAGTTTTTTAAGGTTTCCGTGCTTATTTCCGGCGCTGCGGGTAGCGGTGAAATAGCCCCGCGATTATAGGCGTCAATGATCCGGTCAATCGGTTGGGTGGATTTCAGCGTGACGATTTTGGCGCGCATTCCAGTTTCCGCAAGGATTTCCTGAGTGATCTCAAAAAGCCAATCGACCATGGAATCCGTGCCACAAGTTCCGGCGGTACCGATTACGAGAGGGCAGTTGGCTTCAGCCCTTGCAGTAAGCAATCCTGCCCATTCAGCCTTGGTAGAGGCACGGGCATATTTTGATACCCCGCGCCCCAAATATGAGGGGCCACTATCGGTCGAACCGCCATCAATGGCGATAAGGTCGGGTTTGGCGGCAACCCCGCGGGCAAGGGCCACGGGGTCATAACCAAGGCCCAATGCCCCAGAGGGGATCAAGATTTTTACTATATTCAATCGCTAACCCTTTGCGGCTTGGTGATGTATTTACGTAAGAACATTGGTGCAACGAACCCTAATACGGCTGCGATCAACAGACCTGTCGAAATCGGGGAACTGAACAGATATGTCCATTCACCACCAGACAGAACCATTGCGTCGCGCAATTTATTTTCCATCGCACCGCCTAGCAGGATACCCATGATAATCGGCACCGTTGGAATATCTAGCTTGCGACAGACATAACCCAAAATGCCGAACCCAATCATCAGTACCAGATCGAAATACGATCCCGTCAGCGAATAAATCCCGACAAATGAAACCATGGTGACGCCGGGCATCAATATCGAAGGCGGCACCTGAAGGACGCGCACAAACAGTTTAACCATCGGCACATTCATCAACAATAACACCACATTGGCAATCAGTAGCGAGGCAATTAGCCCCCAAACCACATCCGGCCGCTCAACAAATAATGTTGGTCCCGGGGTGATATTCAGGGTCATCAATAATGCCAACAGCACCGCCGTGGTTCCCGAACCGGGCACGCCCAGCGTTAGCATCGGGATCAGGGCGCCGCCTGCGGCCGCGTTATTTCCAGCCTCGGGGGCGGCGACACCTTTGGGTACGCCAGTCCCGAAACCGCCATCTTTACCGGCGATGGCTTTTTCGGACATATAGGCAAGGAAACTGCCTAAGGATGCACCTGCGCCGGGTAAAATACCGGCAATAAAGCCAACGACCGATGCCCGCAACATACACCAACCGCTATCCATCAGATCGCGCACAGGAATGGTTACTTTCTCAAGTTTCACCCCAAGCGCGGATTCTTTGCCGTGGCTTTCGATAAAGAAGAACACTTCGGCGATGGCGAATAATCCAACGATGGCGACGAGGAAATCAATTCCGTCCATTAGATGCAAATTACCCCCCGTAAAGCGCGGCATACCGGAGTTATTGTCCAGCCCAATCGTCGCAATTCCAATACCAATACACGCCGCCAAAGCCGCTTTGGCTTGGTTGTTCGAGGAAATACCCCCAAGGGTCGCGAAGGCAAGCAGGTACAGCGCGAAATATTCGGCGGGGCCAAAGGAGTAAGCGACCCTCGACAACATCGGGGCCAAGATCATCAGGCCGATCGTGGCAAAAAGCGCCCCAACAAAAGACGCCACGCCGGAAATCACCAGCGCGTCACCCGCCTTGCCCTGTTTGGCCATCGGATAGCCATCCAACGTAGTCATCAGCGCCGGTTCATCCCCCGGAATATTCAGCAGAATTGAACTGATCCGCCCACCATACATTGCCCCGTAATAGACCGATGTCATCAGCACCAACGCCGCCGTTGCATCCAAGCCAAGCGTGAAAGTCAGCGGGATCAAAATGGCGACACCGTTTGATGGGCCAAGACCCGGAAGCGCGCCGATAATTGTGCCCAGAAAACACCCAATTACGGCCAACATCAACGTGTATGGCGACAGGGCGATACTGAAACCGAGCGATAGATTTGCGAAAAGATCAGCCATGAAACTATCCCATCAGAAATTTCGGCAGCCCCGTAAGGCCAAGACCGAGTATGAATTTAAATAAGGTGAACAGCCCAATCGACAGCCCCACACCAGACAGTATTGCAAGCATTGGACGCGGATTGATCTGGTAGCTAAGCAAGGACGCAACGATAGCGGTCGGAATAATAAATCCGAGCGGTTTAAGCGCGTAGGCATAGGCAATCAACGCCAGCACAGACACTAAAAGTGCACCAAGAGTGTGCAATTCCGGCCAGTCAGGTTCAGCATCGGGCCGCAGAACCATAACAGCACCACAAAGGGCAGCGATGGCCCCTACCATCATCGGGAACGCTTTGGGACCAACGGGGTCAGCAAGGAAACTGGTCTGGATCTGTGTGGCGCTCGCTATATATGCGAGCGCCACCATGACCGTGACCAGACCAAAGATACGATCTGATTTAAGCATGATCTTACTGGATCACGCCGATTTCACGCGACAGCTCTTCGGTCTGAGCAATAACACCGTCGATCCAAGACTGGAAATCGCCACCAACTTTGGTGAAAGGCGCTAGACCATTCGCCACCATTTGTTCCTGCCATTCGTCGGAATCAGCAACGGCTTGCAAGCGTGCACCCCATGCCTCGAAATCCGCGTCCGAGATGTCTTTTGGAACGTAAAGACCGCGCCAGTTTACGGCGACCACATCAATGCCTTGTTCACGCGCTGTAGGGATATCTTCAAAACCTGGAACACGTTCCTCGGTCAGGACTGCAAGCACACGAATTTCACCAGCATTAAGGAAACCGATGATTTCCGACATGTCGCCGGACATGGCTTGGGTGAAACCGCCAATCGTTTGTGTGATCGCATCGGCACCACCGTCAACGCCGATATAGCGAACGGTTGTGATGTCCTCCAGACCACCAGCCTTAAGAACCTGTAGCGGCTTAAGGTGGTCAAACCCGCCAACTGCCGACCCACCGGCAAAAGCAACCGAACTTGGGTCGGCCAACACGGCCTCAATCAGATCATTCAGGTTTTGGAATGGGCTATCAACGGCCACAACGATAACGCCGGGATCGGCACCGATGGCACCAACGAAACGAACTTGATCCGCTGTCGCGCCGCCGTAAGCATTTTGCGCCAAACGTGTAGTCGTCGCCGAAGATGCCGCGATGATCAGGTCATTATCGTCGTCGCGCTCGTTAACCACGGTTGCGAATGCCAATCCGCCGCCAGCGCCGGCCATGTTGGTAACCTGAACGGGTTTATCAACTTCGCCGATATCGAACAAGATTTTGCCAATTGCGCGGCAGGTAAAATCCCAACCACCACCGGGGTTGGCCGGTGCGATGCATTCGGTGGCGAATGCAGATGTTGCGGTAAAACCGAGGATGGCCGTTGTGCACAGCGCCCTTAGGGTGTTTTTATTCATGATGTCCTCCCAGACTTTTTGGCGCGGCGGCGTGATTCCCCCTGTGCGCTGCGCTAGTATTCAGGCGCAACCTGACAACAACCTGTCACGGGACGATTTTTTACAAAATTTGACAGCGGCAAAATGCTTGTCCATGTTTAGGGGGTCGCCGGAAACGGCCTTAACTAGAAAACCATAATATGCGCTTCTTGCTGATCGAGGATAACGTGAAACTGGCCAATGCCATCACCGAGCGCCTGCAACTGGATGGGCACGCCGTTGATTACGTTGGTACATTAGAGGCCGCGAATTCCTGTATGGACGTCGCCGATTACGACCTTATTTTATTGGACATAATGCTGCCAGACGGGGATGGACGGGACTTTTTAAGCCGGCAACGCAAGGCCAAAAAGCGCACACCAGTTATCGTGATTACGGCCCGATCTGCGGTCTCCGATCGGGTCAGTCTTTTGGACATTGGCGCTGACGATTACATGACAAAACCCTTCGATTTTTCCGAACTCGAAGCACGGTGTCGCGCCGTTCTTAGACGGCAAGGCGGGGTTGCTGAAAACCGGAAAACATTTGCGAATACCACATTGGATGCCACCGCTGGCGAGCTGGAATTTGATGGAAAGGTGGTGACTCTTCGCAATCGAGAGTTACGATTGATAGAGGTATTCTTTACTACACCCGGGCAAGTTTTCTCAAAAACCCATCTATTAGACCGTCTGTTTTCCTTGTCTGACGAGGCGTCGGAAAATGCCATCGAAGTCTATGTCGCCCGCTTACGAAAACGTCTCGAAGGGTCCGGGGCAAAAATCGAAACTGTGCGCGGATTGGGCTATCGAATGGTGCAGGTTTGACAGGTAAAGGCTCCATCCGGCGGCGGTTATTCTTTCAACTCGCAGGGGTTGCAGCATTATTGTCGCTGGCGTTTTTTCTGGTCGTGCGCGAGGTTGCAGAACGGGCGGCCGAGGGCACCCAAGACGACATTCTAACCGCCTCGGCCACGGCCATAGCTGACAGTCTGCATAGCGAAGTTGACGGGGTGACGCTGGAATTGCCGTATTCGGCGCTATCAATGCTTGGTACGATCTACGAAGATCGGGTTTTTTACCGCATTGTGGTCAATAACGACACCCTAACCGGCTATCAGGATTTGCCTTTGCCGCGCAGCCTGCCCCGTGTCGGCGCGGCGGAATTTACAACCTTTGATTATCGCGGTGACGAGGTACGGGCGGTTTCGGTCATCCGTCCAATCGGCCCCGCGACCGACACCACCGATGTTATTGTTATCGTTGCCCAAACCCGATCCGGTCTTGAGGCAATTTCGCGTCGGATTACGGCGACAGCAACAGGCGTTGGCCTAGGTTTTTTCCTGCTGGCAACAGCACTTAGCCTATGGGCCGCGAATACTGCGTTGGCCCCGATTGACCGGATAACCGGATCGGTGACACGGCGTGGACCAAAAGAATTGCGCCCGGTAACCGCCGAAACCCCGATGGAATTAGTGCCGCTTGTGGATGCCCTGAATTCGTTCATGGGGCGCCTTCGCTCCTCGCTTTCTCAAACCGAAAATTTCATCGCCGAGGCCGCGCACCGCGTCCGCACCCCGCTGGCAACAGTTCGTGCACAGGCCGAGGTTACCTATCGCAAGCTCAACAAGCCCGAACATAAGACGGCCTTGCGCGAAATGATCCGCGCGATTGACGAAAGTTCACGATCCGCCGGACAAATGCTTGATCATGCGATGGTGACATTTCGCGCGGACAGTTTGGCGCTGGATGACTTGGATCTAAACACGATCATGGCGGAAATCTGCGACAGGTTGGGGCCAACCGCAGATATCAAAGACATCACGATTCATCGTGATTGGAACGACACCCCGCTACCCTTCAAGGGTGACGGTATTCTTATTCAGGCGGCACTACAGAACATACTAGATAACGCCATAAAATACTCGCCGGACGATAGCGACATTACGGTCAGCGTTGCCATCGACAACGCCCTGCACCTGTCGATTACCGACCAAGGTCGTGGGTTTGGCGATATGGATCGAACCCACCTAACCACCCGATTTGTTCGCGGCACCAATGTTGATGGCATTGTCGGCTCCGGCCTTGGCCTCACAATCGCCGACGAAGTTACCCGCGCCCATGGTGGTAACCTTAAAATCACCGATAACCCGAAAGGAGCAGGTTCATGCGTATCCCTTATCTTGCCGCGATCTTAAGCATAATTTCCGGGTCGGCCTTAGGTTATGAAATTGAAGATCAACGGTTTTATCCTGCCGATCCGCAACGTTCCGTGTTGAAAATAATCTCGACGGCTGACCTCGATGTGTTCGACCCGATCATCATGGCATTTCAGGATGAATATCCGGGGGTGGCGGTAGATTATACCGTCGCAGGGACGTCGGATTTGATGCAGGCTATTTATCAGGACGGTGCGGTTTTTGATCTGGCGATTTCGTCCGCAATGGATTTGCAGACCAAGCTAGCCAATGACGGTTTCGCCCAAAGCTATGATGCGCCAGCCGCCGCGACACTGCCGCCTTGGGCAATCTGGCGAAACCAACTTTTTGCCTTCACCCAAGAACCGGCTGTCTTGATCGTGTCCGATGCGTTTTTCGGCCCCGATGACGTTCCACGAAACCGCGACGAATTGATAGAACTGCTACGCACCAACCCCGACCGTTTTCAGGGCCGTATCGCCACCTATGACCTGCGCATTTCCGGCCTCGGCTATCTTATCGCCACGCAAGACAGTCGAAATAGCGAGGCATATTGGCGTCTGATGGAGGTCATGGGGCGGCTCGATGCGCAGCTTTATTGTTGTTCCGGCGCGATGATCCGTGATGTTGCTAGCGGCAAACTGGCGCTTGCGTATAACGTCCTTGGCAGCTACGCGGAATCGCAACTGGCGACAACAGACGGGTTCCGGATTATCGAGCTGACGGATTTCGTAAATGTCATGTTGCGCACGGCGTTAATTCCTAAAACGGCGGAAAACGTGGATGGGGCGCATGCGATGATCGATTTCCTGACCACGTTAAATACGCGCCCTGACCTCGTGGCCAAAACTGGTCTGCCCGCGATTGATACCGCATCATTTCAAGCCAACACTGCGCTTCGCCCTATTCGGTTTGGGCCGGAGCTTCTGGTCTTCCTCGATCAACTGAAACGCCGAAATTTCCTCCGAAGCTGGGAAAGTTCACTGGTGCAGGAATGACCCAAGAGCGGACTAAATGTTTCGACTTGATGACGTCCAATCTACATGCGCGTCTAATCATCAAGCCAAATCGGGTTGGACCATGCGCGTTTTCCGGCACGGTCAACGACGGAAATACGAATCCACGGGGAGCCGGACAGTCGTTCCAGCGATAAATTTGCCGAGGTCATTGATGTGCCGTGCAACGTCACCATCGACGTGCCTTTGCCCATCGCAATGATTGTCACCGCGGCGCTGCAATTCACCTTTACATGGCCATCCTCGATACGGATGTTGTGAATTTCGGGACCAAGGCTGGCGTAGAATTCGCCGGCTTTCAGGGCCGCGAGTAAAGCCTCTGGTGTGTTTTCCAATGCCTTCACCATAACCCACCCACCAAAATAATCCGGAGTGTTGAAATGGGCGTCATCGGTAGCTACCAAGTTTAACCTCCGTCCATCATTCAGCAAGCGTTCAAGCGTCAGGAAGCCTTCGCCGCGATCATTGTCAATCACGCAGCCATGGTTATAAATTTCGACAGCGTGGGCGGCCTCGATGGTGTTGGCGTCGGTATGGGTCATACCGGACCAATGCGGGTGAGCAATGACGACAAATGCACCGGCATCGCGTGCGCGCTGCGCCAGTGAGGCGGCGGATTCCGATCCTTCAACTGCATCAAAATGCGGCGCGTTAGGTGGTTCGAAATCCAATGGCAATCCTGCAGCCACAATATGCCACAGATTGCCGTTTTCCATTTCGCCCGTATGCAGCTCGGCGCCCAAAATCGTGGTGAAATCGGCGTTGCGATAGGCGCTGGTATCAGTGAGCGGGTAGTCGAACAACCCGACAAAATGGTCCGTTAAGGCAATGAAATCATACCCTTCGGCCTGATAGCGTCGGCAGACCTCGGCTGGGTCAAGCACACCGTCAGAACGGGTGGAGTGGGTGTGTAAATTGCCACGAAAAAACTTGCCGGGGGCGGTGAAAAAACTGGTTGGCATGACTAAAAGCTTTCGATGTTTTCGCGAATCTGTTTAGGTAATAAAGCAACCGAATTTGAACAAATCAAGATGTATGTGGCACTGGATGGAAAATATAATATGATTGTAATAATTGGCGGGGGCGTCATCGGACTTTCGTTGTCTTTTCAACTACTTAAGGCTGGCAAAAAAGTCACAATAGTCGAGCAAGGGCAGATCGGGCATGGGGCCAGTTGGGCGGCTGCCGGATATCTGGAGCCGTCGCTGGGTAAAACAGAAACCGCGCGGATTGAATGGCAATCGCTTAAGCAATGGCCGCAATTTGTTGATGATGTCCAACGCGTGTCCGGAATTGATGTTGATTATCAAAATCGAGGTCAGTTGCGGATCGCATATCCTGACAACGAACAAGATATTCGTAGCGATTTTGATTTGCGGAAGTCTCGCGGTTGGCAGGCGGAAGAAGTGTCTGCAGAGCAGCTTCGCAGGCTAGAGCCGTCGCTGGCCAACGACATTTCATGGGCCGCGTATCTGCCGCAGGTCTGCTGGGTGGATGGGCGTAAATTGTGCCGCGCATTGGCTTTGGCAATCACAAAGCTAGGCGGGACAGTGCTGGAAAATACGCCAGTGGAGCGTTTGGTTTTGCAGCAAGATACCGTTGTAGGCGTGGAAACGGCCGATCAAGAAATACCGGCAGATGCGGTTGTGATAGCTGCAGGATATCAATCCGGCCTCATCGAAAAACTGCCCGAAGATATGCCAAAATCTTATGGGTTAAAGGGCATCATCCTGACGCTTGCGGGTAATCCCGACACGCCTGTTCTGCATCATCTGATCAAACGCCCCGACGGGGTTCTATGCCCACGCAACGATGGTAGGATATTGGTTGGTGTAACCCGGGACGCCGATAATTCATCACCCCACGCCGAGGCGGGATCGGTCGCAAACCTGCTCCAAAGCGGCATTCAAACCATGCCTAGTCTTGAAAACATGGCCCTGATTGAAACGGTTGTCGGATTTCGACCGTATATTCGGGAAACGAGTGGGTCCAGCATTGGTGAAAGTGCGCAAACCCGCAACCTGTATCATTCGTTAGGTCACGGGTCCGACGGGTTCTTGCGCGCGCCTTATTACGCGCAAGCCCTTGCGGATCAAATCACTGGCGTCACAAAATCTGGCTAAGGAAATTCTGTGTGCGTTCGTGCTCAGGATTTCCAAAGAAATCGGTGGGATTGTTACGTTCAACTATCTCGCCAGCATCCATGAATATCACCTCGTCAGCGATGGTTTTGGCGAAACCCATCTCGTGGGTCACCACGATCATGGTCATGCCAGTGTCAGCCAATTCAACCATCACATCCAGCACTTCCTTGATCATTTCAGGGTCGAGCGCCGAGGTGGGCTCATCAAACAACATGATTTTCGGGCTCATACATAGCGATCGTGCGATCGCCACGCGTTGCTGTTGTCCACCAGACATTTGGCCCGGGAATTTGTCAGCCTGTTCAGGGATTTTGACCCGTTCCAGATACATCATCGCGGTTTCAATCGCCTCGGCTTTGGGCATTTTACGCACCCAAATCGGACCAAGAGTCAGGTTTTCCAGAATGGTCAGATGCGGGAACAGGTTGAAGTTCTGAAAGACCATGCCAACTTCGGTCCGGATATGGTCGAGGTTTTTCAAATTTTTGCCCAGCTTGATCCCATCGACAATTATGTCGCCTTCCTGATGTTCCTCAAGCGCGTTGATACAACGGATCAACGTTGATTTTCCCGATCCGGATGGCCCGCAGATCACGAACCGCTCGCCCTTGTGGACTGTCAAATCGATATCTTTGAGAACGTGGAAATCCCCGTACCATTTGTTCATCTGGTTAACTTCGATCATCACCTCGTTTGAGGCGGCAGATGCCAGTGTTGCGTCGCTCATAATAATATTCCTTCACTCAATGCTTGTCGCCAGCGGACAGTTTAACTTCTAGATGCCGGCTGTATTTGGACATTGAGAAGCAGATTACGAAAAACAGGATTGCGCCAAAGATCAGCGGTTCCTTATGTAGGCCAAGCCATGGCACGTCTTTACTGATCGAACGTAGCATTCCCAGCAAATCGAACAGCCCGATAATCGACACCAGCGTGGTATCTTTCAACAGACCAATCAGGTTGCCAACAATATTCGGGATCATGTGTTTCAACGCTTGTGGCATGATGATCAACCCCATCGTACCCCAGTAGCCAAGGCCGATAGTATGCGCGCCTTCAAACTGTCCCTTGGGGATGGCTTGCAGGCCTGCGCGGACGATCTCGGCCATGTAGCAGGCGTTGAATAGCACCACGGCGATGATCACCTGAACTAGTTTGTTCAGAACAAACCCTTCGGGCATGAATAGTGGGAACATGGTGGTGGCCATGAACAACACGGTGATCAGCGGGACGGAGCGGAAAACCTCGATAAAACCCGTTGAGAGCACACGCACAACCGGCAGTTCACTGCGTCGTCCCAATGCCAGTAAAATACCGGCGGGCAAGGACGAGGCGATGCCGATGCCGGAAATAACTATCGTCAGGAATAGCCCGCCCCATTTTGTCCAGGTGACATATTCAAGCTGCCATTGCCAAACCCATACATAGGCCAGAACAAACATCCCAGCGACCAGCCCCAACAAGATATTGCGCTGGGTTTTGTCAGGTGCGTCAGCTTTGCCAAAGCTCTGGAGCAGGTAAGTACCCAACCCCATGTCCTTGAACAATCCGGTCAGAGCATTAGCCATATTGATAGCAAAAGCTATAACCGCGCCGCTTAGCATGATCTGCATAAACAGCCCCGTGCCACCACCTGAAAACAGGTATCCGGCAAGGAACGGCGCAAAGACCACGACCGAGGCTCCGACCAGTATTTTACCACGTACCCGTGGCATCCAAAGCGGTGCCATCCACAAGAACAGCAATGCGCCGCCCAGATTGATCCGCCATATTTCTTCGCGCGGATACCGCCCGTAGAAAATATTGTCGAGCCAGTCGATGACTCCGGCCCAACAGGCGCCGGTCAGACTATTGTCGTAACATTCCCTTCGATTTTCGGCGACGAAGGTCGCGTCGGCCAGTCCCCAACCCAACGCGCCTTTGAGCGTTAGGTAAATGATGTAGAACATGAACAGCGTCAGCAGCGTATTGAATGCGTTGCTAAACAAGTTCTTGCGCAGCCATCCCATGACGGAGGTTTCCGAAATCGGCGCAGCGCGGTCTGGTGATTTAGTTGCAGTTACAATAGCCATGATTAACGCTCCACCAATTGTACACGTTTGTTATAGATGTTCAGGAAGAACGAGATCGTCAGGCTGACAACCATATAGAACGCCATAGTCATTCCGACCATTTCCACCGCATATCCAGCTTGGTTCAGTGCGGTTTGCATGAACAGCGAGACAACATCGGAATAGCCAATCGCGATAGCGAGCGACGAGTTTTTAACCGTGTTCATCCAGTTAGAAATCAGCGGCGGTACAATGGCGGGCATTGCTTGCGGGATGATAACCAGCCGCATAACTTTACCCGGTTTCAGGCCGATACCCATTCCCGCATCATGCTGGCCACGATTGACCGACAAAATACCGGCACGAACCGATTCCGCGATATGGGCCGCATGGTAAATGCTAAGTGAAACCAGTAGCGCAAGGAAAGACGGCGGGACAGATGTCCCCCCAACAAAGTTGAACCCTTTCAACTCGGGCACATTCCATTCCAGCGGTTGGCCGGTCAAGAAATACACCACAAGCGGCAATCCGATGATCGCGGCCAGTGATGGCAGCAAGGTTTTGGTTTGCACACCCGACGCATCCTGCAATTTACGCGCGCGACGGCGATAGATAATCGCTCCGATAACCGCGACAACAAAGGTAAGCGCCGTCATCCAAAACAGATCCCCCGGGATTGGGGTTGGCATATAAAAGCCGCGATTGTTCAGCATTATCCGTCCAGTGCCAAATGATAGGTCGATCGACCCTTTGACCTGCGGTAGCAAGCTGAACACGCCGATATACCAGAACACAATCTGGATCAGCAGCGGAACGTTGCGGAAAATCTCGACGTAAGCTAGGGCCACTTTGGCGACCAGCCAGTTATGCGAAAGCCGCAGCACCCCGACAAAAAATCCGATGAACGTGCTGAAAATAATCGCCAGAAACGATACCAGCAAGGTGTTCAACACGCCGATCATGAATATCCGGCCATAAGTGCCAACACCCGGCGTATATTCAACCAACTTGAAATCCGTATCAAAACCCGCCGACACATTCCAGAAACCAAAGCCGGTATTCATGCCCCGCGCTTCTAGGTTATGGGCGGTGTTCGAAACCAGATAATAGGCCAACCAGCCCACAATTCCGGCGGTCAGTATCTGATAAAAAGCAGAACGCACGCGTTTATCTTGGAAGAAATTAAACGTTTCTTTTGGTCGTTCCCGCACAATGGGAACCCCTTCGGATCCATCCGTCACATCATTACCCCGCTGTTATTTGCGCCAAACTTTATCGTTGGCTTCAAATGATGGTGTCGGGCCATTGCGGCCCAACCCCGTTGATATTGTTACCGCATTGGCGGTGAATACATTAGACCACCATTGGTCCAAAGCTCGTTCAACGTACCTTCGCGGCTAATGCCGATACCTTGCGAACCGTTACCAATATAGGCCTCATAGATTTCGCCGTAATTCCCCACGGCTTTGATGATATTATAGGCCCAATCGGCATCCAGCCCAAGACCTTCGTGCAAATTACCCTCGACACCCA
>CAZYMT010000076.1:0-13673 GCA_964649035.1 uncultured Rhodobacterales bacterium
AAATTCGCCTATTTGGAAAAAATCAAACTATGCTCAATAACTTGACGATACCGTCTCGTCCAATTAGATCATTCCGCGTTTAGCGAGGTTTTTCATCAAGGCGCTAACGCCAAACGTCCATTCCGGCGCTTTTGTGGTCAGGTTCACGCGGTTGGTCAATGTGCCCAGTTCCGTCGAGGAAACGCTGACAATATCGCCGATTTTATGGGTAAAACCGGACCCCTCTTCGCCACGATCATCGGTAGGGGCGAACATGGTGCCGGTATACAGGACCAGACCGTCGGGATATTGGTGATTGCGGCTGATGGCCTGTGCTGTCAAATCCTCGATATCGCGGCTGATGAATTTCATGTTGCTGCCGTCCTTGAGGATATAACCGTCCTCGCCCTCGACCCGCATTTTCAGTTCCATATTGCGGATGTCATCAAGACCAAAACTGTCATCAAGCAGGCGAATAAACGGGCCCAAAGCTGCCGAGGCATTGTTGTCTTTGGCTTTACCAAGCAACAGCGCGCTGCGCCCCTCAAAGTCGCGAAGGTTAACGTCATTGCCAAGTGTCGCACCAACGATTTTCGCGGTGTTGGAGATAACCAAAACCACTTCGGGTTCGGGGTTATTCCACGTGGATTCAGGGTGGATGCCAACCTCGGAGCCCGTGCCGACGGATGACATGGTTGGGGCTTTGGTGAAAATCTCGGCAAATTTGCCGATGCCGACCTCAAGATACTGGGACCAAAGCCCGCGTTTGGTTAGGACTTCTTTGACTTGATCAGCCTCTGCAGAACCTGGGGTGATTTCGGACAGGTTAACACCGATTTCAGCACCGATTGTGTCGCGGATTTGTTGGGCGGCGGCGGGGTCGCCGTTGGCCTGTTCCTCGATCACGCGTTCCAACATGCTGGCGGCAAATGTCACACCGCTGGCTTTGATGGTTTGCAGATCAACGGGTGACAAAAACCAAGGCAAGGCTTCGTTGCGATCGTCGGGCGTGGTATTTGCCAGCAATTCCTCGACGGTGCCGATTTTTGCGCCGCCTAGCGTTGCGATGCCATGTGGGTCGTCGGAATTCAGCAAATCGGTGACGGTGCTGACATTTTCGCTCATATCGAACACGTTGCCATCGCGCAGAACCACCACCGCAGGGCCATCCGCATCAGGCAACCATGCGCGACCGATCAAAGTGCCAGCATCGGGTAGAGTATTTTCAGGCGTAAGTTTCGGGAACATTTGCAGCCTCCTGCTTATGGGCGTTGTACGCCGCTGGCGTTTAGAAATATGGAATAGACCGAGGTCGTTGCGGTGATGAACATCCGATTACGTTTCGGGCCACCAAAGGTGAGGTTGGCGACGGTTTCAGGGATCAGAATTTTCCCCAAAAGCGTGCCGTCGGGTGCGTAACAATGGACGCCGTCGGCGGCACTGGTCCAAAGATTGCCATCCGTGTCAAAGCGGAACCCGTCAGGCAAGCCGGGGGTGACGTCGGCAAAAACCTCGCCGCCCGATAATGTGTCATCAGCGTTCACGTCAAACACGCGAATATGGTGCGGGGCCTTGGGGTCGTTCGAAAAGCCAGAATCGGCTATATACATCTGCTTTTCATCCGCTGAGAAAGCCAAGCCGTTAGGTTTGACAAAATCATCGGCAACAACGGTAATTTCGGAAAGGTCAGGCGAGACGCGGAAAACGTAACAGCCGCCTTGCTCCATCTCGGCCTTGAAGCCTTCGTAATCAGACATGATTCCGTAATTCGGATCGGTGAACCAGATGGATCCGTCGGATTTCACCACAACATCATTAGGCGAATTTAATCGCCCGCCTTGATATTCATCGGCAATGGTGGTGATTGAGCCGTCAGGTTCGGTGCGGATAACCGTGCGCGATCCATGCAGACACGAAATCAACCGCCCCTGAATGTCGCGCGTATTGCCGTTGGAATTGCTGGAATCATTGCGGAAAACATCGACGCCGATGCCCGGTGTCCAGCGTAAGATGCGGTTATTGGGGATATCGCTCCAAAGCAGATAGCCACCGTCATTGAACCAGATTGGCCCTTCGGCCCAACGGCACCCGTCTGCGATTTTTTCGACGGCGGCATTGCCCAGAATTAGCTGGCGAAACCGTTCATCGATGATCTCAAAATCCGACATGTTTCTCTCCCCAAGAATTAGTCGCGCGAAGCTTCGCATGTCTGCGAACAGCCGTAAACGATCTTTTCGCCGCGCAAGTGGTTATATGTGGATTGTCTTTAGGCCGCCGGCTTCGTCCAAGGGAATTTGCAGGACTTGGTGCAGTTTCGGGCTTTCGCCGCCGATGATTTTCAGCAACATTTCTACCAACGCGCTGCCTGCCGCAAGGAAATCTTCGCGGATAACGATCATGTCGGGGCGGATGTGGTTCAGCAGATCAAAGGATTCCTTGGCGACAATGTCGATATCTTTGCCCAGAACCATATCCGTTGCGGTCACTGCTGCCAGTGCGGCGATCGCGGCGTTGGCGCTGGCGCAAATAATGCCGTCCACAGGGTGGCGGGACCTTAGGATACGCTCGATTTCCTCCTGAATGTCTTCAAACTCCGAATCAATGGAGACTTTGCGAATTGGGATTTCCAACAAATCCCGCGTTGCAATTTCAGCGGCAAAGCCTGTGGTCAGATGTTGCGAGAATGTCAAATTTGCAGGCGGCGCGATCAACCCGATGCTTTCGCGCCCGCGATCTGCCAGAATTCCGACGGCTTGTTTGGAATAATCTTCATTATCGAAAGCAAAAAACGCGTGTTCGATGCCCATATCTGTGCGCCCGTGGGTGACAAATGGGAACCCGACTTCGGAAAGGTATTTTATGCGCGGGTCATTAGGGATTGTTCGCGACAAGATAATCCCGTCAGCGGCCCCGGTTTCAACGACGTATTTTACTGGCTCCATTGGGTCTTGGGACAGATGATAAGGGGTTACGACGAGGTGATAATTAGTGTCCCGCAAATATTCCGAAATACTGGCGACAAACGGCGCAGCCATGCCCATTGGTCCGGGCTCTGTTCCCAAAATTAGACTAACAACATTTGTTTTCCCGGTCCGCAAACGCACACCAGCGCGATTCGGGCGATAGCCGATTTGTTTGGCGATTAGGCGCACGCGCTCCTTAGTGGACTCACTGATATCCGAGGCGTCATTTAAGGCGCGCGATACAGTAGTCACACCTAAACCCGTCATAAACGCAATGTCTTTCAACGTTGGACGCTTAGGACTCTTACTTGCAGAATCGTTTGCCGTGGTGGATTTCTCAGTGGTCATTTTCTGTGTGCCGAATCAGTTTGCGTTTATGTAGCTTTGCACGAAGTTGTGAGAAATCATAGTTTCTACTGAAACGTTACAGTTTTTCTAGTTTCAGCTTTCAGGGCAATATTTTCGCGGATGTTTTTCTTATATATCACTAGTGGCTGCACGGGCATTGCATACGATTGCAACGTAAAATATTCCTCAAGATAATAAAATATTCCCTTATTTATAGTGCTAAAATTTAGTTAACGTGTTTCCGATTGGAAACATGTTTGGGACTGATTGGGGTGTATTTTTGTCCAGGCAATTAAAGAAACTGGATTTTCAAATATTCTGTTGCTTTCTTTTTTGCTGCAGCCTAGGCTCGAAAAACTACAACGATTTAGATGGGAGGATCTAACATGAAATATCGTTCTGTTACTCGCAGCGCTCGCAACGTCGGTTTACTCGCAGCGCTCGCAACGTCGGTTGCACTGCCTGTAAGTGCTACAGAAATTGAAGTTACACATTGGTGGACTTCTGGTGGCGAAGCTGCCGCTGTTGCTGAATTCGCGAAAGCGTTCGAAGCTGGCGGAGACACTTGGATTGACGGCGCTATCGCCGGTTCCGGTGGCGTTGCTCGCCCAATCATCATTAGCCGCATCATCGGTGGCGACCCAATGGGCGCTACACAGCTAAACCACGGCCGTCAGGCTGAGGAACTGGTTGAAGCTGGTCTTATGACTGACCTAACAGAACTTGCAGATGCACAAGGCTGGCGCGACATTGTTAATCCAGTTGCATTGCTTGACGCATGTACACTGGACGGCAAAATTTACTGCGTTCCAGTAAACATCCACTCTTGGCAGTGGATTTGGCTAAGCCATGACGCCTATGCCAAAGCTGGTGTTGACGTTCCTTCCAACTGGGATGAATTTGTTGCCGCCGCTCCTGCGCTTGAAGCTGTGGACATCATTCCATTGGCAATGGGTCAACAGTCTTGGCAGTCTTCGGGCGCCTTTGGTGTGATCCTAGTGGCCGTTTCCGGTCAGGACGTTTGGTTGGAAATCAATCGCGACCATTCCGTAGACGCTGTTATGTCTGACGAAGCAACTGCTGCGTTCGAAGCTTTCGCTGATGCGCGTTTGCTTTCCGCTGGTTCGACTGTTCAAGATTGGAACCAAGCAACAAACATGGTTATCACTGGTCAAGCCGGTGGTCAGATCATGGGCGATTGGGCACAGGGTGAATTCCAGGTTGCTGGTCAAGTTGCTGGCGAAGATTACACATGTCTTCCAGGTCTGGGTGTAACTGAAGTTATCTCCACTGGTGGCGACGCGTTCTACTTCCCATTGGTTGACGATGCAGACGTAAAAGCTGCTCAGCTTCGTATGGCTTCGCAGATGATTTCGAAAGAAGTTCAGGTTGCGTTTAACCTTAAGAAAGGCTCGCTGCCTATCCGTGGCGACGTTGATCTTACTGCTGCGAATGACTGCATGCGCAAAGGTCTAGAGATCCTTGCGGGTGGCAACATTCTGCCAGACGGCAACCAGTTGAACTCTGCCGATACAAGCACACAGCTGAACGATCTTACAGTTGAGTTCTGGAATGACACAAGCATCTCTGCTGCACAATTCCAAGAGCGTTATGCTGCTATCATTGGCGACGCAGACTAAGTCACCACAGGTGATATAAATAGAGCCTCCGGCCCGGATTTTTCGGGCCGGAAGTGCATCTAACAGCAGGTTTCAGGTTCAATACGCGTTAGGGGTGGTCCCGATGTGAATCCCCTGAGAGAAGCAACCATTTCACAAGGGAGAAGGTTCCATGGCGCAATCTGAGCGTCCTTCACAATTATTCCGGAATATGAGTGCGAAAATCGCCTCCATTCCGATGGTCCTAACGGCGCTGGTTATCTTTATCGGCTGTACGGTTTGGACAATCGTATATTCGTTTACAAAATCCAGATTGCTACCAAAGAAGCTATTCGAATGGGAGGAATTGTTCGCAATTCCTGTGCCTGAATGGATGGCGAGCGATGGCGCGCTGAATTTCATGTATATTACTGGCATTATCGAAAAGAACTTCGTTGGTTTGGCTCAGTATGAACGTCTATGGACACAAAATCGCTGGTTGATCTCGGTTGAAAATATCGCAATCTACGGGTTTTTCTCGATGGTATTCACATTGCTAATCGGCTTCTCGCTGGCGGCATTGCTGGATCAGAAAATCCGGTTTGAGAATACTTTCCGCACCATTCTTCTATACCCGTTCGCACTAAGCTTCATTGTTACCGGTCTGGTTTGGCAATGGATTTTGAACCCACAATTCGGCATTCAGAAAGTTGTGCAGGACTGGGGCTGGGAAAGCTTTTCGTTCGATCCGCTTTCCAATCCCGATTTCGTTATTTACGGCATCCTGATCGCTGGTTTGTGGCAGGGTACTGGGCTTATCATGTGTCTGATGCTCGCTGGCTTGCGTGGCATTGACGAGGATATCTGGAAAGCAGCCCGTGTCGAGGGTATCCCGATGTGGAAGACTTACCTGTTCATCGTTATCCCGATGATGCGTCCGGTGTTCATAACAACCTTGGTTCTGATCGCGTCCGGTATCGTTAAAGTTTACGATCTCGTGGTTGCACAAACCAATGGTGGCCCCGGTATCGCATCGGAAGTTCCCGCTAAATACGTTTACGAATACATGTTCCAAGCCCAGAATTTGGGGCAGGGTTTCGCCGCATCGACAATGATGATGGCAGCCGTTGTCTGTATCGTTATTCCTTGGGCTTATCTCGAGTTCGGAGGCAAGAAAAAGCATGACTGATGCAACAATGACATTCGACGGACCACATGGTCCAAAACCGAAAAAGATGTTTTCGCTTAGCAATATCGTAGTTTACGGTGCGCTAATCCTTGTATCCATGTATTACCTGTTACCGCTTTACGTGATGATCGTGACGTCGTTGAAAGACATGTCTGAAATTCGCGGCGGCAACGTATTTGGGTTGCCAAAGGAAGTAACGTTTGAACCTTGGGTCAAAGCGTGGGCGCACGCCTGTACCGGTATTAACTGTGACGGGCTTAGTCGTGGTTTCATGAATTCGGTGAAAATCACAGTGCCGTCGGTTATCATCTCGATAATTATCGCGTCTGTGAACGGGTACGCACTGGCTAATTGGCCTTTCAAGGGGTCGGCTGTCTTTTTCACCATCCTGATTTTCGGGGCGTTTATTCCTTACCAAATCATGATCTATCCAATCGTAATTTTGTTGCGTGAATCCGGTGAAGGCCTAACATATTTGGCTGGTTTCCTGAACCCGATTATGGAACTTTTGGGGCTGGAACCGTTTGGCAAAATTCGCCTGATGGGATCGGTCAAGGGACTAATAATCGTACATACGATCTTTGGTATGCCGATTTTGACACTGCTTTTCCGCAACTATTTCACGTCGGTACCTGCCGAACTGTTCAGCGCTGCGCGTGTTGATGGTGCTGGTTTCTGGGGTATCTACTTTAAAATCATGTTGCCGATGTCGCTACCGATCTTTGTGGTTGCGATCATCTTGCAGGTTACAGGTATCTGGAACGACTTCTTGTTTGGCGTGATTTACACCAAACCTCAAAGTTACCCGATGACGGTGCAGTTGAATAACATCGTGAACTCCGTTCAAGGGGTGAAGGAATACAATGTTAACATGGCCGCCACGATCCTGACGGGTCTGGTGCCGCTATTTGTATACTTCGTCTCTGGGAAACTCTTTGTCCGGGGCATTGCCGCCGGCGCAGTAAAAGGCTGATTGAAAATGACAACAAGTGTATCCGTCAAAAACCTAGAATTGAACTTTGGTTCCGTCAAAGTTTTGAAAGACCTGAATATCGATATCGGCGAAGGGGAATTCCTGGTTCTGCTTGGCCCATCGGGTTGTGGTAAATCCACGTTGCTAAACTGTCTGGCTGGTTTGCTAGACGTGTCTGGTGGCCAGATTCACATTTCCGGTAAAAACGTAACTTGGGCCGAGCCCAAGGACCGTGGCATCGGCATGGTGTTCCAGTCTTATGCGCTTTATCCGCAGATGACTGTGCGTGGCAATTTGGAATTCGGGTTGAAGAACCAGAAGCTGCCAAAAGAAGATATAGCCAAGCGCGTGGCCAATGCCTCCGAAATTCTTCAGATTGAAGAATTGCTGGACCGTAAACCAGCAGCCCTTTCGGGGGGCCAGCGCCAACGTGTGGCTATTGGTCGTGCGTTGGTCCGTGATGTAGACGTGTTCCTGTTCGATGAGCCTTTGTCGAACCTTGACGCTAAACTGCGCGCCGAATTACGTGTCGAACTTAAGCGCCTGCACAACCAGCTAAACAACACCATGGTCTATGTGACGCATGATCAGATCGAGGCGCTGACTTTGGCTGACCGTATCGCGATTATGCGTGGTGGTTATATCCAGCAGCTTGCGGATCCGATGACTGTTTACAATAAACCTTCGAACCTGTTCGTGGCGGGCTTTATCGGCTCTCCATCCATGAGCTTCTTTGACGGTGACATTGCAGGCGGCGGCAAGAAGTTCGACTTCGCTGGCACCACCGTTGCGCTAAAAGGCTATGACGGCGAAGGCGAAGCATTGACTGATCGCAAAGGCGTGTTGGGCGTTCGTCCCGAACATGTTCTGGTTCACACCGAAGCCGGCCCTGGCCTGATCGAAGCAACCCTCGATATCATCGAGCCGCTTGGTTCCAACAGCCTTCTTTGGTTGAATATTGCGGGCTCGCCAATCTCTGCATTGGTGAAATCCGAAGATATTCATCCGCTCGGCTCCAAACTGCATCTTGAATTCGACATCTCCAAGGCTTCGGTCTTTGATACCGAATCCGAGGCTCGTCTGTAAGCACCACCTAGGGGGACCCCTAATGATTGATTTGTCCGGAAATTGGACCCTGCGGGATACGCAGGGTTCGCATGAAGCGCGGATGCAAATCCCTGGCGATGCGGTTTCCGCATTGCTGGCGGCCAATGTCATTTCTGACCCGTATTGGGGCAAAAATGAATATGACTGTCGCTGGATTGCTGACCTTGATTGGACCGTATCGCGGTCCTTTGATTACTCGGCTGATGGTCGCAAGCAGGAACTGGATGTATCCGGTCTCGATTGCTTTGCGGAAATTCGGCTGAACGGTGAACTGGTTCTGTCTGCGTCTAACGCGTTTAGGACGTTTCATGTTGATGTAACGGATATTTTGAAATCCGGTGCCAACGACATTGAAATCCTGTTCAAATCAAACACGGTTGAGGCAAAGCGTCGCCAAGATGCACAGCCTTACCCGATCCCCTACCTGGAATTTAACTGTGATATTCCTGACGGAAATATGTTGCGCAAAGTGCAATGTGATTTTGGCTGGGACTGGAATATCGCACTAGCCCCGTTTGGTCTGATTGGCGATATTTCCATTCGCCCAGCAACGGTTCGGATTGATCAGATTGCGGTTAAGCAAACCCATTCCGACGGAACTGTTGAACTGGATGTCACGGTATCCTTGCGCGGCGAAACTGCTGACCAAGACTACAGTTTGGAGATTGCAGGGCAGGTCGTAGTTGGAAAATCTTCCGGCGAAGATATTAACGTTCACATAACTATTGCCGATCCTGAAATTTGGTGGCCTGTTGGCCTTGGTGAACAGCCGCTATATGATCTAAAAGTTACCGTTGCCGATCAGGTTGAAACCCGCAAGATTGGGCTGCGCGTGATCGAAGTTCTGCACGACGATGATGATATCGGCACTTCGTTCATGTTTGTGGTCAACGGCCATAAAACCTATGCTCGGGGCGCTAACTGGATTCCGCAAGATGCGCTGGCCAGTAACATCACGTATGAGGCAACGCGCGACCTGCTGCAATCAGCGGTCGACGCCAATATGAACATGATCCGCATCTGGGGCGGTGGCCGTTACGAGGCAGACTGGTTCTATGATCTATGTTCCGAAATGGGTCTGATGATCTGGCAAGATTTCATGTTTGCTTGTAACGTTTATCCGGCTGACAAAGAATTTCTGGATGACGTCGAGGTTGAGGTCCGTGAACAAGTCAAGCGCCTGTCCCACCACGCCTGTATTGCACTTTGGTGTGGCGATAACGAACTGATCGGCACAATCGGCTGGTTCGAGATCACTCGCAAACATCGCGACCGGTATCTTGTCGGATATGACCGCCTGAACCGGACTGTGGAAATGGCGCTAAAAGACGTGTTGCCGGATGCAAACTGGTGGGCATCTAGCCCGTCCTCGGGTCCGATGAATTTTGGCGATGCGTGGCATGATGACAGTTCTGGCGATATGCATTTCTGGGATGTCTGGCACGAGAACAAGGATTTCAGCGAATATCGCAAAGTGAACCCACGGTTCTGTTCCGAGTTCGGTTTCCAGTCTTTCCCGTCCATGAATATCATCCGTAGTTTCACCGATGATCCCGAGGACATGAATCTGTCCAGCCCTGTGATGGAAAGCCATCAGAAAAACAAGGGCGGCAATGAGCGGATCGGCGGCACAATCTTCCGCTATTTCCGCTTCCCGACGGATTTCGAAAACTTTGTCTATCTTAGTCAAGTCCAGCAAGGATTGGCGATCAAAACAGCGGTGGAATACTGGCGCTCGATCAAGCCGCATTGCATGGGCGCGCTGTATTGGCAGCTGAATGACACATGGCCGGTGGCCAGTTGGTCCAGCCTCGATTACGGCGGCGACTGGAAATTGATGCACCACATGGCCAAGCAGTTCTTTGAGCCGGTGACGGTGAATGTCTATCCAAAAGATGACGGGTATCAGGTGGTCGGGATCAATGATCGCCGTGATCCGGTGGAGGTCGAGGTTACGCTGACCACTGTGGATATGGACGGTAAATCCACTGCCCTGACGACATTTAAATCTACGCTTGGCGTCGATGCGGCGGTAACGTTGGGGACAATTGATCTTGCGGATGTTCGGTCCGATCAGGTGCTTGTCTTCAACTGGACAACCAGCAATGGCGAGGTTGGTGGCAACCACATCACCCCCGTTCCTTACAAGGAATTGTTGCTGCAAAATCCAGAAGTCACAGCAGATATCACGGCTGACGGCGACATAGTGCGGATCAAGCTTTCCGCTAATAAACTGGCATTGTTTGTATCGCTGGAAGCTGCCGGAAAGGGGCGGTTCGACAAGAACTGCATCTTGATGACACCGGACGCATCCGCTGAAATCATCTTCACGCCAGCCGACGGAAACGCTGAAGCTGCCGCCAAAACAATCACCATCCGCGACCTTTGGTCGTCATCGCATTGAGGGCATAAAATGCAACGTTCGGAAATTAACGAAATACTGAAAGAAAGCGACGCTTTCATCCGCTCCTTTGGCTATATCATGCCGCCTTTTGCCTATTGGTCGCCCGAGGAAATGAAATCCCATATCGCGACGGATAGTGCCGGAATTTTGGACAGCCGCCTTGGCTGGGACATCACCGATTATGGACAGGGCAATTTCAAGGATCTTGGCCTGTTCCTTTTCACCACGCGCAACGGCAATGATGCGAATGTGAAAAAGGGTATGGGGATGCTGTACGCCGAAAAAATTATGATCAGCCGCGAGAAACAAATCTCGCCAATGCACCGTCATAATTTCAAGACCGAGGACATCATCAATAAAGGTGGTGCGACGCTGGTGCTTGAACTGTTTTCGGCGGATGCAGACGGCAATATTGACCGCGATGCAGATGTGAATGTGTTCACTGACGCTACACGACGCACATTGAAAGCGGGCACACATCTGGCGTTGGCACCGGGGAAAAGCGTTACGCTTGAACCCAACCATTGGCATGCCTTTTGGGGTGAGGGCGGCGATGTTCTTATCGGCGAGGTCAGCAATGTTAATGACGATTTGACCGACAATATTTTTGAAGCCCCGATTGGGCGCTTTTCCGACATTACTGAAAACGAGAAACCCGCGCATTTGCTGGTTTCGGACTATGACACCTGGCTTAAATAAGCCCCTATACCGGAGACTAAGATGACTGACTTTTCTTACCAACTATACTCCTCGCGGAATTACGGACCGCTTTCGGCTACGCTGAAAATGGTCGCTGATCTTGGCTATAAACAGGTTGAAGGGTACGGCGGTCTGTATTCCAATCTTGATGAATTGGAAGCGCTTAAAGCTGACCTTAAAGCAAATAACCTGCACATGGCGACTGGGCATTTTGGCCTTGATATGGTGCGCGACGAACCTGCACGGGTTTTGGAAATAGCTAAAGAACTGGACCTCAAAGCGGTTGTCGTTCCGGCGATCCCTGGTGATGAACGTACCAAAGATGCTGCTGGCTGGCGTGCGCTTGGTGTGGAATTGGCCAAGGCGGGTCAACCTTACTGGGATGCGGGCCTGACGTTTGGCTGGCACAATCACGCGTTCGAATTTGTTAAAACCGAAACAGGCGAAATGCCGTTGGATTTGATCCTTGAGGGGTCTGATAAACTGGCGCTGGAACTTGACGTGGCTTGGGTTGAAAAAGGGGATCAGGACCCGCTGTTCTGGATTGAGAAATACAAGGAACGTATTTTCGCCGCGCACGTAAAAGACATCGCGCCAGCTGGTGAATGCGAAGACGAAGATGGCTGGGCCGATGTTGGTACAGGCGTTATGGACTGGCCCACGATTATGGCCGCACTTCGTACAACAAACGCAAAATTCTTTGTAATGGAACATGATAACCCGAGCGACGATGCGCGTTTTGCCAAACGCTCCATCGAAGCCGCAAACCAACTTTAAGGGGAATATAATGTCTGATATTGGTGTAGGAATTATCGGTTGCGGAAACATTTCCGCAGCATATCTGCGGCTTGGCCCGCTTTTCAAAAATCTTGAAATCCGCGCTGTTGCGGATTTGAACATGGACAATGCCAAAGCCCGCGCCGAAGAATTCGGTGTGGATGCACGGACTGTCGATGAACTACTCGCTTCTGATGATATCGATATGATCGTTAATCTAACGATCCCCGAGGCGCATTACCCAGTTTCCAAACGTATTCTTGAGGCGGGCAAACACGCCTATTCCGAGAAACCATTGGTTCTGACCCTCGCCGAAGGCGAAGACCTGAAAGCTATCGCCGCGGCGAAAAATCTGCGGGTTGGGTCTGCACCTGACACCATCCTTGGCGGTTCGCACCAGTTGGCGCGTAAATCCATTGATGAAGGTTTGGTCGGAAAAATCATCGCGGGCACCTGCCACGTGATGAGCCACGGCATGGAAAGCTGGCATCCGAATCCGGACTTCTTTTTCCAACCCGGCGCTGGCCCGATGCTCGATATCGGACCTTACTATATTGCGAACCTGATCAACCTGATTGGTCCGGTGAAACGTGTTGCTGCCTTGGCAAATGCTGTGGAATCCGAGCGCACAATTGGTAACGGTCCACGTGAAGGCGAGAAAGTTCCAGTGGACACGCCAACCAACATCCACGCATTGGTGGAATTTGTGAATGGCGCGACCATCACTATCTCCACTAGCTGGGATGTCTGGAAACATCGCCATGCTAATATGGAACTTTACGGGACTGAAGGTTCGATATTTGTACCCGACCCGAACTTCTTCGGCGGCGTTGTCGAATATTGTGGCACTGACGGCGAGATCAAGGAAGTTCCCGCATGGGATCACCCATTTGGTGTGCCAAATCAGGATCGCAAAGACGGCACGCAGATCGCCAATTACCGGACCGCTGGTCTGGCTGATATGGCGGCTGCAATCGTTGAAGGCCGCGAGCATCGCTTGTCGTTGGAGCGCGCTGTTCACGGGATTGAGGTCATGACTTCGATCATCAAATCAGGTGAAACAGGTCAATTCATTGATATGACAACAACTTGTACGCAGCTTGACCCGCTTGGCCCAGACGAAGCCCGCGCATTGTTGAAATAATATCCAAGGCCCGGGCAACCCTCGGGCCTTTTACATTCTTGCCTTAAGATTTTTGGGAAATGACATGACATATAAAGCCGCCGACACCCGTTACGACAATATGAAATACCGCCGCTGCGGTAATAGCGGTCTGAAACTGCCAGCAATTTCTATCGGCCTTTGGCATAATTTCGGCGGCGATTCCAATCATGACAATAAACGCGAGATCTGCAAAACCGCGTTTGATCACGGCATCACCCATTTCGATTTGGCCAATAATTATGGCCCACCTGCAGGTTCTGCTGAACATGCGTTTGGCTCGATTCTGAAAGAAGATTTCGGCGCTTACCGCGATGAAATGATCATTTCGTCCAAAGCTGGTTATGAAATGTGGGACGGTCCTTATGGCGAATGGGGCAGCCGCAAATATCTGATTGCATCTTGTGATCAGTCGTTGAAACGGTATCGTCAAGTTGACGGGTCTTCCTCTGATTTATAAACATGCGTCATGAC
>CAZYMT010000077.1:0-13660 GCA_964649035.1 uncultured Rhodobacterales bacterium
ACATTCTGCAACGTCGGGATGGGCGGATAGCACTTCCTCCATTGCGCCAGTTGAAAGGCGATGGCCCGCGACATTAATCACATCATCCGTTCGCGCCATAATATACAGATATCCGTCATCATCGATAATTCCTGCATCGCCGGTTTCATAATATCCGGGGAAAGCCTCCAGATAGGACGATTTGTACCGCGCTTCGGCATTCCAGAGCGTCGGCAAAGTCCCCGGTGGCAAGGGCAATTTAATTGCGATCGCACCCAATTCCCCCGATGCAACCGGATGGCCGTCGTCACCAAGGATTTGCACATCAAATCCGGGCATTGCTTTGGTCGGCGAGCCAAGCTTCGTTGGCAGTTTTTCCAATCCAACGGGATTGGCGGCAATGGCGTAACCGGTTTCGGTCTGCCACCAGTGGTCCACGACCGGAACTCCAAGATGCTTTTCGGCCCATTGGATAGTGTCAGGATCAGCCCGTTCGCCAGCCAAAAACAGGTTTTTAAGACTGCTTATGTCGTATTTTTTAATAAACTCGCCAGTTGGGTCTTCGCGTTTTATCGCGCGAAACGCTGTTGGCGCTGTAAGAGTGCGCGAATATTATATTCTTCGATCATCCGCCAAAAAGTCCCAGCATCAGGTGTGCCAATTGGCTTCCCCTCAAACACAACGGTGGTTGCACCATAAAGTAGCGGCGCATAGCAGATGTAAGAATGCCCAACGACCCAGCCAACGTCGGAGGCTGCCCAATAAACATCCCCCGGCTCGACATCGTATATGTTGCTCATAGTCCAAAGCAGCGCCACCATATGCCCGCCACTTGGCCGAATTACCCCCTTGGGCTGCCCAGTCGTGCCGGAAGTGTATAAAATATAAAGCGGGTCTGCCCCGCCAATGGGAACGCAATCTGCGGGCTCCGCCGCGCCTTCAACCTCATGCCAATCAAAATCGCGCCCCTCGGTCATGTTTGCCTTGGCCTGTTCACGCTGCAAAACAATGGTAAAATCGGGTTTGTGATTGGCCAGTTCAATCGCCCCGTCAATAAGCGGTTTATATTCAACCACCCTACTCGGCTCTATCCCGCACGATGCGGCCACAATCGCCTTGGGCGTTGCATCATCGATCCGAACAGCCAGTTCATTCGCAGCAAACCCACCAAACACCACCGAATGCACGGCGCCAATACGTGCACATGCTAACATTGCGACCAGCGCCTCCGGGATCATTGGCATATAGATAATGACGCGGTCGCCTTTGGTGATGCCCTTACCCTTAAGCGCACCCGCGAATTTCGCGACCTGATTGGTCATTTCCGCGTAGGTAATTTTGCGCTTGGTGCCGGTTACTGGACTGTCGTAAATGACCGCAATCTGATCGCCCCACCCCGCTTCAACATGACGATCCAGCGCATTATAACAGGTATTTGCCTCGCCATCAGCAAACCAACGGTAAAGGGGTGCGTTACTATCATCGAGCGCCTTGGTTGGGCGCTTTGTCCAAGAAACTGCTTTTGCGGCTTCCAGCCAAAAAGCCTCCGGATCAGATTTGCAGGCGTCATAAGTCGATTGATAGTTCATAGCGGGACCCTCGTTCATTCGGAAATCTCTATATGTATATGATCATCATGACGGGCGGCGCGGCAACCCTGAAAACGCATGATATTTGCAGAAACATCGAGGCTGTCGACCAGATGTGGTTCCATAAACATCCGTGTGACACCCATCGCGTGCCCATCCGTAAGCAGCCAGCGCACCATCGCCCGTGTTCGCGCGGTTTCAAGTGGACGATCAGGTAATATCGGTTGCAGCCATGCCATGTCCCAACGCAACGTCGGGAATTTTGGTGTGCAGGGCTGCCTTGCCCCTGCGGACGGCGCTTCAAATGCCCAATATCCTACGGGGGACCGCGTTTTGGCGGCTAGATATACCCCCTCGGCATCCTCGTAGAAATACGCAAGGTCAAGCTTGCGGCCATCCCTATGGCTAAGATGCGGCAATAGCGGCATTTGCCCGAATGGCAGGCCCGCATCAAGATATTGGGTTATTGTGCCGGGGTAAACTGCGTCCATATCTTTAGCCAAAGCGATGGTTAATTCCGCCAGTTCGGGCGTTACATAGTTACGAAATAGCAAGCAATACATGGGCGATTGCGCGCGCAGCGGGATTTCTTCGCTTGCAAAACAGGGCAATGGCTCGCGCCCGTAATTTTCCGCAATCTGCGGGACTGCAAAAACCATAGCAGCATAGATCAGCAGAAATACCATGATTTTGCGTCCCTTGCTCAGCGCCGCAATCAACCACGCCACCCCCCCGACTTGGGTCAGGATGGTCAGCAGACCAATCCAAAGGATATGCGCGGCGATTTTCACATGTTATTCATATTCCTGAACCGGCGTTCCGGCAAGGGCCGCGACATTCAACAAGCCACGCGCGGTGATCGCTGGTGTGACGATATGAGCGCGATTGCCCATGCCCATCAGGATCGGACCAACCTCCAAACCGTTTGCCGACATTTTCAGAATATTACGCACACCGCTAGCAGCATCAGAATTGGCAAAGATCAGGACGTTGGCTTTACCTTCAAAACGCGCATTCGGATAAATCCGCGCCCGCAATTCAGGGTCGAGCGCGCTATCAATATGCATCTCGCCCTCATACGCAAAATCAACATTCATCTGATCAAGAATTTCAATGGCACCGCGCATCCGGCGACCGGATTCAGTGTTCAAATTACCAAACTGTGAATGTGAACACAGGGCGACTTTCGGCTCCAAGCCAAATCGGCGAACCTGCAAAACGGCGCTGGTAACACTGGTAGCAATTTGTTCCGAGGTCGGTTCCGGAAACACATGCGTGTCGCCGATAAATAGCGGGCCATTCTCCAAAATCATCAGTGATAATGCACCTTTGGGACGCAAAACTTCAGACCCAAGGATTTGTTCAACATAGTTCAGATGCCACAAATATTCGCCAAATGTTCCACAAATCAGACTATCCGCATCGCCGCGACTAACCATCACCGAAGCAATCGCCGTGGTGTTCGTGCGCAAAATCGCGCGGGCGAGATCGGGCGTTACACCGCGTCGTTGCATAACGTCGTGATAAGTTCCCCAATACTCGCGGAAACGCGGGTCGTTTTCGGGGTTAACCAATTCAAAATCGCGCCCTGCCTTGATCGGCAATCCAAATTTTTCACAACGCGCTTCGACCACTTCGGGGCGGCCAATTAGGATAGGTTTATCAACCATTTCTTCGGTCATAGCATGGGCAGCGCGCAGAACGCGTTCATCCTCGCCCTCGGCAAAAACAATTTTGCGGACAGTTCTTTTGGCCGACTCGAACACAGGGCGCATAAGTAGCGCGGATTTATAGACAGACCCGTCCAATTTTTCGCGGTAAGCTTCCATATCTTTAATCGGACGCGTTGCCACCCCGCTTTCCATCGCCGCACGGACAACCGAACAGGAAACGATGGCCAGCAGGCGCGGGTCGAACGGTTTCGGGATCAGGTATTCAGGGCCGAATTTCAGGCTCTCGTCTTTGTAAGCGGCTGCTGCCTCGGCGCTAGAGGACACGCGGGCCAACGCCGCAATCCCGTCAACGCAGGCGATTTGCATGGCGTCGTTAATTTCGGTAGCCCCAACATCGAGCGCCCCGCGGAAGATGAACGGGAAGCACAGGACATTGTTGACTTGGTTAGGGAAATCCGAGCGCCCCGTGGCAATAATCGCGTCAGGCGCAACTTTGCGCACCTCGTCAGGCATGATTTCTGGTGTCGGGTTGGCCAGCGCAAAAACAATTGGTTGTTTGGTCATTTTGGCGACCATTTCAGGCTTCAGAACCCCCGGCCCCGATAGGCCAAGGAACAGATCAGCGTCACCAATCACGTCATCCAAGGTCCGCAGATCAGTGGCTTGAGCGAAATCGGCTTTTTGCGGCGTCATCTCTTCGACCCGCCCTTCGTAAATCAGGCCAGCAATGTCACAAAGCCAGATATTTTCGCGTTTCACGCCCAGTTTCACCAGCATATTCAGACAGGCAATCCCCGCCGCCCCGCCGCCCGTGGACACTACCTTTATGTCTTCGAATTTCTTACCCGTAACGTTCATCGCATTGGTCGCGGCCGCGCCCACAACAATCGCCGTACCGTGTTGGTCGTCATGAAATACCGGAATACCCATGCGTTCACGGCACAATTTTTCAACGATAAAACACTCCGGCGCTTTGATATCTTCTAGGTTGATCGCCCCAAAAGTTGGCTCCAGCGCGGTGACAATATCGGCCAATTTTTCCGGATCACTTTCATTAACTTCGATGTCGAAACAGTCAATATTGGCGAATTGTTTGAACAGAACCGCCTTGCCTTCCATGATCGGTTTCGACGCCAGCGCGCCGATATTGCCCAATCCCAAAGCAGCAGAGCCATTGGTCACCACCGCCACCAAATTCGCCCGCGCCGTATAGCGCGCGGCGGTTGAGGGGTCTTTGCCAATCTCGATACATGCCTCGGCGACGCCAGGGGAATATGCGCGCGCCAGATCACGACCATTGGCCAGCGGTTTGGTCGCGCGAATTTCCAATTTACCCGGTTTCGGGAATTCATGGTAATCAAGCGCGGCCTGTCTGGTCGTCTTGTTGCGGTCGTCGGTCATGCACGGGTTTCCTGACATAATATTGGTGTTGCATGGACAATGTCACAAGCGCGACAATTGTCCAGCAGATATACTAGCTTAGGTCTTATGAAGAATTGGTTTAGACATATTAGCGCGGTAAATATGTCTAAAACCCTATGTTATTTGCGGTTTTGCCGGATCAGTTTTAACACGTCTGCGGCCGCTTCGGGGATGTTGGTACCCGGACCAAAGATCGCTTTGATACCTTTGGATTTCAGGAATTCGTAATCCTGTTGCGGGATCACCCCGCCACAAATTACCAATATTTCTCCGGCGCCAGCCTTTTCCAAGGCCTCGACCAATAACGGCGCGAGGGTCTTGTGACCTGCGGCCAGCGACGAAATGCCAACGATATGCACGTCATTATCGACAGCATCTTGGGCGGCCTCTTCCGGCGTTTGGAAGAGCGGGCCGACATCAACGTCAAAACCTATATCGGCAAACGCTGTGGCGATGACTTTGGCACCGCGATCATGGCCGTCTTGGCCCATTTTGACGACGAGCATGCGGGGGCGTCGCCCCTCCTCCTCGGCAAATTTTTCTACGTCGGCTTGGATGGCGGCGAAACCTTCGTCGCCAGCATAAGCGGCCCCATAAACCCCTGCGAGGGTTCTGACCTCGGCGCGGTGGCGTCCAAATACTTTTTCCATGGCGTCCGATATCTCCCCGACTGTGGCCCGCGCACGGGCGGCGTCAATGGCCAGTTCCAACAGATTACCCTCACCAGCTGCACCCTGCTCAAGCGCGACAAGCGCGTTTTCGCAGGCCGCCGTGTCCCGCGATGCACGGACACGCGCCAGACGAGCAACCTGTGCATCCCGCACGCTTGTATTGTCGATTTCGCGCACCTCAACCGCATCCACGGTGTCAGGTTGGAATTTATTGACGCCGACAATCACATCGTCGCCTTTATCAATCGCCGCTTGACGTTTGGCGGCAGTTTCTTCGATCCGCAATTTGGGCATGCCGCTGGCGACCGCTTTGGTCATGCCGCCCATTTCATCGACCTCTTCGATCAATTTCCATGCGGCGTCGGCCAGTTCCTTGGTCAGGCTTTCAACGTAATATGATCCGGCCAGTGGGTCGATCACGTTGGTCACTCCGGTTTCGTTTTGCAAAATCAGCTGGGTGTTGCGGGCAATGCGCGACGAAAATTCGGTGGGCAGCGCGATGGCTTCGTCAAAACTATTTGTGTGCAACGATTGCGTGCCGCCGAGCGCTGCCGACATGGCCTCGTAGGCAGTACGTACGATATTATTATAGGGATCGCGTTCTTGCAGGCTAACGCCCGAGGTCTGGCAATGGGTGCGCAGCATCGAGGACTGGGTTTTCTTTGGCTCGAATTCGGCCATAATTCGCGACCACAGCAGACGGGCGGCGCGCAGTTTTGCGGCCTCCATAAAGAAATTCATGCCGATGGCGAAGAAGAAGCTTAGGCGACCGGCAAAATCATCAACATCCATCCCCGAGGCAATCGCCGCTTTGACATATTCGCGCCCATCCGCCAGCGTAAAGGCCAGTTCCTGAACAAGGTTCGCGCCCGCTTCTTGCATATGATAGCCGGAAATCGAGATCGAGTTGTAACGCGGCATTTCCGTTGCCGTAAATTTGATAATGTCCGACACAATCCGCATCGAGGGTTCGGGCGGATAAATATAAGTGTTCCGGACCATGAATTCCTTCAGCACATCGTTTTGAATAGTGCCGGAAAGCTGGGCACGATCAACGCCCTGCTCCTCGCCCGCGACAATAAAACTGGCCAAAATCGGGATTACCGCACCGTTCATCGTCATGGAAACCGACATTTTGTCGAGCGGAATACCGTCAAACAGGATTTTCATATCCTCGACGCTGTCAATCGCCACGCCAGCCTTGCCGACATCGCCAACCACGCGCGGATGATCGCTGTCATAGCCGCGATGGGTGGCCAGATCGAAGGCCACAGAAACCCCCGCCTGCCCTGCCGCCAAACCTTTGCGGTAAAAGGCGTTACTTTCCTCGGCGGTCGAAAATCCGGCATATTGGCGGATGGTCCACGGGCGGCCCGGATACATTGTGGCGCGCGGTCCACGGGTGAAGGGCGACAGGCCCGGCATGGTGCCCAGATGGTCCAAACCTTCTAGATCCTCGGAAGTATAAAGCGGCTTTACAGCAATGCCTTCGGGCGTGATCCAAGTCAGATCATCAAGGGGACGGCCACGCAGTTCTTTTTCTGCCAGCGCTTTCCAGTCGTTTTTCTTGTTACTCATGCCCAAATCTCCCCTTACGGTCTGTGATATTCATAATCTTGCAACATGTCCCAACTATCCCTATATTAGAGACAAGGGTTGATCTTGTATCAGCCGTTCAAAGCAGGAGACATCATGTCAGAGACACCAACGCCACCACGCCCAATCACGGGTCGGACTGGTCCTCGTCCGGGATATTAGGTTCTACTTCGACGGCTTGCGGGATTTCTGCCAACCGATCGGTTTTCAACACACCTACCGCTTTTTGACCGCCGGCCGCATAGGTCGCGATCATTAGCATGGCTTCGTCGCCCAGCACGATCGCCTCTTTCTTCATATCGATATAATCGGAATACATGCGGATACGGCGCTCTGTGTCCATTTCACGGTATTCCGGCGAGCGTAAATCAGCAATCAGTGCCGATATCGCCGCCAGCTGGCTGTAATACAGCGCCACCGGATCAATCGAGGAGCGCGGCAGGATATGAATATCCGCGACAATCGCCCTGAAAATAGTGTCGTTTCGTTCGGTCGGGATCAGGGGAATGAAGGCTTTGCCATTACCGTCCTTGCCGCGCATACGAGCGATCATATCGGTTCGGTATAGGTCCAGATGATCCCGTTTCAGAACCGCCAAATAAGCCCTAATTTCTGCAAATAACGCCCGCTGGACGTCACGAATACGCTCGTTACGGCTAGCTTTGCGGGCGCTGCGTTCGCGGTAAAAGGTGAAAAACCATCCGACCAGCACAACAATCGCGCCAATAAAGGCGCTGATCGTGCGAGAGTCGAATAGGAATTCAGGCATTTAGTTATTCAAACTCCATTATCACGTCATCCACGGCCAAACTGTCGCCAGCGCTGGCGTTAATAATGGTTACCACAGATTTGCGTTCGGCCCGCAGGACGTTTTCCATTTTCATGGCTTCAACG
Source organism: uncultured Rhodobacterales bacterium (assembly GCA_964649035.1). Classification (GTDB taxonomy): domain Bacteria; phylum Pseudomonadota; class Alphaproteobacteria; order Rhodobacterales; family Rhodobacteraceae; genus NORP23. The sequence continues at coordinate 7,825 of CAZYMT010000077.1, forward strand.
GTGCAAAGCGCTTGGCCTTCCTCGACCTCGTCGCCGACTTCAACCGCAACAGACACAACCAATCCCGGCATTGGGCAGAGCAGCAATTTTGAGGTATCTGGTGGTAGTTTCTCGATCATATGTTTGGAAAGTTCAAACAAACGCGGCGTGCGAATTTCAACTTTTAAGTCAGCGCCGCGATGGCGCATTCTGAACCCACAGGCGGTTTGCGCGACTTTGGCGGTGACGGTTTCGCCCGAAACATCCAAATTCACCAGCATTTCACCCGGCTTCCAGTCAGACATAACGCGGTGGCTGCTACCATCGCCAAAATGCACGGTTGAGCCAGCGGCGTCAGCGTCAATTTTGACGACAAAATCATGCCCGCCCAGCGAGATCACAAAATCACTGCCAACTTCGCGTTCATGATTATCCAAACGCCCTGACACCCGCGCGGCGCGGATTTCGGAAACGCGGTGCATAGCCGACGCCCCTGCGGCCAGTTGCTTCAACACATCCTCGGGCAGTTCTGCGCCCAAGAAGCCATCGGGATATTCTTCTTCGATAAACGCGGTCGAGATGTTGCCGCTGATGAAGCGCTCATGATCCATCACGGCGGATAGGAAGGGCAGATTATGGCCGATCCCCTCCAATTCAAACGCGTCAAGCGCGTGGCGCATTTCGGTAATCGCAGCGCTGCGATCCGGTGCCCATGTGCAAAGTTTGGCAATCATAGGATCGTAATACATCGAAATTTCGCCGCCCTCATAGACGCCCGTGTCATTGCGAATGGCCCGTTCCGGCGTCGCGATTTCCGCAGGTGGACGATAGCGCGACAAGCGCCCGATGGACGGCAAGAAATTGCGATATGGGTCTTCGGCGTATAGGCGACTTTCGATGGCCCAGCCATTAATGCCGATATCGGATTGCTTCATCGCCAGTTTTTCGCCAGCAGCCACGCGGATCATCTGTTCAACCAGATCAATGCCGGTGATCAGTTCGGTTACCGGATGTTCAACTTGTAGGCGGGTGTTCATTTCAAGAAAGTAGAAGTTCTGCTCGCTATCAACGATGAATTCCACCGTGCCGGCGCTGCAATAATCCACCATCTGCGCCAAAGCCACCGATTGTTCGCCCATAGATTTACGGGTTTCTGGTGTCAAGAAGGGCGACGGAGCTTCTTCGATTACCTTTTGGTTGCGGCGCTGGATCGAACATTCGCGTTCATTCAGATACAGACAATTGCCGTGTTGGTCGCCAAGCACTTGAATTTCGATATGGCGGGGCTGGGTGATGAATTTCTCGATGAAAATCCGGTCATCGCCAAAACTCGCAGCCGCTTCGTTTTTCGAGGATTGGAACCCTTCTCGGGCTTCCTCATCATTCCACGCAATCCGCATGCCTTTACCACCACCCCCGGCAGAGGCTTTGAGCATCACCGGATAACCAACCTTGTTGGAAATCACGACGGCTTCTTCGGCGTCGGCAATCAGGCCCATATGGCCCGGAACGGTGCTAACCCCTGCTTCTTGCGCCAGCTTCTTGGACGTAATCTTGTCACCCATCGACTGGATCGCACCAACGGGTGGACCGATGAATGCCACACCTTCGGCGGCCAGCGCTTCGGCGAATTTTGGGTTTTCGGATAGGAAACCGTAACCGGGATGCACAGCCTCGGCACCGGTTTGGCGAACGGCGTCCATGATCTTGTCGATGATAATATAAGACTGGTTGGCAGGTGGCGGACCGATATTGACGGCCTCGTCAGCCATGCGCACATGCAGGGCGTTTTTGTCAGCGTCGGAATAAACTGCAACCGTTGCGATACCCATTTTCTTGGCCGTTTTGATGACCCGACAAGCGATTTCACCACGATTTGCTATCAGTATTTTCTTGAACATGGTTCCCACCTACCCCCTAAAATGCAAAAGGACGCTGCACATAATGCAACGTCCCTTTATTCTTAAAACCGCGCGAATGCGCGATCAAATTAACAAGTGTTAGTTTGGAAGCAAAGTGCACCAGTGCCTGCGCCAATTGCAGCACCAGTGATCGGATTGCCACCAGTTGCCATAGCAACGCCAGCGCCAACACCAGCACCAAGACCGGCACTTTCGCCCATTGTGTCACAACCGGCCAATACGGCAACGGCAAGGACAACTGCTGTGAATTTCTTAAGCATAATCTCTCTCCTATTAGAACAATACGGGATTGTTTATTACCCGTAACAGTTTGACTGTAGCCGATAAAATCGCCGCAATCTAGCACGAGTTTAGAACAGGCAATTTTCCACCTATGTAGCATTACTCACCTTCGCCTTTGAAAATTTGCGGGAAGGTACGGCGGACCACATCAACGTCGATTTTCAACATCGCCTCGTAGGAGGTCGGGTCAAACGGATCTTCGGCAGATTTCACTTCGCGCCCGAACAACCAGTTAAGGCGTCCCGCATCAAGATTACCACGTTCAAACGTTTCTTCGCCAAAAAAATTCCAAAGCGCCCTCATAAACGCTTCATCCGCCTGTTTGTCAGGGGTGCGACGGTCACGATACCGCTCGCGGGCCTTTAGCGGCGATACACCTTTGGTAGCCGGACGCCGAATAGTGAACTGCATATCCGAACTGGTCATGCGGGATGGAAATCCGCGATGTTTTTGCATGTATATCTGGCTCATAGCGGGATATTATCGTGTTTTTTCCACGGATTTGTCAGCTGCTTGTTACGCAAACTGGCAAATGCCCGGGAAATGCGGCGGCGCGTGTTGCGCGGCAAGATAACCTCATCGATGAAACCGCGTTCGGCTGCAACGAAGGGATTGGCGAAGCGGTCCTCATAATCCTTGGTGTGGGCTGCGATCTTTTCGGGATCGTTCAGGTCAGCGCGGTGGATAATTTCAGTAGCCCCTTTGGCCCCCATCACCGCAATTTCTGCTGTTGGCCACGCATAGTTGAAATCCCCACGCAGATGTTTGGAGGCCATAACGTCATACGCGCCCCCATATGCTTTGCGGGTGATAACCGTGATTTTTGGCACCGTTGCTTCGCCATACGCAAACAACAATTTGGCACCATGCTTGATAACCCCACCATATTCCTGACTGGTGCCGGGCAAAAAGCCGGGAACATCAACCAAAGTCAGGATCGGAATTTCGAAAGCATCGCAAAAGCGCACAAACCGTGCAGCTTTGCGGCTGGCAGCAATATCGAGACAGCCCGCCAGAACGGTCGGTTGATTGGCGACGACGCCAATGGTTGTGCCCTCAAGTCGGATAAATCCGGTCAGGATATTCTTGGCAAAGCCCGCCTGAATTTCAAAGAAGTCCCCCTCATCCGCCAGCTTGTGAACCAGTTCGGACATGTCGTACGGCGTGTTGGCGTTTTCGGGAACCAAAGTATCAAGACTGCGATCAACCCGCTCAGTGTCGTCAAAGAACGGGCGCACAGGGGGTTTTTCGCGGTTATTTAGCGGCAGAAGGTCGATCAGACGGCGGACCTCCATCAGGGCTTCCATGTCATTCTCATAAGCCGCGTCCGCGACGGAGGATTTGGTGGTGTGGGTATGTGCCCCGCCCAATTCCTCGGCCGTGACGATTTCGTTGGTCACGGTTTTCACCACGTCAGGGCCAGTGACAAACATGTAGGAACTGTCTTTGACCATAAAAATGAAATCGGTGATGGCGGGCGAATACACCGCCCCGCCGGCACATGGGCCCATGATCACGCTGATCTGTGGAACAACGCCCGAGGCCAGAACGTTACGCTGAAAAACCTCGGCATAGCCGCCCAGCGCCGCAACGCCTTCTTGAATGCGTGCACCACCAGAATCATTCAGACCAATGATCGGGGCGCCATTTTTCATCGCCATATCCATGACTTTGCAAATTTTCTCGGCGTGGGTTTCGGATAAAGAACCGCCCAAAACTGTAAAATCCTGGGAATAGACATAGACCATACGGCCGTTAATAGTTCCCCAGCCAGTGATCACGCCGTCACCCGGGTATTTCTGGGTTTCCATGCCAAAATCAACGCAGCGATGCGCAACAAACATACCGAATTCTTCAAAACTGTCTTCGTCCAGCAGCACTTCTAAACGCTCCCGCGCGGTCAGTTTTCCCTTGGCGTGCTGGACGTCGATACGACGTTGCCCGCCCCCTAGACGCGCATCTTCGCGGCGTGCCTCTAATTCCTCGTGAATGTTACCCATTGTGCTGTCTCCGTAACGTGGCTGTTCCCACCAGATAGCATAACTATCGGTGAGCAATAGAGAAAAATCGTCACATGAGTGTCATCAATGGCGTTTTGTGTCACCAGCAATCTTGTCCATGATCGAGAAAAACACGCCAGACGTGACGAATGCCATATGAATAATCACCTTCCACATGAGGCGATTTGCATCAGCATCGGTCAATTCTTCGGGGATGTTCATAAAAGTTTTCAGCAAATCAATCGCGGAAATAGCGACAATCGCCCCGATGACTTTCAGCTTCAGACCGGAAAAATCAACTTTTCCCATCCAATCCGGCTTATCTACATGATTTGCTATATCAATTTTTGAAACAAAAATCTCGTAACCACTAAAAATAATCATCAACAGCAAACTACCGACCAAAGTAATGTCGATCAAAGCCAAAACACCAATAATTATATCGCTTTCGGAGGCAGAAAACACATGTGTGGTCATGTGCCACAGTTCTTGTGCAAATTTCACAAATAGCAGGATTATGCTGAAAACCAGACCAACAAAAAACGGGGCCAATAACCACCGACTTGAAAAAATGGTGGACTCCAGCAGGTTTTCGATCTTTTGTAGCATTCTGATTCCGATATGTTTTCGGTGGTAAATAGGGTGGGGGTACTGATGGCAATATTCTTCGATTCAGTCAAGATGTTCGGATACGAGTGGTCAACAACCCCTCCGTAGGGGTTTTCTATTTGTAATTTTTTTATTTTACCATTTGATAAAATAAAATCAATGTGCCAACATCTTGCAAAAGCGAGCGTCCGCTAGCAATCGGAGAGTATTTATGCCCAATAGTGAGCAGTCTTCAGGTATCGTCAGTAATCGTCTGAACGCCGAAGACTATAAAAATAATTTTAATGACCTTCACGCGCCGCTTGACGCCCATGAGGCTGCGGTCGCTGCTGATCGCTGTTATTTCTGTTATGACGCACCGTGCGTAACCGCCTGCCCCACATCGATCGACATCCCGTTATTTGTCCGCCAGATTTCGACTGGTACACCCGAGGCCGCTGCCAATACGATCTTTGAACAAAACATCCTTGGTGGCATGTGCGCCCGTGTTTGCCCAACTGAAACCCTGTGCGAAGAAGTCTGCGTTCGGGAAACTGCTGAGGGTGAACCGATTCTTATTGGCCAGCTACAGCGCTACGCCACAGATACAGCGATGGCGAACGGCACACATCCGTTTATACGCAGCGCTGAAACTGGCAAAAAGATTGCGGTTGTTGGGGCTGGTCCTGCGGGTCTGGCTTGCGCACATCGCCTTGCTGTTAAGGGCCACAATGTTACCGTTTTTGATGCCCGTCCCAAAGGCGGCGGTCTTAATGAATACGGGATTGCAGCCTATAAATCCGTCAATGGTTTCGCCCAGTCCGAAGTTGATTGGTTGCTGGAAATCGGGGGGATCGACGTACAATATGGTTCTGCACCGGATATTTCAGCCCTTAAGGGCGATTACGATGCGGTATTCCTTGGCGTTGGTCTGGGCGGGGTCAATACCCTCGGGATTGATGGCAGCGACAACACGATTGTCGAAGATGCCGTTGATTTTATTGAAACTCTTCGTCAAACCAGCGACCAGTCCACCCTACCCATTGGCCGGAATATTGTGGTCAT
>CAZYMT010000078.1:0-13515 GCA_964649035.1 uncultured Rhodobacterales bacterium
GTGCCCAAAAAGTCAGATTTTCGCCAACCGATAATTGCGGCTTTATCGCGTCCAAATGCCCAGCATAGGCGATCTGTTCCTGAATATCTTCGGGGGTAGTTCCGCCATTCAAACTGATGGTGCCATCAAAGCGCAACAGCCCCGCCAGCGCCCGCAATAACGTCGATTTCCCGACACCGTTGGGCCCACGCAAAAGCACTATCTGCCCGCTTTCAACAGAAAAGGTCAGGTCGTCAATGATCAGGCGACCTTCGCGCCGACATATCAAATTATTAACTTTTAGCGTCATAATTGTGATCTAACCTATTCATTGCAACGGGGGAAGCGCCGTTGTGTTGCACAAATCATGAAAATCAGTATACAATTGCACACAATCAACCTAAACACCCTTGATACTGCGCCCAATTCGGGGCATAGCAGGGCGAATTCATCTAACTGCCAGCGGAGGCCAGCATGACCATTCAAGTCGGAACCGATACCGCCAAGACACGGCGCGACCTAACGATAGGGTCCCAAACCGTTTCTTATTATTCTATTCCAGCAGCAGAGGCAGCCGGCCTCGGCGATTTCTCCAAATTGCCCGCCGCGCTGAAAGTTGTGTTGGAAAACATGCTGCGTTTCGAGGACGGCAAAACCGTCACCGTCGACGACATCAAGGCATTTTCCGAATGGGCCACGAATGGCGGCAAAAACCCCCGCGAAATCGCCTATCGCCCCGCCCGTGTGCTGATGCAGGATTTCACTGGCGTTCCGGCCGTTGTTGATTTGGCTGCGATGCGTGATGGTCTGGTTGCCCTTGGCGGCGACCCTGAAAAAATCAATCCGCTTACGCCTGTTGATCTCGTCATTGACCACTCGGTTATGATCGACGAATTCGGGACGGCTCGCGCATTCAAAGTGAATGTTGAGCGTGAATATGAACGCAATCTTGAACGCTACACCTTCCTGAAATGGGGGCAATCCGCGTTTGACAATTTCCGCGTTGTTCCCCCGGGAACCGGTATTTGCCATCAGGTTAACCTTGAATATCTGTCGCAAACCGTTTGGACCGACAAAGATCAAAACGGCAATGAAGTTGCCTATCCTGATACGCTTGTCGGCACCGACAGTCACACAACTATGGTTAACGGTCTGGCTGTTCTGGGTTGGGGCGTTGGCGGGATTGAGGCCGAGGCCGCGATGTTGGGTCAACCAATTTCGATGCTAATCCCAGAAGTTGTGGGTTTCGAACTAACCGGCGCAATGATCGAAGGCACGACTGCTACTGACCTCGTGCTGAAAGTTGTCGAAATGCTGCGCGCGCATGGCGTGGTTGGCAAATTTGTTGAATTCTACGGCGACGGGCTAGATCGTTTGCCGCTGGCAGATCGTGCAACTATTGCCAATATGGCACCGGAATATGGTGCGACCTGCGGTTTCTTCCCGATTGACAACGAGACCCTGCGCTACCTACGCGTTTCTGGTCGCGACGAGGATCGCATCGCGCTGGTCGAAGCTTATGCCAAGGCTAACGGTTTCTGGCGAGATGCAGATTATGCGCCAATCTACACCACCACGCTTGGTCTGGATATGGGCACGATTGTTCCGGCGATTTCCGGTCCGAAACGTCCACAAGATTACGTTGCTTTGACCGCGTCGAAAGCCGCATTCGCCAAGGAAATGGAAGAGACATTCAAGCGCCCGCTCGACAAACAGGTTGCTGTTGAGGGCGAAGATTACACCATGTCTTCGGGCAAGGTTGTCATCGCCTCGATCACGTCTTGTACCAATACGTCAAACCCATATGTTATGATTGGCGCTGGGCTGGTGGCCCGTAAAGCGCGCGCGCTTGGCATGAACCGGAAGCCTTGGGTGAAAACCTCGCTGGCACCTGGTTCGCAGGTGGTTAGTGCCTATCTTGAGGCTGCTGATTTGCAAGAAGATCTCGATGCAATCGGGTTCAATCTGGTTGGCTATGGTTGCACAACCTGTATCGGCAACTCCGGTCCGATCCAGCCTGAATTGTCCGCCGCTATCGCCGAAGGTGATCTGGTTGCGACGTCGGTTCTGTCCGGTAACCGCAATTTTGAAGGCCGGATCAGTCCGGATGTTCGCGCCAACTATCTGGCCTCACCGCCATTGGTTGTGGCGTATGCGCTGGCTGGTGACATGAATATCGATCTGACGACGGAACCTGTGGGTCAGGACCGCGATGGTAATGATGTATATCTAAAAGACATCTGGCCAACCTCGCAAGAAGTTGCTGATCTTGTTGAAAAGACAGTTACGCGTGAAGCGTTCCAAGAAAAATACGCTGATGTGTTTGCTGGCGACGAGAAATGGCAAGCCGTGGAAACCACCGACAGCCTGACCTATGACTGGCCTGCCGCATCGACCTATGTGCAAAATCCGCCATATTTCCAAGGGATGAGCAAAGATCCCGGGACAATTCACAACGTCAAAGACGCAAAATTACTGGCGATTTTGGGGGATATGGTCACGACTGACCACATTTCGCCAGCTGGCTCCTTTGCTGTGGATTCGCCTGCCGGGCAATATCTGGTGGATCGTCAAGTTGGCGTTCGCGAATTCAACTCGTACGGCTCGCGCCGTGGTAACCATCAGGTCATGATGCGCGGCACCTTCGCCAATATTCGCATCAAGAATGAGATGCTGGACGGCGTTGAAGGTGGGTACACCAAAGGCCCAGACGGCAAGCAGGCGTCGATCTTTGACGCCGCGATGGCCTACCAAGAAGCGGGCGTTCCACTGGTTATTGTGGCTGGCGAACAATACGGCGCTGGATCATCGCGCGACTGGGCTGCCAAAGGCACTAGTTTGCTGGGTGTGAAGGCCGTGATCGCCGAAAGCTTTGAACGTATCCACCGCTCCAACCTTGTTGGTATGGGCGTAATCCCGTTCGAATTCACCGATGGCGATAGCCGTTCGTCACTGGGTTTGACGGGGGATGAAAGCGTTTCGATCACTGGTCTTGAAGGCGATTTGAAGCCGCTGTCCAATGTTCCTGCAACGATCACTTATCCAAATGGCGACGTAAAAGAGATCAGCCTAAAATGCCGCATCGATACCGAAGTCGAGATTGAATATGTCGAAAACGGTGGTGTGTTGCATTACGTGTTGCGGAACTTGGCTAAAAGCTAAATTCACCTACCAAATCTAGGAAAACTGGGCCGTCCGCATTGCGGGCGGCTTATTTTTTGGGGTAGCGTGCAGTATGAAACATTTTGACATACCCCCCGTCTGGCTGCTGGCCTGTGCGTTCGTCGCATGGTTTTTGGCCAAAATTCTGCCGATCTACACCATTGATATAAGTCGCTGGGTAACTGGAATTCTGGTTGGCGGCGGGCTTTATGTTGTGCTCTGGTCCGCTGTCTGGTTCTGGAAACGCAAAACCACGATCGAGCCCCGCCACACCCCGAAAACCCTAATCGTCGAAGGCCCGTTCCGTTTGAACCGCAATCCGATATATACCGGATTTACGGCAATTTTGCTGGGGCTGGCCTTATGGCTCGGTGCCGTAACCGCGTTGTTCCCCGTCCTGGCTTTCCCGTGGATCATTTCGCGCCGTTTTATCCGCAACGAGGAAGAATCGCTGCGCACTGAATTTGGCGACGAAGCCCAAGAATACTTCGCCAAAACCCGCCGTTGGTAGCCGCACACGGAATTATGAACTAATCCTCGCGAAGGCTTGACTGGAAAAACGGGCCAATACCCCGTATCTATCATTATGAATTGTTCTCGACCGGAGTACCCATGCGCCTTTTTAGCCCTATAGCCCTTGCCATTAGCCTGCTTATGCCGGCAACTATCCACGCAGAAACTGCGGTTGTGATGGAGCTGTTCACCTCGCAAGGGTGCAGCTCCTGCCCACCTGCGGATCGTTTGGCTGTGGAAATGGCTGACGCAGATGACGGCATTATCGCGCTGGGCTGGCATGTGGATTATTGGGATTATCTTGGCTGGAAAGACACGTTTTCCAGCCCCGCCAACACCCAGCGTCAGGCCGGATATCGGGATCGCTGGCATCTTCGTTCGCTTTATACGCCCCAAATGGTGGTGAATGGGCGCGCGCAAATGGTTGGCAGCCACGGCGCCGAGGTGCGTAATGCTGTGCAATCCGCCAAGAATGCACCGCAAATGATCGACATGTCCGTAACCCTGAACGGCGGCGAAGCAAACGTACGGATTTCGGCCCTAATGTCCGGTCTGCCAGAGGCCGATATTATTCTGATACGGGTCATTCCAGATGTCAGTACCGATATTGGCCGCGGTGAAAACGCGGGCCGCACCGTGCGCTATGTGAATGTTGTCCAGCATGCGAAAACACTAGGCGATTGGGACGGTGTTCGCGATATCGACGTGCAAGACATCGATATCAGCGATGGCACCTATGTGCTGTTGATACAGGCCAAAGGTTTTGGCCCGATCCTGGGCGCTAGCTACGTCCGCTAGAGGCTCCAATATTTGACTTTTTTGGGTAAAATACTGGTGTTCAGGGCTGAACGCACGTCGATCACGGCACCGTTTTCGATCAGCATTCCGTCCAGAAAATCGTCGGGATTATTGACATAGGCACGATGCGGAACGGCGAGGATCAGCAGATCAAGTTCCGGCATATCCGCCAACTCCGTCCATTTGTAATCACTGCTATCCGCAATATCTGTCGGCCGCACCATCGGATCATGCACCATCGATTTTACACCAAATTCGGCAAGGTTCTCGATGATATCGAAGGTTTTTGAATTCCGCAGATCCGGCACATTTTCCTTGAATGTCAGCCCCAGAACGCCAACCCGTGCGATGGTTAAGGGCACATGCATCGCCGACAACATTTTTACCGCCTTCTGGGCAATGAACGCCCCCATGCCGTCATTTACACGGCGCCCCGACAAGATAACCTCGGAGTGATAGCCCAGTTCTTCGGCCTTGGTGGTCAGGTAATAGGGGTCAACACCGATACAATGCCCGCCGACCAAACCGGGGGTGAAGGGTAGGAAATTCCACTTGGTTGACGCGGCCTCGATCACGTCGCGGCTGCGGATATCCATGCGTTCGCAGATCATGGCGATCTCGTTCATCAGGGCGATATTGACGTCGCGTTGGGTGTTTTCGATGACCTTGGCGGCTTCAGCGACACGGATTGAGGTCGCGCGGTGAACGCCGACCGGCACGAGGGTTCCGTAAACGTCGGCGACGCGTTGCAAGGTTTCGGCGTCTTGTCCGGATACAACTTTGGTGATGGTTTCAAGGCGGTGGATGGTGTCGCCGGGATTGATGCGTTCGGGGCTGTAGGCCAGTTTGAAATCAATACCGCAGCGCAGGCCGGAGGCTTCGGCCAATAATGGCCCGCAAATATCTTCGGTCACGCCGGGATAAACAGTGGATTCGAACACGACCACGCAGCCCTCGGACAGGGCTGGGCCGAGGGTTCTACAGGCGGCTTTTAGCGGTGACAGGTCAGGGCGATTACCCTTGTCAATCGGGGTGGGGACGGTGACGACAAAGAAGCTGGCTTGACCAAGATCTGAGGGGATTGCAGAGACTTCTAGCGGGGAATCGATGATTTCCTTGCGGCCAATTTCTAGGGTGTTGTCGAAGCCCATCGACAATTCCTCGATCCGTTTGATGTTGATATCAAAGCCGATGACATTTTCGAAATGGCGGGCAAAACCCACGGCAACTGGCAGGCCGACATAGCCCAAACCGATCACGGCGATGGTTTCGTCGGTGCGTCGTGGGGCGTCGGTGGCGGTGTTAAGCATATCAAGTGGGGTGGTGATATTCATGAGCAGACTCCGAAATTAGTTACGTGAATGGTGTAAGATCGATTGGATGAAAATCGCCGAGATAGCGAATAGGGATAGGCTGGTGAGAAACATCAAAATTGTGTTCGAAAACACCCGCGCGTTGGGGGCGTTGGCGAATGTTGGTTGGGCCAATATTCTGAGCGAGGCCAAGGTTTCGGCGCGGGTAATTATGCGGTGGTTCAAATTGGCGGCGTCTATCGCCGTTGCGCCAAATGTTGTAAGGGTTAGCAACCCTTGTTGTTGGTCAATGGCCACCTCGAACGGGGCGTTATCATTGCTGGAAAGTTGGGCGCGCAACTGAAAAGCTGGAGCCATGTTGGATGGATAATTCGGTGATGTGTCCGCGAAAAGCGGGTTGCGTAGGGCCACTGGATGGGCTGCGTCCAGCGCAAAAATACTGGTTGATTGGAAAACCGGTTCCGCGATGAACGCAAAGAAAATAGCGGTGGCCAATGTTGGCAGTCCGACAAAAACGCCCAACATTGCCGACGCAATCTGGCGGGATTTTTGGCGTGCGGCCAACAGACGTTTCTTGGCCGTTTCGATATCATCAAGGGCTTCTAGATGTATGCGCGCCTTTTCCATGCGGCGATTTTCGATGGCTTCGGCGTCGTCGCGGCGGCGTTCCTCGGCGTCGCGGATACGGCGGGCTTTGTCTTTCTCAAAAAGATCAAGACGGGTCTCGCGATCCGTGGCCGCGCGTTCCTGCCGATTGGTTGCCGGATCCGCCGCAGCTTTGCGCCGAACCTCCCGCCATTTTTTCAGGCGCTCGGTTTCTTCGGCAATGGTGGGGGAGTTTTTTGGATCAGGCATGACGGGCTGCCTCGTTCCAGAATGTGTCGCCATATGCGCTCGCATAATCCAGCAGGTCTTGGGCTTCTTCGGCAGAATCGCAGGGGACTAGCTGGCCCTCGTGTAATGCTAGAAAACGGTTGCAAAAACGGTTCAGGGTCCGCGCATGGCGTGACAATAATATCAGGCCGGAACGGGTTAGGCGCTCATGGAGGGCGGCCTCGCATTTATCGCGAAACAGGTGGTCACCAGCACTGATAATACCGTCGCTAAGATAGGTGTCATATTCGACCGACATAGAAAACGCAAAGCCGAGGCGGGCGCGCATGGCGGGGGAATATTGGCCGACGGGGCGTTTGAAATTCTTGCCGATATCGGCAAAACTTTCGCAATAATCAATGGTTTCACCGATGTCGCGCCGTGTTAGCCGCGCGAGGTGGCGGATGTTTTCCTTGCCCGTCAGGCCGTCATGGAAACCAGCGGTGGAACCAATGGGAAATGAGACGTCACAGACGCGGCGGATATGGCCGATATCAGGGCGCTCAACACCGGAAATCAACCGCGTAATGGTTGATTTTCCACTGCCTGCGAGGGCCAAAATACCAACGCGCTCCATCCGGCCAAAACGGATGGATACGTTGTTTAAGATGATCTCCGGATCGGAGTCGTTCATGTAATAGCGCGTGACGTTTGATAGGGTGATCATGTTAGCTCTCTCCCGTCGCGGGCGCGCAGAGCTGCGTCTTGTAAGACGTAAGACAGCATCAAAAATCCGGCGGAAATGATTAGTGGCACGCGGATGTCAGCGAATTCGGAATGGTAATCGAGGAATACGCCGGAGCGGGTGGTTTCGACTGCGTGCAACAGCGGGTTCCAGTAAAGGTATTTTAGCAAATTTGGCGGCAGCTCGGTGGTGGTGAAAAAGATGCCGGAAATCCAGAACATTGGCCGCAATATTACGGGGATCACGCGTTTGGCGGTCTCGGAAATCAAGCCGAGGATGGTGGCGAGGCGACCAAAACTGGAACCAATGGCGGCCGTTAGCAGTATCCCTTGAATGGTTAATAGCGGGTCGTGGATTTGGATGGGGCCAAAGACGATTGCGATGGCCAGCCAGACCAGCAAAAAGATGATGATGGCGTTTAGAAGTTCCAACAAGGCGGCGGCAAATAACAGGTCGGAAACGCGCACCCCGACAAAATTGACCAATTGGCGGTGGCTGCTAGCGACGCGTGGCATTGACGCGATGGAATAGCGGAATAACACGTAAGGCACGACGCCGGTGGCGATAAATGCGGGGGTGTCGACGGGGATGCCGGGGGTGCGATCCACCAGCGTAAAGAACGCCATCAGGGTGCCGATCCACAACAGTGGCACGAGAAATGTCCAGGCGTAGCCAATGGGATCACCGGCAAAACGGCAGCGAATTTCGCGCAAGATGATGGCGTGGATGGTGCCGGACCAATTCCACAAACCGTCATTAATTTGCGCGACGGCGATCATGCGCGGATGGCCTTGCGGAAGCTTTGCGTTTTGGCCGGGCGATCACATAATAGGTCCAGCGTTTGGGGAACGATGCGATCTATTGCAAAGGATTTGCGGGCGAAACGGCGGGCGTCGATACCCATTTGACGGCGGCGTTCCTTGTCGGTTGCGAGGTCCAGATAATAGGTCAGGAATTGCGGTAATCGCGGGTTTTCGGTTGAATCTAGCAGGAATCCGGTTTGGCCAGGGATAAATGCCTCGCCCGCGCCCCCTGCGGGGGTGGAAATGACGGGGACGCCGGCGAACTGGGCCTCGATCAAGACGTTTGGTAGCCCCTCAAGCCGCGAGGTTAGGCCAAGTGCGTCCATGCGGTTTAACCAGAATCCGACATGGCGGGATTTTCCGGTGAACAGGCAGCGATCAGCGATACCCATGTCACGGGCGAATGTCTGGGCGGCTTGGAATTCGGCACCGTCACCGACAAGAATGAAACGGCTGCGCGGGTAGGCGGCTAATGCGGCGGCGGCAAATTCCAGCCACATGATCGGGCGTTTATTTTGGTCGAAACGGAAAATTCCGCCATAGGTGAAATCGGCGTCAGCGGTTTTTTCGACAAAATCATCCCAGACCTGACGTTCATCCTCGGCCCCTTCAACAGGTTGGGCTTCGGCGGCGTTATGCACGGTTTCAACGCTGCCTTGCGGTAGGCTTAACCATTCGGCGTAAGCGTCGGCGCTGGCGTAAGTATTGGCAGAAAATGTGACGCCGGGAACCTTGGCCAACGCGCAATACATATCAAAATATTCATCCTTCATCATTTCAGGGCGCATATTTGGTGGCATGCCGCGCAGCGAAATAACGATCCGCGGGATATTTGCGGCCAGCGCCGCCAAAGCTGTCGCCAAAACCGCGCCGTCTTGCCAGATATAGGCGACCTCGGGGCGTTCACGCAGCAAATGCGGGGTCAGGCGCTGGATGGCGTCTTGGGTTTGTGGCGGCAGGTAGCGCACAAGCTGGTGCAAGGCAGGCGATAACGCCCCTTGTTCCAGCGTTGCCGGTAGGTTTTTGATCACGGAAACGGGGACATTGGCATCTTGAAGTTTTGGCAAGAAAAAGTCGCGACCAAGCTCGGGGGACAGGTTAGAAACGACCACTTCGACATTGCCGGTGATGCCGATCTGGTCGGGTTCGGTGATGTCTTGGCGTTTCTTCATTTCCACCGCAAGGCGGGTCAATTGGCGTTCTGCCCCGCCTGCGCCAAGTGATCCCGTGATCATAGTGACTCCGCCGATATGGGGCGAGATTGACTGTATTTGGCTGCGAGACTGGAATTGAGTGATGGCTTTTGCGAGGGCCTCGGTGGGGCGCAGGCGCCCGCCGGTATTGTGCAAATCGGTGATGTGGCGTTGGAATAATCCGTCGAACAGGAATTGCCCGAATTCTTCGGAATAATGCGATAGGCTGGTTTCGCTGTCCGACATGGCATCAGCTTGGCCAAAGGCTTGCATCGAAGCTGTGGGGTTGAAAATTACTGCGTTTTCGCTGGCGGCGGCTTCTTCGACCATCGCGATATATTTGGCGCGTGACGGGATGTGTTGGCCGTTGGTGGTGTTTGCGTTGCAATGGGTGATGAAGACGACACGTGGTAGGCGGGCCCGAATTTCGGCGATGTCTTTGGCGATGGAAACAGACGTCGAAAGCTGGCGGGTCAGTTCTGACAGCAACAATTTATCGGTGTCGCCAAGTGTTTGATATTCGGGGCACACATCAAGAAACGCCTGCTTCTCGGCATTTTTGCTGCCATCCGCCAACCGCCAGAAATCCGCTGCACGGGTCCGGTCACCGAAAAAGTCGCCAAAATGCTGGGTGACGTAATTCAGTTGTACCTGCACGTCACCAATTTGTAATTTTTTCGCCGAGGAAAGTTCGATGAAATATATGTCGGAGGGGGTGTGGATCGTTGCCTCCAACCCCTCCATATCCGCGTTGGGCATCAGAACGGGTAGGGTGTCGGGCAGCGGCGCAAAATCCCCTTGCAGGAACTTGATCTGCTGCAAAGCCTCGGCGCTGGAATGGGTATAGCCGTAAACGCGATTGGAATTGTTATAGACGGGGTAAAGCTGCGAGGCTGCTTTAAAGGGGGTGCTAATCCGGCAAGAGCCGATGGCGGTAATGCTGGTTTTCTCTCTCATAATATCCCTCGACGACTCGTTAAACTTTGAGTAAGAATTGTTGAAATTCCTTAACGCTTGGTAAAATTTGCAGAAAATTTGCTGTGCAGTTATTTCGATTGCAAAATATTGTGGAATATTGGCAGGTTGGCATAACGAAATTCGGAGGAAAATATGACTTTTAAGGCGCTAGTGGTCGAAAAAGGGGATGAGGGCACGTCGGCCTCGATTCAAGAATTAACTATTAATGACCTGCCGGAGGGCGAGGTTTTGGTCGCCGTGGACTATTCAACCGTTAACTATAAAGATGGGCTTTGTATCGGTTCGGGTGGCGGTCTGGTGCGCAATTACCCGCATATTCCCGGCATTGATTTCGCCGGTGTGGTCGAGGCTTCATCGGATGCGCGCTACGCCGTCGGCGACAAGGTTGTGTTAACCGGTTGGCGTGTCGGCGAGGCGCATTGGGGCGGGTATTCGCAAAAGGCGCGGGTCTCGGGCGATTGGTTGGTGCCGCTGCCGGATGGGCTGACTACACGCCAAGCGATGGCGGTTGGAACGGCGGGATTTACGTCGATGCTGGCGGTTATGGCGTTGGAGGATCACGGGCTGAAACCGGAAAATGGTCCGGTGCTGGTGACGGGTGCTGCGGGGGGTGTTGGCTCGGTTGCGACGGCAATTTTGGCGAATTTGGGCTATGAAGTTGCGGGGGTGACAGGGCGTCCCGAGGTGGCGGAATATTTGAAATCGCTGGGTGCAACGCAGATTGTCGCCCGAGAAGACATTAACGAAATCATCAAACGTCCGCTGGAAAGTGAGATCTGGGCCGGATGTATCGATGCCGTTGGCGGTGATATGCTGGCGCGGGTGCTGGGACAGTTGAAATATGGTGGTTCGGCGGCGGCAGTTGGTTTGGCTGGTGGCATGGGGCTGCCGACAACGGTTATCCCGTTCCTGCTGCGAGGCATTAACCTGCTGGGAATCGACAGCGTTATGCAACCTTACGACAACCGTGTCCGCGCATGGGAACGGATCGCCAAAGACCTGCCAATGGACAAACTGGAGACCATGATCCAACTGGCAACATTGGCTGACTTGCCAGACCTCAGTAAGGCAATTCTGAAAGGTCAGGTTAAAGGTCGTGTCGTGGTTGACGTAAATGCCTAACCGAGCCGCAGGCGAGGCTTGGCCCAACGGGCGGGGGCTCGTTTTGCGTGCAAAACGACGACCCTGACGGACGGGAGGACTCCTTGATGGGGTGCGAAAGCACGAAAAAAAGAGGCGTTCGGAGAAACCGTGCCTTGAATTGCCTAATTCTCGGGGAGTTCTGTGCGAACTTGGCTGACCTGTCAGGGTTAAGGACAAATCGATACTGAGACGGGTTTCCCGCGCTATGTCCCAAATCTGAGCCGTTGCTGACATAAGCCAAATAGGCGCAACGCATTGGGACGGGTAATGTGCTGCGTGGTAAGCAGCGGAATTGGATATTAAATAGCGCGACAAACCCGTGTTGACCTTTCGGCCAGTATCGCTCAGTAATTTGAGTTATACGCGGTATTTGTAAAATTTTAGTTAAACTTGCGAGGAAAGATAGATGGCCAAGCTGGATATAGATTTCATACGGGCGCAGTTTCCAGCGTTCAGTGAACCCTCGTTGCAGGGGCAGGCGTTTTTTGAAAACGCGGGCGGATCTTATACCAGCAAGTTCGTGATTGACCGTTTGTCGCGTTTTTACCGGACGCGCAAAGTGCAGCCCTATTATCCGTTTGAGGCGTCACATTTGGGTGGCGAGGAAATGGATGAGGCGCGGATGCGACTGGCGGGGATTTTGAATATCGGCGTCGATGAATTGTCCTTCGGCCCCTCAACCACGCAGAACACCTATGTCTTGTCGCAAGCATTTCGCGAGACGTTGAAAACGGGTGATGCGATCATTGTCACCAATCAGGATCACGAGGCGAATTCGGGACCGTGGCGGCGTTTGGCTGATAGCGGCACCGAGGTTCGTGAATGGAAGGTCGACCCGGAAACCGGATTTCTGGACCCTACGGATTTAGCAAATTTGCTGGATGACAAGGTGAAACTGGTCTGTTTCCCGCATTGCTCCAACATTGTCGGGCAGATCAATCCGGTGGCGGAAATCTGTGCGATTATCCACGGTGCGGGCGCAGTTGCATGTGTTGACGGGGTCAGTTATGCGCCGCATGGCTTGCCTGATATCGGGGCGCTAGGGGCGGATATTTACCTTTTCTCCAGCTATAAAACCTTTGGGCCACATCAGGGAATTATGTTTATTGCCAGAGATTTGTCGGCAAAATTACCCTATCAAGGGCATTATTTTAATGCGGGCTATGCCGAAAAACGGTTCACGCCTGCGGGGCCGGATCATGCGCAAGTGGCGGCCTCGGCGGGTATGGCGGATTATGTTGACGAGGTTTATGCGCATCATTTTGATGACTGGGCCACCGAGGCCGAAAAGGGGCGTGCCGTGGTTGGCTTGCAATCAGCGCATGAAACGGAATTGTTGAAACCGCTGCTGGAATATTTGCGCGGGCGCAATGATATACGCCTTATCGGATCCGACCGCGCCGAGGAACGTGTTCCAACCGTTTCCATCGTGCTTAGTCATGCGGCGGAAAAGGTCACGCGGGATTTAGCGGCGCTGGGTATTATGGCGGGTGGCGGCGATTTCTATGCGGTTCGATTGCTCGAAGCGCTTAACGTTGACCCTGCCCACGGCGTGTTGCGTGTTAGCTTTGTGCATTACACAAATATGCAGGAAGTCGAACAATTGTTGAAAGCTCTCGATCAAGTGCTTTAGAATACTTGGCGGATTGCAAAAATTACTGTTAAGATGCACGTAACAAATTGAAACTAGGAGAATATAAATGCCCACAGCCGCAAGATTTATCGCTGCGATATTTATGGCAATTGGCGGTGTGATTGTCATCATGGTTGTCGTCAACACACATGATAATATTCCATCATTGGCGCGCGCTAGCACCGGAATGTCAGTTGTGGTCGGAGTTCTAGGGTTCATGATGGGCTGGTGGGGCATGGGCAAGAAAATTGGCGGAAGTACCTCCGCTGCCGCGCTTGGGCTACGAGCCGGTATTTCGATGTATATCTGGGCATGTATGTTCTTTGGGTTTTGGTATATGGTTCAAGGGATTTTGGATCACGCCTATTACCAACCTTTATCGGCAGTAAAATCGATGCTTAGCGCGGCGATATCATATTCAAAATTGGCTTGGAACGTGCCT
>CAZYMT010000079.1:0-13470 GCA_964649035.1 uncultured Rhodobacterales bacterium
TCACAATACAAGAAATATATTATATTCAAATCAACCTTTGTCTGGGAGGAGCTGCAAGTTGGCAACAAGTGCCACGGGAATCTTCAATATGTCAAAGTATATTTATTATATACTGACCAATGCAATGTTTACCGTAAAATCGCCGCGTCTATGAATGAACTCCTTGGTGCCATCCAATGGATCGACGATAAAGAAACGGCTCGCGGTAACTTTATGGCTGTCGCTCTGTTCTTCCGTTACGATTTCAATGTCAGGGAAGGCCGCACGAAGCCCAGCAAAAATCAGTTTGTCGGCGGCTTCATCCGCGGCAGTTACCGGGCTGTCGTCGGACTTTAAGCGCACGTCGAAATCAGGACCATTGTAGATTTCCATAATCTCGGCACCAGCCAGAATAGACAAACGGCGGATTTCCGAGATAATTTCAACATTCGACATGATGGTAGCCTTTTGTAAATATTGCGGACATAATGTTATGTCTTTATGGGCATACATACAAACTATGAGCAAGGTACGTTTTAACGATGTTCGGAACTAAGCGAAATCGATCAATATTCGAGGCTGGAAATTCCTTTCTGGCCCTGTTGTACCATTCAATAGTTCGAAACGTACGCACGCAAAGCGGGAACGCAACATTAGGCCTGCTTCTTACCATGGCACAAAGCCTTACCATGTTGGGTATATTTGCGCTTATGTATACTGTTCTTGGAATGCGCGGCGTTGCTATACGCGGAGATTTTGTTGTTTTCCTGTTAACAGGGATCTTCTTATTCCTCACGCATAACAAGGCCATTAGCAGCGTTATGGGGGCTGCCGCACCGACTAGTTCAATGATGCTACACGCCCCTATGAACACATTGCTTAGTATCTTGGCAACCGCACTTTCCGAGCTGTATTTGCAGATATTGAGCATTATGCTGATTTTATTTGTGGTCCATGCGACGCGTGGAGGGTTGGAATTCTACAATCCGGCTGGGCTAATTCTGCCCTTCGTTTTGGCTTGGTCCAGCGGTGTTGCAATCGGATTACTATTTCTGATTATGAAACCATTTGCCCCAAAATTTGTTCCAATGGTATCGATGCTGTATCGTCGTGCGAACATGATAACTAGCGGCAAGATGCTACCCGCAAATTACATGTCCGCATCGATGGTTGGCTGGTTCGACTGGAACCCGCTCTTTCATGTGATCGATCAGGCGCGCGGAGCGGCGTTCGTGAATTATGTTCCGTTGCGGTCCAACATTGAATATCCGATATATTTTACGCTTGGAGCTGTAACAATTGGATTGATGGTCGAATTTTGGCTGCGCAAAAATATGAGCAATAGCTGGGGTAAAAGGTCAATGCTATGAGTGATAAACCAAAAGGCTTGCTGGCGTTGCAAACCATTCCCATGCCCGCCGACACAAATTTCAACGGCGATATATTTGGTGGCTGGATAATGTCACAAATGGACCTTGGCGCGTCTGTCATTGCAACGAACCGTTCGGTTGGCAAGGTTGCCACTGTTGCCGTAAATGCGATGACTTTTCACAAACCAGTTCTGGTCGGGGATCTGGTGTCGATCCACGCAGAAATGCTGAAAGAGGGAACGACCTCCATGCATATAGGTGTCGAAGTATGGGCGACGCGTCGTCCGCAGCAAAAACAAATCAAAGTAACCGAGGCCGTATTTGTCTTTGTTGCATTGGATGAAACCGGTAAGAAAAGGGCTTTGCCCTGCGGTTTGTTGTAAATAATCGAACTTTCTGTAAGAAACGTGAAAAACTTGATAGTCGAGTGCTTGCAGCACCCCTTATCCCCACCTATATACCCCTCAAACGTTTCCTCTTTAGAGGATAAATATTGGGAAGAAGATCGAGGGCCGGAATGGACTCGGACTTCATATCGCCGCAAGAAAGGAAGACTAATGTCTAAAGTAATCGGAATTGACCTCGGAACCACCAACTCATGTGTGGCCATCATGGACGGGGCGCAAGCTAAAGTTATTGAAAACTCCGAGGGTGCGCGAACCACGCCATCCGTTGTAGGTTTCACGGATGATGAACGTTTGGTTGGCCAAGCCGCCAAACGCCAAGCTGTTACCAACCCTGAAAACACCCTATCCGCTATCAAGCGTCTGATTGGCCGTCGTTTCGACGATCCAATGGTAAAGAAAGACATGGCTTTGGTGCCATATAATATCGTTGACGGCGGTAATGGTGACGCATGGGTTGAAGCCCAAGGCGAGAAATATTCACCATCGCAGGTTTCCGGATTCATTCTGCAAAAGATGAAAGAAACTGCCGAAGCATATTTGGGCCAAAACGTGACCCAAGCGGTTGTGACGGTTCCTGCTTATTTTAACGATGCACAACGTCAAGCAACCAAGGACGCGGGTAAAATCGCTGGCCTCGAAATTCTGCGTATCATCAACGAGCCGACTGCGGCGGCGTTGGCTTACGGCCTCGACAAAGAAGGCGGCCGGACCATTGCGGTTTATGACCTTGGTGGCGGCACGTTTGATGTATCCATCCTGGAAATTGACGATGGACTGTTCGAAGTGAAATCAACCAATGGCGATACGTTCCTTGGTGGTGAAGATTTCGACATGCGGATCGTCGATTATTTGGCGAAAGAATTCAAAAAAGAAACTGGTGTTGACCTAAAGGGCGACAAGATGGCGCTTCAGCGTCTGAAAGAAGCTGCGGAAAAAGCCAAGATTGAATTGTCCTCGGCCACGAATACTGAAATCAACCAACCGTTCATCTCGATGGACCCAAAAACCAGCCAGCCTTTGCACATGGTCATGAAATTGACTCGCGCAAAACTGGAATCTCTGGTTGGCGACTTGATCGTGAAATCCATGAAGCCTTGCGCGGCAGCATTGAAAGATGCCGGCTTGTCCAAAGGTGACATTGACGAGGTTGTTTTGGTCGGCGGTATGACCCGCATGCCGAGAGTTATCGAAGAAGTAACCAAATTCTTCGGTAAAGAGCCACATAAAGGTGTGAACCCTGACGAAGTTGTTGCCATGGGCGCGGCTATTCAGGCCGGTATCCTTCAGGGCGACGTCAAAGACGTTGTGCTTCTTGATGTGACCCCTCTGTCGCTTGGGATTGAGACTTTGGGCGGTGTGTTCACACGCCTGATTGATCGCAACACAACTATCCCGACGAAGAAAGGTCAGACCTTCTCGACCGCCGAGGATAACCAGAACGCTGTGACTATTCGTGTGTTCCAAGGCGAACGTGAGATGGCTGTCGACAATAAGATGCTCGGCCAGTTCAATCTTGAGGAAATCCCGCCAGCACCGCGCGGCGTTCCACAGATCGAAGTTGCGTTTGATATTGATGCTAATGGCATCGTTTCTGTTACGGCCAAAGATAAGGGCACGAATAAGGAACATAAAATCACGATCCAAGCCTCTGGTGGTTTATCTGATGATGACATCGAAGCAATGGTTCGCGAAGCTGAAGAAAACGCTGAGGCTGATAAAGAGAAGAAGGATCTGGTTGAGGCGAAAAACTCCGCTGAATCTTTGATCCATAGCACTGAAAAATCGGTCGCGGATCATGGCGATAAGGTTGACCCGACAACGGTTGAAGTTATCGAAATGTCGCTGAAAAACCTGAAAGAGGTAGTTGAAGGTGACGACGTAGAAGCCATCAAAACTCGTACTCAGGACGTGACTGAATCGGCTATGAAACTTGGCGAAGCGATCTATAAAGCGCAGCAAGACGAAGCTGAAGCCGCTGGCGAAGCTGAAGGTTCGACAACACCTGACGACATCGAAGAAGGTGATGTTGTCGACGCTGATTTCGAGGACCTCGATAAAGGCGATAAGGCCTAAACTAATCCTGCACAAAGCATGGTCCACCCTTGACGGGTGGACCATTTTGTTTGCGGAGAAGGAAATCCCGAATGGCAAAGCGTGATTATTACGATGTTCTAGGCTCGACCAAAGGTGCGTCTGATGCGGACCTGAAAAAGGCCTATCGCCGCAAGGTGAAAGAGCTGCATCCTGACCAAAATCAGGACAATCCAAACGCCGAAGAACAGTTCAAAGAAGTTAACGAAGCCTACGACATTCTGAAAAATGCCGAGAAAAAGGCTGCTTATGATCGTTTCGGTCATGCCGCTTTTGAAGGTGGAACTGGTGCTAGTGCGGGTGGCGGTTTCAATCGCGGTGCCGGTCAGGGTGATTTTTCCAGCGCATTTTCCGATGTATTTGACGATCTGTTCGGCGGTTTTGCCGGTGGTGGTCAGCGGCGCGGTGGGCAGCGGGCGACACGCGGATCAGATTTGCGATATAATTTGCGCGTGTCCCTGGAAGAAGCGTTTGCTGGGAAACAGGCTGCAATCAATGTGCCTAGTTCAGTCGCATGTGATGTTTGCAGCGGAACTGGTGCCGAAGGTGGTGCCGAACCCACGACATGCCCAACATGTTCAGGCATGGGTAAAGTGCGTGCGCAACAAGGGTTTTTTACCGTTGAGCGCGGGTGCCCGACTTGTTCAGGCCGTGGCCAAATCATCAATAATCCTTGTGGTACTTGCACAGGTTCCGGCCGTGTCGAGAAAGATCGTTCCCTGAACGTTAACATCCCTGCTGGCGTCGAAACTGGTACGCGCATTCGTCTTGCAAGCGAGGGCGAGGCGGGGTTGCGCGGCGGGCCATCTGGCGATCTTTATATTTTTATCGAAGTGCGCCCACACGAAATTTTTGAACGTGAAAACCAGAACCTGTTCTGTCGTATCCCGGTGTCTATGAGCACCGCAACTTTGGGTGGTGAATTAGAAGCGCCAACTTTGGATGGTGGGCGTTCGCGGGTCAAAGTTCCGGCAGGCGTTCAATCTGGAAAACAGTTGCGTTTGAAAGGCAAAGGCATGCCCGCATTACGTGGGGGTGGTGCTGGAGATTTGTATATAGAGTTGGCTGTAGAAACGCCTGTTAATTTGACGGGGCGTCAAAAAGAATTGCTGCGTGAGTTCGAAAACTTAAGCAACGAAAACAACCCTGCATCCAGCGACTTTTTTGGCAAAGTTAAAAATTTCTGGGATGGCATGAAAAGCTAAGAGGCTCTCCCGCCTCAAGAGAACGGCCCTTCTGGGCCGTTCCTTTTCTGGGGCAAGGCTTACGCGTGAATCGCGCCGTCACCACATGCCAATGCCGCTTCGCGCACTGCTTCGGAATATGTTGGATGCGCATGACATGTGCGCGCCAAATCTTCGGCAGAAGCACCAAATTCCATTGCAACGCAAATCTCATGGATCAACTCGCCGGCAGCGGGTCCCATCAAATGGCATCCTAAAATTCGGTCGGTTGCAGCATCGGCTAGCATTTTGACAAAACCTTCACCCGCGAAATTGGCTTTGGCACGGCCATTGCCCATGAAGCTGAACTTTCCAACTTTATAAGCATGTCCTTCTTCCTTCAGCTGCTCTTCGGTTTTACCAACGGACGCGACTTCCGGTGTCGTATAGATGACCCCCGGAATGACATCGTAATTCACATGACCAGCTTGACCCGCAATAGTTTCAGCGACGGCCATGCCTTCATCTTCGGCTTTATGGGCTAGCATCGGTCCGGTGATTACATCGCCGATGGCATAAATACCATCAACATTTGTGCGCCAATGAACGTCGGTGTTTACCTGCCCGCGATCCGTCATTTCAACGCCTATTTCAGCGAGACCTAGACCATCCGTATAAGGCTTACGCCCCGTTGCAACCAGTACAACATCGGCGTCTATGGTTTCCTCGGCATCGTTTTTACGCAGCTTGTAAGTAACCTTGGCTTTGTTTTTGTTAGTTTCAACTTTTTGAACGGCAGCGCCCATGACAAAATTCAAACCCTGCTTTTTCAAGCTTCGCTGGAAGGTTTTACAGATCTCGCCATCCATCCCCGGGGTTACTTGATCCAAGAACTCGACAACCGTTACTTCGGAACCAAGTCGTGCATAAACGGAGCCCAATTCCAATCCAATCACGCCTGCGCCGATGACAACCAGCTTTTTTGGGACTTTTGGCAGGCTCAATGCACCAGTCGAGGTTACCACAATTTTTTCATCCACTTCGACACCAGGTAGTGAGGAAGGTTCGGAGCCCGTCGCAATCACGATGTTTTTGGCAGTGTAAACTGTGCCGTCAACGGTGACCTCACCTTTTCCAGAAATTGTACCCCAACCTTCGATGTAATCGACTTTGTTCTTCTTGAACAAAAAAGCAATCCCAGCGGTATTTCCGTCGATCGTCGATTGTTTATAGTCCAGCATTTTTCCGAAATCGACTGATGGGGATTTACCCATCAAACCCATTTTGACAAAATTATGCTGCGCTTCGTGTAAAGAATGCGAGGCATGTAACAACGCTTTTGACGGAATGCATCCGACATTTAGACAGGTCCCGCCGAGCGCACCACGCCCTTCGACACAAGCGGTTTTTAGGCCGAGCTGCGCACAGCGAATTGCGCAAACATAGCCGCCAGGGCCACCGCCGATGATGATAACGTCATAGTTGGGCATGGGGTTTTCCTTATAGATCCATCAACAAGCGGCGCGGGTCTTCCAACGCCTCTTTTACACGTACCAGGAAGGTCACAGCACCTTTACCATCGACCACACGGTGATCGTAAGACAGCGCCAGATACATCATTGGGCGAATGACAATTTCGCCATTCACGACCATCGCGCGTTCCTGAATTTTGTGCATTCCAAGGATACCAGATTGTGGTGGATTCAGGATTGGTGAAGACATCAACGATCCATAAACCCCACCGTTTGAAATGGTAAACGTGCCGCCCTGCATTTCCGCCATCGACAGCTTTCCATCTCGAGCGCGACCGCCAAGTTCTGCAATTTTCTTTTCAATTTCGGCAAAGCTCATTTGATCTGCGTCGTTGATTACCGGCACAACCAAACCCGAAGGCGTACCTGCAGCGACCCCCATGTTCACGTAGTTTTTATAAACTACATCGGTGCCGTCAATTTCTGCGTTCACTTCGGGAATTTCCTTCAGGGCGTGGCAACAAGCCTTTGTGAAGAAGGACATGAAGCCCAGTTTGACGCCATGTTTTTTCAGAAACAGTTCTTTATACTCGTTCCGGATATCCATAATCGCAGACATATCGACCTCGTTATAGGTCGTTAGCATGGCCGCGGTGTTCTGGCTTTCTTTCAGACGTCTAGCGATTGTTTGACGCAGCCGGGTCATTTTTACGCGCTCTTCACGCGCCGTGTTATCAGCAACCACAGCAGGGGCCGCAACGGCAGCAGGTGCGCTTGCGTTCAGCACATCTTCTTTCATGATCCGCCCGTCGCGACCAGAACCTGTGACTTGATCAGACGTAAGGCCTTTTTCTGCCATCAACTTTTTAGCTGAAGGTGCGTCTTCGATGTCTTTGGTTGCCGCTGGAACTGGTTTGGGCTCGGCTTTCGCAGGTTTAGTAGCAGCACCAACTGCCCCCTCTTCCAACTGTGCCAGTAAAGCGTTCACGCCAACGGTTTCGCCTTCCTTGGCAACGATCTCCGTCAAGACACCGGCGGCGGGTGAAGGGACCTCGACCGTCACTTTGTCGGTTTCCAGCTCGCACAGCATTTCATCGACGGCTACCGCGTCGCCCGGTTGTTTGAACCAGGTTGCTACGGTTGCTTCGGTGACACTTTCGCCCAGTGTTGGGACACGAATCTCTGTCATTTGTTCAATCCTTTAAAGTGTAAGCGCGTCATTCACGAGCGCCTCTTGTTGTGCTTTATGTTGCGTGGCCAAACCGGTTGCAGGCGATGCGGATGCGGCGCGGCCTGCGTAAATCGGCCGTTTGGTTTTTGCGCCAATACGATCCAGAACCCATTCAATGCTTGGCTCAACGAAGGTCCAACCACCTTGATTTTTGGGCTCTTCTTGGCACCAGACAACATCGGCGTTTTTGAAACGATCGAGCTCTTTGGTCAGTGACATTGCCGGGAACGGATAGAATTGCTCCAACCGCATTAGATAAATATCGTCGATACCGCGCGCATCGCGTTCCGCCAGTAGATCAAAGTAGACTTTGCCCGAACACATGACCACACGTTTGATGTTGGTATCTGTCCGCAATTTCGTGTCCGAGTTGCCCTTTTCCGCGTCGTCCCAAAGAACGCGATGGAAACTGGAACCTGTTTGCATGTCCTGAATTGACGATACTGCCATTTTGTTACGTAGCAACGATTTCGGCGCCATCATGATCAGTGGTTTGCGGAAACTGCGATGCAATTGGCGGCGCAGAATGTGGAAATAATTTGCCGGCGTGGTGCAGTTCGCAACTATCCAGTTATCCTCGGCGGACATTTGCAAGAAGCGCTCCAATTTGGCTGAGGAATGCTCTGGCCCTTGGCCCTCATAGCCATGCGGCAGCAGCATTACCAAACCGGACATACGCAACCATTTGCGTTCGCCAGAACTGATAAACTGGTCGATCATGATTTGGGCACCGTTAACGAAATCACCAAACTGTGCTTCCCAAATGGTTAGCGCATTAGGTTCCGCCAGCGTGTAGCCATATTCGTAGCCAAGCACCGCATACTCCGAGAGCATCGAATCGATGACTTCGTATTGGGCGGCTTGCTCTTTTGCAATGTGGTTAAGCGGGAGGTAGCGTTCTTCGGTCACCTGATCGATTATGCCGGAATGTCGATGGCTGAACGTGCCACGCGTACAGTCTTGACCGGATAGCCGAACCGGATACCCTTCGAGCATCAGCGTGCCAAAAGCCAAAGCCTCGGCTGTTGCCCAATCGATACCCTTGCCAGTTTTGATCATCTCGGCCTTGGTATTTAGCATTCGAGCCACGGTTTTATGTGGATTGTAGCCTTCAGGTAGACGAGTCAGGGCCTCGCCTACTTGTTTAAGGCGATCCTTCCTAACGGGCGTTTTCCCGCGTTCGTATTTCCCCTTTTTCGTGTCCAGATGCGCCCATCGCCCATCCAGCCAATCGGCCTTGTTGGGCTTGTAGTTTTTACCGACCTCAAATTCTTCATTGAGATGTGCCTGGAATGTGGCTTTCACATCTTCAATCTCGCCTTCGGGGATCAGGCCGTCGCGGATCAAGCGTTCGGTATATAGCTGCAATGTGGTCTTCTGTTTCTTGATCGCTGCGTACATTTGCGGCTGTGTGAACATGGGCTCGTCGCCCTCGTTATGGCCAAAGCGGCGATAGCAGAAAATATCCAGAACCACGTCTTTATGGAATTTTTGACGGAACTCGATGGCCACTTTGGCGGCATGGACCACTGCTTCCGGATCATCGCCATTTACGTGGAAAATAGGGGCCTCGACCATCAGCGCGATATCGGTTGGGTATGGTGAAGAGCGAGAGTTATGCGGTGATGTCGTAAACCCAATCTGGTTGTTGACGACGATATGGATTGTGCCGCCGGTTTTATGACCTTTCAAGCCCGACAGTCCGAAACATTCCGCGACCACACCTTGGCCAGCAAAAGCCGCATCTCCGTGCAGAAGTACGGGTAAAACTTGGGTACGGTCCTTGTCGCCGTATTGTTCTTGTTTGGCGCGAACTTTGCCTAGTACAACGGGATTGACTGCTTCCAAATGGCTGGGATTAGCGGTCAGCGAGAGGTGAACAGAATTTCCGCCAAATTCTCGGTCGGACGACGCGCCCAAATGATATTTCACATCACCGGAACCTTCGACATCGTCGGGCTTGTAACTGCCCCCCCAAAATTCGTGGAATATCGCACGGTAAGGTTTGCCCATAACGTTGGCTAGAACCGATAGGCGCCCACGATGCGGCATGCCGAAAATGACTTCTTTAAGGCCCAGTTGGCCGCCGCGTTTGATGATTTGCTCCATGGCTGGGATCAAGGATTCACCCCCGTCCAAACCAAACCGCTTGGTGCCCATGTATTTCACATGGAGGAATTTCTCAAAGCCTTCAGCCTCGACAAGTTTGTTCAAGATGGCCTTGCGACCTTCTTTAGTGAATTCGATTTCTTTGCCGAACCCTTCAATCCGTTCCTTTAACCAAGAGGCCTCCTCGGGATCTGAAATATGCATATATTGCAATGCAAACGTCCCGCAATAGGTTCGTTTAACCAACGCCACGATTTGGCGCATGCTGGCCGTTTCTAGGCCCAATACATGGTCGAGGAAAATTGGCCGGTCCATGTCTGCTTCGGCAAAGCCGTAACTAGACGGGTCTAGTTCCGGTTGTGGTTTTTGTTCCGAAAGTGCCAGCGGGTCTAGGTCGGCGGCCAGATGCCCGCGAATGCGATAAGCGCGAATGAGCATCAAGGCGCGAACAGAATCGAGTACGGCTTGCTTGATCTGATCTGCTGACACTGCAACACCATTTGCCACAGCTTTTGCTTTGACCTTCGCCCCTATTTCTTCCGTATCCGCCCATTGTCCGTCGAGCGCAGCTGTTAACTCATCGTCAGGAGCCGGTGGCCAATCGTTTCGTGCCCAGCTTGGACCGGCAGCTTCGCGTGCGGCATCAACTGGATTTTCACCAAGTGCACGAAAATATTCTTGCCAGTCTGTCGTAACTGAATGCGGATCTTTGGCAAAATTTGCTTGTAGCTGTTCAACATATTCGGCGTTGTGGCCTTGCAGGAAGGATTCTGCGTGAAACGCGTCGTTCGAAGATTCTGTCATAATCACTTCCGGCCGCCAACTTGCGTCCGCTCCTAAATAGAGAGCCTATGGCTCATTCCTTGTAAGCCCGCCCTTTGAGGGGCGGGCCGTTGGTTCTTATCCGATAGCTTTCAATACAGCTTCGCCCAAACCTGCTGGGCTTTCGGCGACAATGAAACCCGCGGATTTCATTGCTTCGATTTTGTCTTCGGCACCACCTTTGCCGCCAGCAACAATCGCGCCAGCATGGCCCATACGACGACCCGGAGGGGCCGTACGACCAGCAATGAAACCAGCCATAGGTTTTGAAATGCCCTTTTTCGCCATGTCCTTGATGTATTGCGCCGCTTCTTCTTCTGCGGAACCACCGATTTCACCGATCATGATGATCGATTGTGTTTCATCGTCGTGTAGCAATAATTCTAGCGCATCAATATGTTCGAACCCTTTGATGGGGTCGCCGCCGATCCCGATACATGTCGATTGGCCAAGGCCCGCATCGGTTGTTTGTTTCACGGCTTCATATGTCAGCGTACCCGAACGCGAGATAACCCCAACGGAGCCGCGTTTATGGATATGTCCAGGCATGATGCCAATTTTGCAAGCGTCCGGTGTGATAACACCTGGACAGTTAGGGCCAATCAAGATGGATTTGGAACCTTCGAGCGCGCGCTTAACCTTCATCATATCGAGCACGGGAATGCCTTCGGTGATGCAGACGATCAGTTCCATCTCGGCGTCGATAGCCTCAAGAATGGCATCCGCCGCGAATGGAGGCGGCACGTAGATTGCTGTTGCGTTGGCTTCGGTCGCATGACGCGCCTCGGCCACTGTGTCAAAAATCGGTAGACCGATATGGGTCTGACCACCTTTGCCGGGGGTCACGCCCCCAACCATTTTTGTGCCATAAGCAACAGCTTGTTCCGAGTGGAAAGTTCCCTGTGAGCCAGTAAGACCCTGACAGATGACTTTGGTGTTTTCATTAATGAGTACGGCCATTGATCAGGCTCCCTTCACTGCTTTAACAATTTTCTCGGCAGCATCGCCCAGATCATCGGCTGCGATCACATCTAGACCGGAGTTATTGATGATCTCTTTGCCCTTCTCGACGTTTGTCCCTTCGAGACGCACGACCAGCGGCACTTTCAATCCAACTTCTTTCACGGCCGAAACCACGCCTTCGGCGATTACGTCGCAGCGCATGATGCCACCAAAGATATTCACCAGAATGCCTTTGACTTGTGGATCCGAGGTGATGATTTTGAAAGCTTCGGTTACTTTTTCTGTTGTAGCACCACCACCAACGTCCAAGAAATTCGCGGGTTCAGAACCGTATAGCTTGATGATATCCATCGTCGCCATCGCCAGACCTGCACCGTTGACCATACACCCGATCTCGCCATCTAGCGCGATGTAGTTAAGGTCAAACTTAGAGGCCGCCAATTCCTTGGGATCTTCTTCGGTTTCGTCGCGAAGTGCTAGAATGTCAGGCTGACGATAGAGGGCGTTTGAATCAAACGACATCTTCGCATCAAGACATTTCAGATCGCCGCTATCGGTTACGATCAGCGGGTTAATTTCCAGCATCTCGCAGTCTTTTTCGTTGAACAGTTTGAACAGCGTGGTGATCAGTTGCACACATTGTTTGACCTGCTTGCCTTCAAGTCCCAACGCGAATGCAACGCGGCGACCGTGGAAGCCGGAAATGCCGGATGCCGGATCAACCGAGAAGGACAGGATTTTTTCAGGCGTTTTCGCGGCCACTTCTTCGATGTCCATGCCACCTTCGGTGGAGCAGACAAAAGAAACGCGGGACGATACGCGATCGACAAGTAGCGCGAGATAAAGTTCGCGTTCAATCCCTGCGCCGTCTTCGATATAGACGCGGTTCACAATTTTGCCAGCAGGACCAGTTTGGTGCGTGACCAATGTGCGGCCCAGCATTTTCTGTGCCTCTTCGGCGGCTTCGGAAACTGATTTGGTTAGACGTACGCCACCTTGTTCGCCAGCTTCGGTTTCCTTGAAATGACCTTTGCCGCGGCCACCAGCGTGGATTTGCGCTTTGACAACCCAAAGCGGGCCATCAAGCGCGCCTGCGGCTGTCTTTGCCTCGTCCGCTTTCAAAACGGCGCGGCCGTCGGATACGGGCAGGCCGTATTCCTTTAGTAGTTTCTTGGCTTGGTATTCGTGAATATTCATTCCGCCGTTCCTTGTTTTCTGCTGTTCCGAGGCATTTACGCTCGAATGTCTGAATAAATCGTTTCCGTATTCACGCGAAAACCTAAGGGGCATTTATTCAGTAGAAAATGGGAAAACGCGACGGCTCGCGGAAATTTGGAAAAAATAGCCGGTTTGTGATCACATGTCGAAAAAGTGTGATCACAAACCAAATTGATTCGCCTAAATCAAGTCAATGTATCGTCAATTGCCTTACAGGCATCGACCAAACCTTTGACGGCGGTTACCGAATTGTCGAACATGGCTTGCTCGTCTTTGTTCAATTCAATCTCGATAACTTTTTCGATGCCACCGGCACCGATCACGGTTGGCACGCCAACATATGTGTCTTTCAGACCATAAGCATTTGCAACATGTGCCGCACACGGCAGCACACGTTTCTGATCTTTCAGATAGGCTTCGGCCATTTCAATCGCCGATGTCGCAGGTGCATAAAACGCGGAACCAGTTTTCAGCAGGCCAACGATTTCAGCGCCGCCATCACGGGTGCGCTGAACGATTGCGTCCAGTTTATCCTGTGTAGTCCAACCCATTTTCACGAGATCAGGCAACGGAATACCCGCAACTGTCGAATAACGTGTCAGCGGAACCATTGTGTCGCCGTGGCCACCCAAAACAAACGCGGTT
>CAZYMT010000080.1:0-13329 GCA_964649035.1 uncultured Rhodobacterales bacterium
CGATGTCTCGCCGCGTGGTGATCCTGCCGGTTTTGTCGAGGTTTACGATAAAAACACACTCATCATCCCCGACCGCCTTGGAAATAATCGTGCTGATTCATTCGAAAATATTTTGGTGAATTCCGAAGTCGGGTTAATTTTTATCATTCCCGGTCATACCGAAACCCTTCGTGTGCTTGGTCATGCACGCATCGTTCGTGATTCTAAAATACAGGCACGGCATGCAATAAACGGACGCGAACCCCTATTGGCAATTGCCGTCGATGTTAGGCGTGTATTGATGCATTGCTCCAAAGCGTTTGTCCGCTCAGGTATTTGGCGTACAGAAACATGGGGGGAACGCCGCACCGCGCCAAGCCTTGCCGAATGGGTCGCAACCGCTGTTCCTTCCGAACACTCCGCTGATGACTTTCAGAGCGTTCACGATGACGATGCAAAAACACGCCTATATTAATTCATCACCAAATCTGCGGCTGCACCTTATATCCGATATATAGCGGATGTTTTGGGTGGCGTGCTCTAGCACAAACAACACACAGGATGTATTTACGCCGCCACTTCTTTTGTAGATAATCAGCACACCCACAAATCACATCAACAGATAGAACAAGTTTGACCGATTTCCTCAGCAAAATACCAAAAACCGAATTGGTTGTAACTGTCTATACATTGTTGATCGGCACCATTGGTGCGATTATCGCGTATTATCTTAGCTTTCCGGTCTTTTTGCTGACAGGGCCAGCGTTGCTGGTGAGCATAGTAAGCCTCATTGGCCTTCCGCTGGCGATTTCGAATAATCTTCGCGACGTCGCATTTCTGTTTATCGGCATCGGTGTCGGATCCGGCGTAAATGCCGAAGCAGCGGATGCTTTTCTACGCTGGCCGCTTGCGTTCCTCGTGCTGGCAATATTGTTAACCATCGCCCTATGGGCATCACAAGAGGTCCTCCATCGCGTTTTCAAATTCGACCGCCGAACCAGCATATTGGCCGCCACCCCGGGCCATCTTAGCTTTGTGCTTGGTTTGGGCGCGTCATTGAATGCCGATACCACCAAAATCGCCGTGACCCAATCCGTGCGATTGCTTGCCCTGACTATCAGCGTTCCCTTTATTGCACTGCTTTTAGGGATAGATTTCAACGTTGAAATATTGCCCGCTGGCAAACCGATGTCGGCGGTTCATGTTGTTATACTCGTACTAATTTCAGTCCCGTTTGGGTTGCTTCTAAAGTATTTTAAGGTTCCAGCAGGCCTGCTAATTGGCGCGATGATAATTTCAGCCGTCAGCCATCTTAGCGAGGTAACCATCGGCCCCCTAACTCCCTACATTGCATTGCCATGTTTTTTGATCATGGGCACACTGATCGGATCGCGCTTTTCCGGCGTAACCTTTCCGCAACTACGTAAATTCATGTTGGCTGGGCTGCTCACAACCACGATAACGGTTTCAATTGCCGTTATTGCGGCGCTACCACTGGCTCCATTTTTGGGAATGCCGGTTGCGCATGTACTCGTCGCCTTTGCCCCTGGCGGATTGGAAACCATGATCGCAATGGGTGCTGTTTTGGGCGCAAACCCGGGGTTTGTTGCTGCCTGCCATGTAGGTAGGCTCCTTATCCTTACGATACTGGTTCCAACTTTTCTCGCCAGATATAACCACAAGCCACCGCGCGACTAGTCGTTACCACCAATTCTCCGGCTGCACCTTATATCCGATATATAGCGGATGTTTCGGGTGGCCGGCTTTGGTCAGGCCTAGATGTTTTGGTGAGGCTTGCTCGACCCGCAACAATGCCTCGACCGCTGCGCCGCGATCCATGTGTTCGCCGTTTGCGCCCCATGCCGCGACCACCTCGTCGGCCCATGTAACACCGTCGCGAATAGTCTGATCATTCAACGGTCCAACCGGATCGGCAACGGCCCGCATTACCTTGGGGTCCGTCGCGCGATAAGCAAAAATGTTGCACACCCGAAACGCACCGAAACCAAGCGTTCGCGCCCGTCTTTCACATCGTTCAACCGTTGGATCGTTCTGAATTTCCGTGGCAGTGGAAGGGTTTAGCATCAAAAACATAACTTTGCGCCCATCGCCCCAAACCCGTGTCAGATCATAGCGATATGCCTCGCAATCCGAATAATTCGCAACCGAATGCGCGTCACCTTTCTGGAATTCCCGGGTGATCATACGTAGGGGTTCCCCATCAATGCACCCAACGTTTCCACTTGCTGACCGTCTTCACCGATATTTTCCTCGGACAACCATTCGACATAGGCTTTTTCCAGCTTTGGCCATTCCTTGTCGATCACCGAAAACCAAGCCGTATCGCGATTTCGGCCCTTATAAACCAGCGCTTGCTGGAACACGCCTTCATAGCGAAAACCTAGCCGTTCGGCGGCACGCATCGAACCTTCATTCAGCGCGTCACATTTCCATTCATAGCGGCGATAACCCAGTTGAAAGACTCGCTGCATCAGCAAAAACATCGCTTCGGTTGCGGCAGGCGTTTTTTGTAGAGCTGGTGAAAAATTGATGTGCCCAACTTCGATAACACCCATATTAGGCACCATTCGAAGATAGCTAGCGACACCCACAGCTTTGTTTGTGGCGCCATCAATGATAACATGAAATTGCGGGTCATCGCCCAGACAGGTGGCTGCCATCCATTCTCTGAAATCATTGGCTGACTTGAAGGGGCCATATGCAAGATACGTCCAAATCCGGTCTTCTTTGTCAGCGCTATAGGCCGCAAATAAATCCGCCGAATGTTTCTCGATATCAATCGGTTCAACCCGACAAAACCGTCCATTCATCACCGTGCGATCAGGGCGTTTTGCGCCTGACCATTCCACCGGATCACCAATTGGTTGCCCTAGTTCATTCGCCCGAATTTCCATCGTTTTCCCCTAAAACAAACACCCGTTTCGGGTGCAATTCCCCTGCTTTATATATGCCAATCGCCACCGGAACCCCGTTAAGCGAGGTCCAGCATTCGTCGCCATATTCCGCATCCGCTGTCATAACCATACCCGGATTACCATTTCGCAATTTTGCAGCACCTTCAACGGTGCAAGGCAGTTCGGGCAGCTCATTCAATCCCGCCTCAAGCGGTAGCAAATACTGATCCAATGCCCGATCTTTGGCCATTTCATCCAAAGTTTCAAACGAAATCCCGTCCTCAACCTCAAACGGACCAGCCCAGACACGACGCAGCGCCGTCACATAGCCATAACAGCCCAGCGCCTGCCCCAAATCCCGCGCGATCGAGCGCACATATCCGCCCTTGCCGCAAACCATTTCCAAAACCACATGATCCGCATCCGGCATTTCCACAAATTCCAGCGATTCCACGAATAGAGGCCGCGCCGCCAATTCCATCGTCTCGCCGTCCCGCGCCAGTTTATAGGCCCGTTGCCCATCAACCTTCACCGCAGAATATTGCGGTGGAACCTGCATGATATCGCCACTAAATGCACCCAAAGCCGCACGAATTTCATCAGCCGAGGGGCGAATATCGCTTTGTGCAATCACCTCACCTTCGCCATCATCGGTATTGGTGGATTGCCCCAGACGCACGGTAAAACGGTAGGCTTTCATCGAATCCGTCACGTAAGGCACGGTTTTTGTGGCCTCGCCAAAGGCAATCGCCAAAACGCCGGTTGCAAGAGGATCCAAGGTGCCGGCATGTCCAGCTTTTTGCGCATCAAACGCCCATTTTGCCTTGTTCACTACCGCACTGGAAGTCACGCCCAAAGGTTTATCTACCACTAACCAACCATGTACCGGCCGGCCTTTTTTACGTCGCGCCATTTGTGGCCACTCCAATTCCGTTAATCCTGTGCCCAACGCTGTTTTGCTGCCAAATAGAGCACCTTATCCGCTGCATACACGCCTTCGATCTTACTGCGCAACGCATCATCGACCAATTCGTCGCCTGAAGCGGGTTTTGCAGTACGATTACGGGATTTAACCGCCGCCATTGCTTTGCGGATATTGGGGACTATATCTTCGATCAATGCAGGCAACTGTCGATCCAACCCGTCTAGGGTCAAATGAACCAATTCCAGTTCTTCGACACGTTTCAAACGTGCCGATTGCCAACGCCAGTGATGATTAATGGGTTCATCCGTTTTATGCGCCAAATTCCGTTCTAACCAATCGATAAGCAACATACAGTTTTCCCGGTGCTGTTCGACACTCAGATCACGAGCAAGGTCCAACCCGATCTCTTGCGCTAACATGCCACGTATTCTTGGAAAATTTTGCGGTCCGTTACCGTATATCTTATCGAAATACAGCGAGATAAATCTGTCTACCGGATCGCGAAGAACCGTAAAAGCGTGGGTACTATTGCGAATTTTGTCGTCATCACCGGATTTCGCACGGGGCAATATCCCCTCCTTGTGGATACGCAAACCTTCAGCCAGTTCGGACCCGTTTTCTAGATAATAAAATACATTTTTTAGATACGTACTGCCACATTTGGTGATCGGCAGGTAGTAAACCTCGACGTTGGTCAAGGTTGTCATTCGGACCGCAGCTGTTCGTTTTTCTGGTTTGGTCTTTTTAAACCAGCCAAACACGGCTTATTCCTTATCCAGATCGCGCCGAACGTTTTCCAGATCGAGCAACCTGTTGGTTTCATCCATCTGATCGAAACTACGATCGGCCAAGAATTTCAGATCGGGCGAGTACCGCAATTTCATCGTTTTGGTAATCACACGACGCAATTCACCTTTGTTACGGGTCAATGCCTCGACC
This sequence comes from uncultured Rhodobacterales bacterium, assembly GCA_964649035.1. Classification (GTDB taxonomy): domain Bacteria; phylum Pseudomonadota; class Alphaproteobacteria; order Rhodobacterales; family Rhodobacteraceae; genus NORP23. The sequence goes on from CAZYMT010000080.1 coordinate 4,759, forward strand.
ACCAGATCGGTATTCACACCGCCCAAAGGCAGCACGAAAACCACAGCTTCACGCAAATCCTTGGTGACGCGCACTTCGCCAACCGTTACCGAGATATGTGCCAGATCGGGATCATGCAGATCGCCGCGCATCAGCACATCTGCCAATGTTCTCCGGATCAGCTCGCCTACGCGCAGTTGCCGTTGTGAACGACCCGCGCCTTCTTGAAAATTGTTCTTTACCATAGCCCCTATTCCTACCCCAAGCCGACTAAGTCAAGCCACCCCCTTTGCATAAGCGAAAATCAACGCTAAACCCGATTGGTAAAGGGGATGATAATGACGGATACAACAGGCATCGCGGTTATGGGCGCATCGGGTCGCATGGGGCAGAATTTGCTGCAAGCGATCATGGAAAACAAGAACGCCCATATTGCTGGCGCGACCGAGCGCGCTGGTCATGACTGGGTCGGGCGTGATTTAGGCGAATGTCTGGGCGGTACCGCCAATGGCATCATCGTTTCCGACGATCCACTTGAGGTTCTAGCCCATTCTCAAGCCTTACTGGATTTCACCGCACCTGATGCGACAGTGGCACATGCCGAATTGGCCGCGCAAGCGCGTATTCCTATGGTGATTGGCACAACTGGTCTGACCGATGAGCATCTGGCGAAAATAGCTGCTGCCGCACGTCATGCTCCGATTATCCGCGCTGGAAACATGAGCCTTGGTGTTAATTTATTGACCCAACTGGTGAAACAAGTCGCGGCTGCGCTAGATGCCGATTACGACATAGAAATTACCGAAACCCATCACCATCACAAAGTTGACGCACCTTCAGGTACCGCCTTGATGTTGGGCGAAGCTGCCGCCGAAGGTCGTGGTGAAAACCTTTCCGAAATCTCGGATCGCGGTCGTGACGGTTTAACCGGCCCTCGCAAACGCGGTGATATCGGGTTTCACGCCCTGCGTGGCGGGTCCGTTATCGGCGAACATGACGTAATTTTCTCGGGCGAGGGTGAACGCATCATCCTAAGCCATAAAGCCGACGACCGCCTGCTATTTGCAAGGGGCGCAGTTAAGGCAGCCCTTTGGGGACGCACACAAAAACCCGGTGAATATTCGATGTTGGACGTTTTGGGTTTGTAATTACTTGTTTATGCGACTGCTAACAACGCTGAACCCGACCCGAACAACCACACCGCCAAGAAACCCAGCCATCAACGCCACGATGTAATAATTTACACCGCCAAGCGTCAACACTACCAGAATATTCGCCGCGGCACCGCCAAGAAATCCGGTAATCGCGTTGCCAATCGGTCCCAAAGTATGGTCCGCCGCTATTTGCGGAAACAGCAGGCCGCCGACAATCCCGCCGACAAGGCTAACAATAAAAAATACCATCTTAATTCTCCCAATTTTCGTCGCCCGCTCCGGATTATATGGGCTATATGGTTGTGCTATCACCATTTCGTGACCACTGCCAATATTTTTGTATAAAAAAACATGACGTTACGGCCCTCGTGACTTCGGAATATCTTTGCTGCATGATCCCATGAAAACGGGAGGCCGCCTTATGACCCAATACCCAAATATGCTCGCCCCGCTCGATCTGGGCTTTACCACCTTGAAAAACGGCGTGTTGATGGGATCAATGCACACCAATCTGGAAGAACTCGGCGATTGGGATCGTATCGCCGCGTTTTACGCGTTGCGTGCAGCAGGGGATGTAGCGCTGATCGTCACGGGTGGCATGGCCCCGAATGTCGAAGGCGGCGTTTTCCCCGGTGCGGCAGGGCTTTTCAGCGATAAAGACATCACCAACCACCGTATTGTCACCGACCGTGTTCACGCCGAGGGTGGCAAGATCGCCATGCAAATCCTGCACGCTGGCCGCTATGCATACAGCCCCAAAGCCGTGGCGCCATCTGCAATAAAATCGCCGATCTCACCGTTCAAACCCAATGAACTAGACGCTGAGGGTATTGAGAAACAGATCGCCGATTTTGTCACCGCTGCCAGCCGCGCCCAACAAGCCGGATATGACGGCGTTGAAATCATGGGTTCCGAGGGGTATTTCATCAATGAATTCCTTGTCACCCACACCAATAAACGCACCGACGAATGGGGCGGCAGCTATGAAAACCGCATGCGCCTACCCGTCGAGATCGTCCGCCGTTGCCGCGAGGCCGTCGGTCCTGATTTCATCATAATCTACCGCCTATCGATGATCGACCTGATCCCCAACGGATCAACTTGGGCCGAGGTCGTACAACTGGCCAAAGCCGTGGAATCCGCTGGTGCCACCATAATCAACACCGGAATCGGCTGGCACGAGGCCCGCATCCCGACAATCGCCACCTCCGTCCCGCGCGCAGCGTTCACTTGGGTAACCAAAAAACTGATGGGATCAGTCAACATCCCGATCATCACTTCAAACCGGATAAACACGCCCGAAGTTGCAGAAAAAGCATTGGCCGATGGCTGCGCCGACATGGTTTCAATGGCCCGCCCGTTTCTGGCAGATCCCGATTTTGTCACAAAAGCGGCCGAAAACCGCGCCGCACAGATCACACCCTGTATTGCTTGCAATCAAGCCTGCCTTGATCATACATTTCAGCTTAAAACCTCAACCTGTTTGGTAAATCCACGGGCCTGTTTTGAAACGGAACTGGTGGTTGAACCTGCCAAAATTATCAAAACCATCGCCATAATCGGTGCTGGTCCCGCCGGATTATCTACCGCCATCACCGCCGCCGAACGTGGACATAAGGTCACCATTTTCGATCACGCCGACAAGATCGGCGGACAGTTGAACATGGCCAAACGTGTTCCGGGGAAGGAAGAATTCCATACCCTCATCGCCCATTACCAAGAAATGCTCGGCGCGCACCAGATCACTGTGAAACTGGGTCAAACCGTGTCGGCAGATGACCTATCCAGCTTTGACGAAACAGTCATCGCCACCGGCGTTATGCCGCGGAACCCCGAAATTCAGGGGCAAGACGGCCCGAACGTACTTAGCTATATTGATGTGCTGCGCGATAACGCCAAAGTCGGCGACCGCGTTGCGATTATCGGGGCGGGGGGTATTGGTTTTGATGTTGCCGAGTTCCTCGTTCAAGATGATAGTCCAACCGAAAATCTGGCAGAGTGGCGCAAGGAATGGGGCGTTGGTGATCCGTCGGAAACGGCCGGCGGAGTAGTTAAACCGCAACCCGAAGCGCCGACACGCCAAGTGACCTTGTTGCAGCGCAAAGCCGAAAAGCTGGGCAAAGGTCTGGGCAAAACCACAGGCTGGATTCACCGTGCAACCCTTAAAATGAAGGGGGTCGAGATGGTTAATAATGTTTCATATGACGAAATCACACCCGAAGGACTGATCGTTTCAACCGATGGTGAACCCCGTCTGATCCCCGTTGACACCATCGTATTATGCGCGGGCCAACTACCAAACCGAACCCTCGCCGATGCGTTAATCGCCAAAGGCATCACCCCGCATATCATCGGCGGTGCCGACGTTGCCGCCGAACTAGACGCCAAACGCGCCATCGACCAAGGTGTTCGACTGGCGGCCAGCCTGTAATGTTCGAAACTTACCTAAAACGCTGGAATTTAACGCCTGACGGTGACCCGATTGAATCGATAACAAGCAACCTGCTGCCGGTGAAGTCATCAGATGGTCCAGCGATGTTGAAAGTCCCCAAAAAGGCGGACACTAACGAAAAAACTGAAATCGCCCTGCGCTGCTATAACGGTTTTGGTGCGGTGAAATTGTTGGCCGCCAACGGGTTAACAACATTGATGGAGCGTACCGACCCGCAAGACCTGAAAGCCCTCGCGCTGTCCGGTCAAGACGATCAAGCCAGCGGGATTATTGCTGCGACAATCGCCAAATTGCACCAGTATTCCGGCCCATTACCCGATTTACCGACATTACAGACGGTTTTTGCGGCATTGTTGAATTCAACCGATCCGCGTCTAAAGGCCTGCGCCAATTCAGCCCGTGAAATGCTGGCGGGAACCGATCGAACCCTCCTCCATGGTGATATTCATCACGAAAACATCCTGAACAGTCCACGGGGCTGGTTAGCCATTGATCCAAAAGGCATTATCGGCCCACCGGTCTATGATTTTGCCAATAGTTTTCATAACCCGATACCCCATACCGAACTGGTGCGCGATGCCGATAGGATGCAGCGGATGGCGGCTATTTTTGCCGAGAATTCCCCGCATTCAGTGAAAGACCTGCTGCGCGCCGCCCATGCCCATGCCGGAATTTCAACAATCTGGTTTGAGGAAGATGGCGAAAGCTCGGATTATATGCTTAAAAACGCGGAAATCCTTGGTGCGCTAGTTTAGCCAAACACCGTTGGCCCAAAAATTAGCACCAGAATTGGCACCGGTGAAACGCCGATAACCACCGCTAGAATATACATTGGAAAGCCAAATAGATGGCTAGCCCCAGCCATAAACGCAATGCCACCGCCACCGCCAATGACCGAGTTTCCCGGGATGTTGAATGCGGCAGCAATGGCAATATATCGGTTTTTCAAGATGAACGGGATAAAGCGTTTCGGGGCGCGGTCAACCAGCATGTCCATACGTTCAGCAACGGGTTTTCGCATCATCTCTTTCAACGCGCGGCTGATACGGTTTAAACCAATGAAATCAAAGCATTCACATATAATTCGTTCCGGCATTAGCCGCCCCAAAACGAACCCCAAACACAGGCCCACAACTGTTGAGATATAGACTGGAACTGCCATTGAGGTGCCAAACATCATCATCAAACCAACGCCAATTTCAACACCAGGCACGAACGGCAAGGCGATCAGCAGTGCGTAAAGTATGATTGCGGCGATGGTTGCGCCAAAAATGACGCTCTCGTTTTCAGGTGTGATTTCCATTTTCAACTGGATTCTGATCCAGTCACCCAGCAAATTCGCCAAATACGCCAATAGGATAAAGGCTGCAATCACCAATACTATACGCACAATCCGCATTTAGTCGATCACCGGAAGATCATTCATAAATTCAACAAGTTCCGTTGCAATCGCCGGCTCCGACATTGCATGCCCCGCACGAACCAGCCGCAACACTGAATCCGGCCATGCTTTGTGCAATTTATACGCTGTGTGCGGCGGACAGATCATGTCGTAACGCCCCTGCACGATATACCCCGGAATATGGGCTATCTTGTTCATATCATTCATGATTTGTCCGTCTTCGCGCAACCAGCCATTATGCGTAAAATAGTGGTTTTCGATCCGCGCGAAGGCCCGCGCATAATAGGCGGAAGGTTCATGCCCAACACCCGACGATTCCAGCGTTGCCAGCGTATTTTCCCAACGCGCCCACGCACGGGCAAAGCGCACAACCTCGGGATCATCCTTGCCAAACAAGCGCTTATGATAAGCGGCAACCATGTTTTCGCGTTCATCTTCAGGGATCATTTCCGAAAACGCTGCCCATGCTTCTGGCCAATATTGCCCTGCGCCACCTTCATAGAACCAGTCTAATTCCGCCTGCGTCAGGGTAAAAACACCGCGCAATATCAATGCTTTAACGCGTTTCGGATGTGACTGCGCATAAAGCAGCGACAGTGTTGCCCCCCACGAACCACCAAAAACTGTCCAACGATCTATGTCCAGTTCTTGGCGAATAACTTCGATATCCGAGACCAAATCCCATGTGGTATTATTCTCAACGCTGGCATGCGGCTTTGAGCGCCCACAGCCTCTTTGATCAAACAAAATCACACGGTATCGATCTGGATCAAAATATCGCCGCATCCCCGGATGGCATCCGCCCCCCGGTCCACCATGCAAAACCACCACGGGTTCGCCATCAACAGGCCCCGATTGCTCCAAATACAGCATATGCCCGCCGGACACCGAAATTTCCCGCTTATCAAACGGTTCGGTCAGCCCGTGCAGCTTTGCCGCATTTTTATCGCTCGCGTTTTCCAGCATGGTTGCAGTATACCTTTGTTTAGCTGCAACCATGGCAGGAAGAAATGATGAGCGCAACGCAAACCGCCAATACCGTCGATCCCGATGAAATCGCTAAATTCGAGGCAATGGCATCCGAATGGTGGGATCCAAACGGCAAGTTCAAACCTTTGCACCAGATGAATCCGGTGCGCTTGGGCTACATAGTTGAACAAATTAACGCCGAATTTGGCCTTGATCATACATCTCTGAAACCGTTTGAAGGTCTGCGTATTCTCGATATTGGTTGCGGCGGTGGCTTGCTTTCTGAACCAATGGCCCGCCTTGGCGCAACCGTGATCGGCGCCGACGCCGCCGAACGTAACATCCCCGTTGCCAAAATCCACGCCGAACAATCCGGCCTAGACATCGACTATCGTTTCACAACTGCCGAGGCCCTCGCCGAAGCGGGCGAACAGTTCGACGTCATCCTGAACATGGAGGTGGTCGAGCATGTCGCCGACCCCCTCGCCTATCTAACCGCATGTAAAACCTTGCTAAAATATGGCGGGCTGATGTTATGTTCAACCATTAACCGCAACCCCAAAAGCTACATGATGGCAATTTTCGGGGCCGAGGTTGTGATGCGCTGGCTACCCCGCGGCACCCATGAATGGGACAAATTCATCACGCCGGACGAATTGTTTGAGCTAATAACCAACGCTGGCCTAACCCCCGTTGACCGAAAAGGTTTCGTTTTCAACCCGATCCAATGGAGCTGGTCGGTATCAGACCGCGACCTATCCGTTAACTATGTCACGGCCAGCACCAAACCCTAAGCTTGCAATCGCCCCACAAGCCCCCTAAATGTGAGGAACCCGCAATCAGCGGGCAACATTCTCAGGGCGGGGCGTAATTCCCCACCGGCGGTAAATGGTGCAAGCCAAAGCCCGCGAGCGCCTCGTTTCACGAGGGTCAGCAGATCTGGTGTAACTCCAGAGCCGACGGTCATAGTCCGGATGAAAGAGAATGGTAAACGGACGCGCATGTTGCGTACCCGTGTACCTATCGTCCTGATTCATATCTGTCTTTGAAAGGACAACACATGAATCAGTTACTCCTGACACAATCGCCAGCGATGCGTGGTGCCATTTATATGGTTCTCGCCGGAATCGCCTTCGCGGTTGTGAATATTTCGATCCAGATGGTTACAATGCAGATGGGGATGTCCTCAACTGCTGCGGCTTTCTGGCAATACTTCATCGCCATCAGCTTTAGCGTGCCGGTCGTGGCCCGTTACGGTCTGAAATCTCTTAAAACCGATTTTCCTGTTTTGCATATCTTACGGGTGTTCTTTTCGGTGGTTGGTATCCAGCTTTGGGTTGCTGGCCTTGCACATGTGCCAATTTGGCAAGCGATTGCGCTGGTTATGACGTCTCCGTTTTTTGTAACGCTGGGCGCTGTGGTATTTTTGGGTGAAAAGCCCGGAATTTCGCGCTGGCTGGCTACATTGGTCGGCTTTATCGGCGGTTTAGTAATCCTGGAACCGTGGGCCGATGGATTTTCGACCTATGCATTTTTGCCTGTTGCCGCTGCTGCCCTTTGGGCTGGAACGTCGGTTTTGACCAAAAAGCTAACGCGCACAGAAATCGCCGAAAGCGTAACTGTTTATCTGGTCGCATTATTGCTGCCTGTAAACGCGCTATTTGCTGGGTTCGGTGGTGGGTTTGCGGTGCCTGGTATGGAAGCGCTTGCACTGATCGTTGTCGCCGGATTGCTAACCGCATTGGCGCTTTTCCTGTCTGCGCGGGCATATGAAGTTGCTGACGCATCCTTTGTCCAGCCGTTTGATCATTTGAAACTACCGTTAAATGTGCTCGCTGGATTTTTGGTCTTTGGTTATGCGCCAACCGGAAACCTGTGGATCGGGGCTGCTTTGATAATCGGCGCGTCGTTTTATGTGATCCGCAGCGAGCAAAATAACGCTAGCGAAAAAATCTAGCTGCTTTTTGACAAAAACACGCGCAGTTCTCGCAAAACAGGCAGGGCTGCGCGTATTTTTTCCGACCCTAGATTTTCCATAACATCATCGAATATCGGTGCAACTGCCCGAACCGCCTCGTCCCGTGCGGCTTGTCCAGCTGGCGATATCGACACGAATTTGCGCCGTGCATCATCCCAATCGGGGCGAATATGCACATATCCAGCCCGCGAAAGCTTCGACAGAGTATTCGTCATTGCCCCTTTGGTAACATTGAAAATCCGCGCCAGTTGCGCTGGGGTTTTTTCGCCGCCAACACCGGCAAAATGGTTCAGAACGGTGAAATGCGACAGCTCCATCCCATCAGGCAAGGCGCGGCTGAACCGTGACTTCGCCAATTGGTCTGCGGCTGTTATTTCGCTGAAAAGCGCGATGGCAAGCGGGTCACTTATCGGTTTATCGGCCATTATCCCTCGGGCGGTTGATAGTCTCGATCATGTTTTAGCGAGGGCATCTTGGCCCGCGCCTCCGCCACTTCGTTAAGGTTAATATCAACAAAAGTCACGCCTTCAGTTTCGCCGCCATCCGCCAGAACCTTGCCCCAAGGCGATATGGCCAATGAGTGCCCATAAGTATGACGCCCATTTGAATGCTGCCCGCATTGCGCTGGCGCCAAAAC
>CAZYMT010000081.1:0-13224 GCA_964649035.1 uncultured Rhodobacterales bacterium
TATGAACAGGGCATATATGACGACCTCAACTGGCTTGGGCTTACATGGCCTGAACCAGTTTTACGCCAGTCCGATAACCTGACAGCCTATACTAAAGCTTTGGAAAAGTTAGAGAAGCTCGGCCTCACCTACACTTGTGAATGCAGCCGCAGCGACATCAAAGCCGCCACACCCAATCCCGTTCATGGCCCTGACGGCATCGTTTATCCCGGCACATGCTGTTGCAAGAACCTGCCGCACGGTTCGGAAACAGCAATTCGCCTAAACATGGCGAAATCCATCGAGCATCTTGGCGGCGCGCTTGCTGTCAACAAACTGTTTTTCATAGATAAAACCGTAACACACCATCTAAACGCTGACACCCTACAAAACCATTGTGGTGACGTAATCCTGTTGCGTCGCGACACTGCCCCGGCCTATCACCTTGCAGTAGTTGTTGACGACGCGGCTCAAAAAATTACCCATGTAACGCGTGGCATGGACCTATTCGAGGCCACGCAAATTCATCGAATTCTACAAGCGTTACTGGACCTGCCGGCGCCAATTTACAACCATCACCGGCTGATCCTTGATGACGCTGGCAAACGCCTCGCCAAGCGCGACGATTCCCGTGCTATCGCCAAATATCGGCAAGACGGCGCTACGCCCGCAGATATTCGCGCAATGGTTGGGCTATAGCGGCTGGCTTAGCTCAACTTCTTCGCCGTCTCGGATCGCCGTATAAAAACAGCTACGCCGATTGGTGTGACATGCGGGTCCGGTCTGGCGCACGATAAGCAACAGACAATCACGATCACAGTCGACCCGCAGATCAACCAAATCTTGCACATGGCCAGATGTCTCGCCCTTGCGCCAATAGCTGGCCCTTGAGCGTGACCAATAGGTCACCCGCCCGGTTTTTAACGTCTCGGCAATGCTCTTGGCGTTCATCCACGCCATCATCAGCACCGCGCCGTCTTCATCCTGTGCAATCGCCGGAATTAGGCCTGCGTCATTAAATTTCAAAGATGTGACATCAAATTTCGACATTAGTGGTTCCCATCCGTCATTTTGCACCCTATCTAAATTGCCAAGGCAGGAATGCAAAGGAAATATCGCGTGACCGACCAGACCCTCATAGATCTATATTCGCAACGCATTTTGGCGTTGGCCGCTGATATCCCTTATCTCGACCGCTTGGAAAACCCTGATGCAACATGCAAAAAACGCTCGCCGCTATGCGGTTCGGTGATCGAGGTCGACCTGAATGTCGCAGATGGCAAAGTCAGCGCCTTTGGCCAAGACGTCAAAGCCTGCGCGCTTGGCCAAGCCGCCGCCTCCGTTGTTGGTTCCGTGATTGTGGGCCGCACAAAGGCTGAAATCGAAACCGGCCGCGACCAGCTTTTAGCCATGCTAAAGTCCGACGGCCCTGCCCCGTCAGCACCGTTTGACGGATTCGAAGTTCTGCTTCCCGCCAAAGATTACAAAAACCGCCACGCCTCGATCATGCTATGTATCGAGGCCAGCTTGGACGCCTTTCAAAACGCATAAAAAAACGCCGCAACCCCGAAGGGTGCGGCGAGTTGTGGGTGAGTACGAGGTAATTAGAAGTCCGAGGCTAAGCGTAATCCAAATAGCAGCCCTCGTAATCACAGACGATCAGGTAACGGCAGGGATACACAGACCGGCAAAAATTATTACACAGATGGCAACCAGGCCCAAAGCATCCTCAACGAATGTTCTTGGCGCAATATTGGCAACGTTTCTAACAAGAGCGGTCATGGTATGTCCTTTCGTTAACCACATGTTCTCTTAATGTTCCATTAATGTCAAGAACAAAATGAGAACGTTTATTTTCGGTTAACCAACTTTCAATAATCGCACCGCTTTATCCTGCTCCATAAGGTATAAAAGCGTGCGAACCGCCTGCCCTCGTTCGCTTTCCAATGTCGGGTCAGATTGCAGAAACATCCGTGCATCATCCTGCGCAACCTTCATCAAATCCGCCTGTGTCTCTAAATCCGCAACGCGGAAGCGCGGTAAACCGGATTGCGCCACGCCTAACAAATCGCCAGCGCCGCGCAATTTCAGGTCCTCCTCGGCGATCCGGAACCCGTCATTCGTTTCGCGCATAATCGAAAGCCGCGCCTGCGCCGTTTCTCCAAGCGGCCCTGAATATAGTAGCAAACAGGTCGAGGCCTCCGTCCCGCGACCAACCCGGCCGCGCAGCTGGTGTAGCTGTGCCAAACCAAAATGTTCGGCCTGTTCGATCACAATAATTGTGGCCGCAGGAACATCAACGCCAACCTCGATCACGGTTGTTGCCACCAGCAATTTGGTGCGTCCAGCGATGAAATCCGCCATCGCGGCATCCTTGTCACGCGGCGGCATTTGCCCATGCACCAACCCGACGACATCCTCACCGAACACGGCGCGCAAGGCCCGAAACCGATCTTCGGCGGCAGCCATATCAACCACTTCGGATTCGGCCACCAGCGGACAAACCCAATAGGCTTGGCGCCCCTCGGCAATCGCGGCGCGCAAACGTTCAACCACCTGATCCATCCGCCCCGACGATACCATCACCGTTTCAATCGGCAATCGTCCTGGTGGTTTTTCATCGAGCACCGAGATATCCATATCCCCATAATGCGCGAGCGCCAGCGAACGCGGGATCGGCGTTGCCGTCATCACCAAAATGTCGACGGCTCGGCCCTTGGAACCAAGCCCCATCCGCTGTTCAACGCCAAAACGATGTTGTTCATCAATCACGGCGATCCGCAGATCGTCAAATTCGACATCCTTTTGGAATAGCGCGTGCGTGCCAACCAAAATCTGAATTTCACCAGCAGCCAGCGCCGCCAGCTTCTCGGCCCGCTCGCGGCCCTTGTCACGCCCCGTTAACAATTCCAGCCGTACACCAGCCGCAGCGGCCAATGGCTGCAAACCGGACAAGTGCTGGCGCGCCAAAATCTCCGTCGGGGCCATCATCGCCGCCTGGCCGCCGGATTCTACCGCCGCAAGCATCGCCATGAACGCCACCAGCGTTTTGCCGGATCCAACGTCACCTTGCAGCAACCTGTTCATCCGTATCGGCTTGGCCATATCCGCCTGAATTTCGGCAACCGAACGTGTTTGCGCGCCCGTTGGGGCAAACGCTAAATCCGCCAAAACCTTGGCCTGCAAGGTCCCGTCGCCAACCGTTTCAACCCCTTTGGCGCGCCGAACCGAGGCCCGCGCAATCGCCAGAGTCATCTGGTGCGCAAATAATTCGTCGTAAGCCAAGCGTTCGCGCACAGCCGAATTCGGCGCAACATCCTGCACGCCATTCGGGGAATGCGCGGCGTTCAATGCATCGCGCCAATCCGGCCAATCGCGTTCTGTCTTCAAATTCGGGTCGATCCATTCGGGCAATTCCGTCGTCCGCTCCAATGCGGAACGCGCAGCCTTGACCATAACCCGCTGGGTCACGCCAGCAGTTAAGGGGTAAACCGGTTCAAATTTCGGCAGCGAATCCGCCTGATCGATCCGCAAAATATGATCCGGATGCACCATTTGCGCTAAGCCATCGAACACCTCAACTTTGCCCGAAACAATCCGCCGTTGGCCTGAGGGCAGGTTTCGCTGCACCCAATCCTCGCGCGCATGGAAAAACACCATTTCCGCGTCGCTTACCATAACCTGATAGGGTCGCCCCTTGGTGCGCGGTGGTCGATGTATCCCGGCCTCGACCTCCACCGTTGCGACATTCGGGAAATTCATTCCCGCCAGACTGGCGCGCGGGCGACGATCAATGCAGCCGAGCGGTAGCGTGAACAGCATATCGCGCGGTTTATTCACCCCCATATTGCCAAAGTTCAGCGCAGTTTTCGGGCCAACGCCGTCAAGCGCCGTTAGGTCGGCGAATAGCGGAAACAGAATCTCTGGGCGTGATTTACTCATAGGTGTATTTCAACATTTATCCGCTGATAAGCGCAAGCCATGCGTCCTCATCCAAAACCATCAACCCCAATTCTACGGCTTTTTTGCGTTTTGACCCAGCCCCGGGGCCAGCAACAACAATATCCGTCTTGGCCGAAACCGAGCCGGAGACCTTGGCCCCCAACGCCTCCGCTCGTGCTTTGGCTTCTGCCCGCGACATTTTTTCCAAGCTTCCGGTGAAGACCACAATCTTGCCCGAAACCTTGCTACCTTCAACTTTTGGCGCAGCAACATCAGCGATTTTCAGATGTGCGACCAGCCGGTTCAGTGCCGCGCGTGTTTGTTCTTCGTGGAAATAATCCACCAAAGCTGCCGCCAGAACCGTGCCAATTCCGTCAATATTGTTCAGCGCGTCCCAATCAGTGCCTGTGTGGTCCAGCGCATTTTCCAGCGCCGTATGAAAATTTTGCCAACTTCCGTATTGCCGCGCCAAGGTCATCGCCGAACTTTCGCCGACATGACGAATGCCCAGCGCAAAAATCAGGCGATTCAGGGGAATGTTGCGTCTTTCATCAATGGCTGCGAACAGTTTTTTGGCGGACGTATCACCCCAGCCGTCCCGATTTTTCAACTTGGTCAGACTGGTAACATCCCGCGTCGCCAGCGTGAAAATGTCAGCTGGCTCGCGAACGGGCAACTGTTCATCATTGTAAAACATCTCAACCTGTTTGATTCCCATGCCTTCAATATCAAACGCGGCGCGGCTAACAAAGTGTTTCAGTTTTTCAATGGCCTGCGCCGGACAAATCAAGCCACCCGAACATCGCGCGATGGCTTCGCCTTCTTCGCGAATAGCATCAGATCCGCATTCCGGGCATTTTGTTGGGAAAATATATGGGATTGCATCGGCGGTTCGCCGCGAAATATCGACGTCTTTGACCTTGGGAATAACGTCACCGGCCCGATATATAGTCACCCAGTCGCCAATCCGAATATCGCGTCCTTCGCGGATCAGTTTGCCGTTTCCGTCGCGCCCAGCGATGTAATCCTCATTATGGAGGGTCGCATTCGACACAACAACACCGCCAACAGTCACGGGTTTCAACCGTGCAACTGGCGATAGCGCCCCCGTCCGGCCAACCTGAATTTCGATATCTTCAACGATAGTGCTGGCCAGTTCTGCTGGGAATTTATGGGCAATTGCCCAACGCGGCGTGTTGGTTCTAAATCCCAAACGTTCCTGCAAAGCCAGATCGTTAACCTTATAGACAACCCCGTCGATATCGTAGCCAAGCGTGGCCCGCATGGTTTCGATTTTGACGTAATGTGCCAGCATTTCCGACGGGCCGTCACATAACGCCGTCAACGGGTTAGTGGAAAATCCAAATTCGCCCAGCCGCGCAATTGCATTCGCCTGTGTCGTCGCCAGCGGTTCGGATAAATCCCCCCAAGCATATGCAAAAAACAATAGCGGCCGCGTTTTGGTGATTTCGCTATCAAGTTGCCGAAGCGAGCCCGCAGCGGCATTGCGCGGATTGGCAAAGGGTTTATCGCCTGCCGCCACCTGATTTTCATTAAGTTTAGCAAAATCGGCGTGAGACATATAAACCTCGCCGCGAACCTCCAACAGATCGGGGGAATCGGATAGGGTTTCGGGAATATCCGCGATAGTCAGCGCATTTGCGGTAACATTTTCCCCTGTCTCGCCGTCCCCGCGCGTAGCGGCCTGTACGAGACGCCCTTGCTCATAACGAAGGGATAGCGACAAGCCATCGATTTTCGGTTCGGCAGTATAGGCGACGCCTTCCGAAATATTTAGAAATTTGCGGATACGTTCGTCAAAATCATTCACGTCTTCCTCAGAGAAGGCATTTCCGAGTGACATCATCTGCACGGCATGTGTTACTTTGGAAAACCCTGAAGAAACTGGTGTACCAACTTTGTTTGATGGGCTGTCGGCACGTTTCAAAGCCGGGAACCGCGCTTCGATCTGCGCATTACGCAATTTTAACGCGTCGTATTCTGCATCGGAGATATCCGGTGCATCATTGCCATGATAGGCAATATCGGCATCCGCCATAAGTAAAGCCAACCGCGCCAGCTCCTCAGCTGCTTGCGATTGACTTAAGTTTTGGACTTCAATTTCTGACATGCGTCTCTCCCGTTAGGAAAGGGATAAGACGCTGACACACTTTCGTCCAGATCAGACCGCGATTTTGTGGTCTAATGGCATTGATACTGGTTCGCGCAGTACATACCCACGGCCCCAAACGGTTTCGATGTAATTTGCGCCATCCATGCCTTTCGACAGTTTTTTACGCAATTTGCAGATGAACACATCGATAATCTTAAGTTCAGGCTCATCCATGCCACCGTAAAGGTGGTTCAAGAACATCTCTTTCGTGAGGGTGGTACCCTTGCGTAGCGAGAGGAGTTCCAGCATTTGGTATTCTTTACCTGTCAGATGCACAGGGCGACCGCCAACTTCGACGGTCTTGGCATCCAGATTAACGGCAACTTGTCCGGTGGTAATAATTGATTGCGAATGCCCCTTGGAGCGGCGCACGATCGCATGGATACGCGCAACAAGTTCTTCGCGGTGGAAAGGTTTAGTCATATAATCATCGGCACCAAAACCAAATCCTTTGATTTTGTTTTCAGTGTCATCCAAGCCTGATAATATCAAAATTGGTGTCTCAACCTTCGCCATACGCAATTGACGAAGAACTTCGTGACCCGGCATATCCGGAAGGTTCAAATCTAACAAAATAATGTCGTAATCATATAATTTAGCGAGATCCACACCTTCCTCGCCCAAATCTGTTGCATAAACATTCAAATTGGCGCTAGCCAACATCATTTCAATACTTTTGGATGTGGTGGGGTCATCCTCAACGAGCAATACACGCATTCTACTGATTCCTTGCAGTTAAGTTACTATCAACACTTATGACTATTTGGTAAAAAGGTTAACGAAGTATTACCAACTTAAGGTTGATTAACAAAACTACCTAGGGTTGTCTATATTTTTTTAGATGTGTAACCCGTAAACCACCACTTCCATGAGCCAACATCGCATTTTCCCACGACGCGTATTCCTCAGGAGAGAGACTATACATACGACATGCCTCCTCCAAACTGACCAAACCGGCATTTACTGCCAATACGACCTTGGCCTTACGCTTGATCACCCAGCGCGTTGTATTTTTCGGTGGCAAATCGCCCCGCGTTAATATTGATCCATCTGGCAGCGTTACAGATACTGGCCCGTTTTCTTGTCGAATAAACATTTTGTACCCCTTTTGTTTCTCGCAAGGCACAACATGCCGCCAAGATGTTAACCGGAGGTGAAAGCACCCCTTGCGAGTGCTTAAAGTTTTACTATATTGCAATACATCCCGAAGGAGCCGACATGACACCCAAATTAAACAGTCTTGGATTTGCAAAACCCGAAAGCGAAACCCGTGTGGTTGTCGCCATGTCGGGCGGCGTGGACTCGTCTGTTGTAGCGGCAAAACTAGCAAAAGAAGGCTATGACGTGATCGGCGTCACCCTTCAGCTATATGATCACGGCGCGGCATTGGCCAAGAAAGGTGCGTGCTGCGCAGGCATCGACATCCATGACGCGCGCCGCGTGGCCGAAGAGATGGGATTCCCGCATTATGTGCTGGATTACGAAAACCGCTTCAAGGAAGCCGTGATCGACGAATTTGCCGACGCCTATTTGGCGGGTGCCACCCCTGTCCCCTGCATTCGTTGCAATGAACGGGTGAAATTCCGTGACCTCTTGGAAACAGCCAAAGACCTTGGCGCCGACTGCATGGCCACAGGCCACTATATCCAGCGTTTTGTCGGCCCTGAAAAAACCGAATTACACACAGCCGGTGATCCCGACCGCGATCAAAGCTATTTCCTGTTCTCGACCAAACAGGAGCAGCTTGATTTCCTGCGCTTCCCGCTTGGCCACCTGAAATCCAAGGCCGAGACCCGCGCCCTTGCCCGTGAATTTGGTCTTACCGTCGCCGATAAACCTGATAGCCAAGATATCTGTTTTGTCCCTAACGGTTCCTATGCGGCAGTAATCGAAAAATTGCGCCCCGAAGCTGCCTCCCCCGGGGATATCGTCCATCTGAACGGTGAGGTTCTGGGCAAACACAAAGGCATCATCCATTACACCATCGGCCAGCGCCGTGGTCTTGGCATTGGCGGGCGTGACCCGCTTTATGTAATAAAACTCGACCCAGACACCAAACACGTCATTGTCGGCCCTAAGGAGGCCCTCGCCACCCGCCGTATTCCCATCAAGGAAATCAACTGGCTCGGCGACACACCCCTTAGCGACACCCCGTCTGAGGGGCTGAACATCCGTGTTCGAGTCCGGTCTACCCGCCCGCCCAAAGACGCCATCATTTTCCCTATCGACGATGATCACGCCGAGGTGGAATTGTTTGTTGCCGAAGAAGGCGTATCCCCCGGACAGGCCTGCGTGTTCTACGAGGCCGACGGAACCCGTGTGCTTGGCGGTGGCTGGATCCACAAGGGTGCTTAAGCCCATTGGGCAAGCGATCCCTGTCGATGCAAACGGCACCCTTCCCCGTATTGGCAAACCACCTGTTGAACCTTGGGCAAGCCTAACGGCCACTTTGGCCAAAACCATCCAGCGCGACCTAACCGATAATTTTGAAGCCGTCATTCTTCGCGGATCTCTGCCGCGCGGAACGGCCGTTAGTGGGGTTTCAGATATTGATCTGGTGATCGTTATGAAGACCCCCGATGCAGACTATGAAGTTTCCACCCTACCGACGGACATAAAGCTCGACATTAGCATCTCGACGTCGCACGAGTTGCAACATGACGATGCTTGGGTATGGATGCGATTTTCGCTGGCGTTTTCGGGTTGGACTATGTTGGGGCGCGACCTAATTCCACAATTCCCCGCGCCGACACTTGGCCCGCACGCGTTTGCACATCTACACAGCCTAGAGAAATGGGCAAATGCATGGGAGGGAATGTTTATTGAGGCCATCGATGACATTGAACGAAAAGAAATATCCCAGTGGCTTATGAAACGTATCATCAGGTCATTATTCGAAAGCGTCATGTTGGATACGCAAACTTACACGCGCGACATCTATCCCTGTGCTTTGGCGGCAATTCAATATTATCCCGCAGCCAAAGCGGAAATCTGGCGTGCTGCCGAGTTAGCCATCAGCCCTTCGGCTTCTCTCGCCAAGAATATGTCCGTTGCAAATCCCATGCTGGCGCTATTGCGACAAATCTGCTCTGTGAACTAAGCATTTACGTTTTCAGTTTAGCATTTGCCACACTACTTGACCGAACAAGCCGATCATTGTTTAATTAGTTGAATACAATGCTCAAAAAACAAGTTGGAACCAGTATGAAACTCAAAAAACTCTTTACCTCCTTCGCATTGATTGTCGGCATTGCCGCGTCCGGCGCATCGGCCCTTGAATGGGACACGTTATATTCGCGTGGAAATTGGCGCCTAGATCTTAATTTGCATGATGACGGCACGCGCAGCTGTGAAAGCCGAACCGTAAATTCAGGCGGTTATGTTTTTAGCCTATATACTTGGGATGACGGCGATTATGTCATCCGCTTCAGCCACGAGGATTGGGATTTTGGCGAAGAAATTGTCGATCAAGATTTCATCGTTGAAATCGATCGGCGTGCGCCTTGGGATATTTCGGGCACCAAAACTGAAAATGTTATCCAGTTGATCGTCACCCCGCCAAGCCAACCTTTGGAGCGGTATTTCCGCGAGGTTCGTGCCGGTCGCACGCTTTATTTGCGCAATGATGATGGCGTAGAAATCACACGCTTTTCCCTTAGTGGCACAACGGCAACCTTGAACCAACACCGAAACTGCGAACGTCGAATTCTGTCGGGTGTCAACCGAACAGACCCATTCAACTAGAACATTTCCAGCTCTCTTCCCTTTGTCGAAGTGAGCTGGCTTGGAATCCGATTCCACACCCTCCGAAATTCATGGGTTGGGTTTTCACCCACAATCTACCGAAATTGGAGCAGTAGAAATAAGCGGCCTTAGGACAATATATGTCCCGCATCCGAAAACACTGGATGTTTCGACAGAACGTTACGCGCGGCATCTTTTTGCACGTCGCTCAAACGTAACGGCGCATCGCCCTTCCCCATAAATGTCCCCGCCTGACTGTCGCTCTCAAACGCCGCAAGCGCGGCTTCAGCGGCGTCGCCGGACAATCCACAGGCCCGCATTAAATCCCGTGCGCCTTCAAGACGATCCACATTAAATTCATTGTAACGGATCGGATGGAATTTCATGCCAGCGGCCTGCATTTCGGCGTACATCCCCAACTGACGCAACCAGCCGTATGCAAATAGCCGTGCCGGATCAATTTCATCGCCAGCCATATCGGGATTTTTCATCAATTCGCAGGTCGGTTCTCGAAACATTGTTGTCCATATCTCGTCGCGGATCGCTGCGTGATATGGCGCGCTAAACCCGAACTTTCCGATAAAAGCATAGATCGAATTCGCCCAGCCAATCGCGTCACGATACATGAATATATTACGTGCCTCTGGATAGGCTTCCTCGAACGCTGCGGCACAGAACAACGATTGCGAACGCAGCTTAACGCCAAGCGTATGGGCAGTTTCCTTCGCACGCATTGCAAAAAACACCTTGGCTAGTGCCTGCATCAAATCTGCCCGCTCTGCGCCGTCCCACTGCGCCACATCGTCCAGCACATCAGGTTCTGACAGGCACCAAATCTCGTCCGAGCCGTTCAGCACATGATTTGCCAGCGTTGTTCCGCACCGCCCAGTACTATAAATTATTGCCATTTTGGGCATGGGCAGTTTTTCGGTCGCAACGATCAAATCGGACGCATCCACCTGCGCCAATTCCACCGCATCCCGAAACTGCGTTAAATACACAAACGCAGCTTTGGCCAAATCACCGTCCAGCTTGGCAAAAGTTACAACTCCATTTGCGAAACAATATGGTGACCAATTCGATTTCAGCAATTCTTCGACAGAAATTTCGCCCGCCGGCTCGGTTACAAAATCTTCGAATGTCGGCATTGCGACTTCCAATGCCTTATGCCGCTTGGTGATCGTATAGCGCGTTGCCATTTATCCCTCCGTGAATTTTTTATGTGATACCGCATTTCTTACTGAGAAGGAATGGACATCCGCCGCATCGATGTTACGCTTGCCCCTAACTGATGGAGGCCAACATGACCCTAGAAACCCAACTTGTCCAAGCCGACGAAAATCTGGATGCCGCACTGGATCGCCTATTTGCGCTTCTGCGGATCGAAAGCATTTCAACCGATCCAGCTTATGCCGATCAATGTGTCATTGCTGCTGATTGGCTGGTCTCCGAATTGCAGTCCCTAGGTTTCACCGCGTCGCGGCGTGACACGCCTGGCCATCCGATGGTTGTCGCGCATTCCGGCGGCACCGGGCGCAAGAAACTGTTTTACGGCCATTATGACGTGCAACCCGTTGATCCGCTAGATTTATGGGACCGCCCGCCTTTTGATCCAATTATCGAGGACACCCCTAAAGGCAAAGTCATTCGTGCCCGCGGTGCGTCCGACGACAAAGGCCAGTTGATGACCTTTATCGAAGCATGTCGCGCCATCAAAGACGTGACCGGCGAATTGCCCGGGAACATCACCATCCTGTTTGAAGGCGAGGAAGAAAGCGGCTCGCCGTCGTTAATCCCGTTCCTGAAGGACAATATTGAAGAGCTGAAAGCCGAATTCGCACTGGTCTGCGACACTGGGTTATGGAACGCCGACACACCCGCGATTTCTACAATGTTGCGCGGAATGGTCGCCGAAGATTTCACCATCAAGGCCGCCGATATGGACCTGCATTCAGGCATGTATGGCGGCGCGGCAATTAATCCTATCCGCGTACTAACCAAAATTCTGGGCGGGTTGCACGACGAAAACGGGCGTGTGACCTTAAAAAATTTCTATGATGGTGTGCTGGACCTAACGCCCGAAATGAAAGCCGCATGGGAGAGCCTGAATTTCGATGGCGACGCCTTTTTGAAAGGCGCGGGGCTAAGTGTTCCCGCTGGCGAAACCGACTATTCAATATTAGAACAATTATGGTCCCGCCCAACATGCGACATTAACGGTATTTCCGGTGGTTATACCGGCGAAGGTTTCAAAACCGTCCTACCGTCCGAGGCATATGCCAAAGTCAGCTTTCGTCTGGTCGGCACCCAAGACCCCGAAGCCATCAGCACCAATTTCCGTCAGTTCATTCGCGACAATCTGCCGAAAGATTGTGAGGTCACCTTCCATAGCGAGGACCGCGCAGGTGCCACGACGTTGCCAGTTGACGCCCCTGAATTCGCCCAAGCCCGCAAGGCACTGTCGGCGGAATGGCCGAATGAAGCTATTTTTGGCGGCTGTGGTGGTTCGATCCCAATCGTCGGACATTTTCAGGAAATCCTTGGTATGGATTCCGTGTTAATTGGTTTTGGATTAGAGGACGATCTGATCCATTCCCCAAATGAGAAATACGACCTGCGAAGTTTCCACAAAGGTATCCGCAGCTGGGTACGGGTTCTGGACGCACTTAACGGCTAGCCGAGAACCACAAGATATTTGTAAGAATACGGGTGTTTTCGCGGTGCAATCGTCCACATCTATTTGGCCCTACGGCGCAATAATCATACGCGCCCATATCAAGGTTGAATGCCATTTCAGCGCCAATGGCATGTAATTGGTTGGCGACTTCGAATAAGGTTAACGCTTCACGGCTTGTATCAAATACCCCAAAATCGCCGTCGAGCGTAGTGAACACCACGCGTCGCCTGAATTTTGGCTGGTTCTCGCGATCGCGCACGTCAACCTCACCGTTCGTTACCAATAGATGGCTTTGGATTACCGACATTTTTTGCGATTCAGCCAACTGGATAAATGATTGGCGCTCATTTGGGTTTCGTAAGTTAAAACTGTGTTGGCCGACCTGCACATATTCAACATGATGGATTGACGCCACGCCTTCAGCGGAAACCACCAACAGACCATCCCACCCTTGGAACCTTGTTGAAATAACACTGCCCGCATCAATAGCCAAGCCTTCGACGCTATATCTGTCCGCGCTTGAATATGTGCCTGTGACAACCAGATCACCTGTCGCCACCTCCGGTACGGTGACGTCATTGCTGAGGCTTTCAAATCTGACAAGGAAGGGGGTTTCACAATTGATCAACAGAATACGGTCATCAACCGAGCAAGAATAAGCGCCCGAAACGAAAACCAATAAGACTAGCTGCGCCCAGATAATTTTCAG
>CAZYMT010000082.1:0-13074 GCA_964649035.1 uncultured Rhodobacterales bacterium
GTCATGACGCATGTTTATAAATCAGAGGAAGACCCGTCAACTTGACGATACCTTTCGGTGATCAGGCGCCAGCGATGCGAAAACAGGCGGACCAGAAAATCGACGCCCAGATGTCCGCGTTCGCGCATGGCCTTGGTTGCGCCGATGAAACACAGCCAGATAAACAGCAATTGGGCCATATCAACGGACCAGATGATCGGGTTGCCAAAGAAACGCGCGATGGCGGCGGCGAACACCAGCAGCGTGATTAACGCCAACACCGTTGCGCCAATGGCGAATTCTATTTTGGCTATCCAGTTGCCCATCGTCATGCCTCCTTTACCCCTCATAAAAAACAGGCGCGAATTGCTCCGCGCCCGTTTCGTGTTCATATGAACATCAATTTATTCTGCGGCAATTGCCCGCAATGTATCACGAAGTTCGCCGTAACCAAGATTGTCATAAACCGCTGCTGTTGCTTCGCGGAATGGTGTTGTGTCAATCTCGTTGACAATAACGCCACCAGCAACCAATTCAGCCTCGATAGATGCGAGCGAGTCCTGTGTGCCATAAGACGCAATGTCGCCAGCTTTCAGGGCTTCGTCACGCAAGATAACTTGCAAATCAGCAGGCAACGAGTCGAACCATCCACCGGACGTAACCATTCCTGTAATCAGGTTGATGTGACCCGTTTTGGTAACGTGGGTGATAACTTCGTTCAGTTTCGCGCCAGTGATAGCTGGGAACTGTGCTTCAGCGCCGTCGATGACGTTCTGTTGTAGCGCGGAATAAACCTCGGCCCAAGGTAGCGGTGTTGGTGTTGCACCCATGGCCTCGATGGTACCCATCCAAACAGGAGCACCAGGTGTACGCATACGCACGCCGTCAAGATCAGCAATGCTGGTGATCTCTTTGTTTGTTAGCAGATGACGTTCACCCTGCCACCAGTTGAACGATAGAACCTGTAGGCCGCCATTGTCATGCAATTCGCCAACCCAGCCTTCAAACATGTCAGATGTTACAACCTTGCGGATGCCATCATAACCGGATGCTAGGAATGGCGCACTAAGGGCACCGAATTCGTTCTGGAAAGCCGCCAAACGGCCGCCGTCAACGATAACTGCAACTGGCGCACCAGCGCGGGCTTGCTCAAGCACATCTTCATCCGGACCAAGCTGCGAGTTCGGGAATAGAACGACCTCAAGACGGCCACCCGACGCTTCAGCCATATTGTCGCGGAATGCTTCTAGACCTTTATAAAGCGGATCGCTTGTTGCAAGCGCTGTGTTTACGCTTAGGGTATAGTCTTGTGCCCAAGCACCCAAAGCCGTCACGGACGCAAGCGCCGTTCCGATCAATGTAGTTAAGATACGATATTTCATTATGTCTCCTCCCAGACCCGCCCGCTGCCAGGCATTTTCATTGGACTTGAGACTAGTATGGTAGTATGGTAGTATTGAAGGAGTCAATATGAAACTAGAACTCAACATTGATAAAACGCCGCAGACCCGTCAAACAACGGGCCAGCGGATATTTGACACGCTGCGTCAGGCAATTGTGCAACTGCAACTGCGCCCGGGAAATTCCTTGTCCGAGGCTGACATTGCTGAACAATTCGGCGTCTCGCGCCAACCCGTGCGCGAAGCATTCATTAAATTACAAGATGAGGGCCTGGTCGAAATCCGCCCCCAGCGGGGCACATTTGTGGTGATGATTTCGCGGCGCGAGGTCGAAAACGCCCGCTTCATCCGCGAAGCAATCGAGGTCGCCGTGGTCCGCAAAGCCGTTACCGACGCTGATCAAACCGTATTTCCAGCCATCGAAAAATCCCTGCTACGCCAACGCGATGCTTTGGGCGACAATGACATGGTTACGTTCTTAGCCCAAGACGACATATTCCACCGCGAACTGGCCCGCAGCGTGAATTGTGAACATGCGTGGCAAGTGGTCGAACGCCTAAAAGCCCAAATGGACCGCGTGCGGTATTTGTCCATGCCCTCTGCCACCCCGATTGAATCGCTGATCGTCCAGCACGAGGCGATATTCACCGCAATCAAAAACAAAGACAGCGATCAAGCCGAGGCAATGATGCGGGCGCACCTGTCCGAGATTTTGAAATCCTTGCCGAAGATTGCCGAGGAGCATTCGGATATATTTGTGGATTAGAAGGGCCTTCGCCTAAACAAATGGCAATCTGGAATGCTTACTAATCGTCTCGAATTTCTAAGGCAAATTTGTCAGCTTCGCATTGGCTTTCTCTACCTCCAACTAGCCACGCTCAAAAACATATTTTCCATCAAATACAGAGACCGAGGGTAATACCGATTCCTGCTCAAACAGATCATAACCAGCTTTCAGGTTTTCCCAGTATGAGAACCACTGGCTTTCACGTTCGACACTAAGTCGTTCATCGGTCATTCTGAATGGAAACGCGTGCACCGGAACATTGGACTGTCCTGCCTCCAAGGCTGCTTCGACAATGAGATAAATTTCTTCGATGTTCTCGTCGGTCATTGCGTAACATCCAATCGAAACACAGTTACCGTGAACCATCAGAAAGCTTCCAGTACGGGAATGAGCCTGATCATAGGTGTTTGGAAAACCTAGATTGAAGGAAAGATGATAGTTGCTATTCGGATTCAGCGCTGATTTCCCAACGTAATAGAACCCCTCGGGCGATTGACGATCACCTTCCTTGAGCTTTGGCCCAAGCGCACCTGAGTAATTGCATATCTGATAAGATTTAAACAACTTGAATGCGTTTTCTTGCTGCAGCCAGACCTCTAACTGATGCTCTTCTTTAAAAATCCGTATGTACATTTGCGCGCCGAGTCGAAAATCGTTTTCCACAAGAAGTCCACTTAAGCGGGGGCCCACACGAGATCGAACTTCCTCAATGTTAGCTGAAGACCCAAAAAGTTGTGAGGAGAGATTTTGAACTCGCGGAAAAACAAAATAAGCGCAAGCCAAAGCAAATAGAATTCCGCCTAAAATTAGTTTTTTGTGCACCTATTTTGACCTTTGTATAGGGATTCAAAGGCTAACTGGAAAGCAGTGTTGAGGCAATCCAGTTCGTCAAACTTTCCATAAACGGGTTTGAAGGTTTTCGGGTCAAAAGACCTAGAATCGATAATAATGACAATATTGCGCAATAAAATTGCATGATGCCTAATCTTCTATAAACTCATCCCCTCAATCAGGAGAAACCAATGAGCCTTGAATTCTTCCTTACTTCCATCGTTGTCGTGCTTTTGCCGGGAACGGGTGTTCTTTATACGCTGGCCGTCGGGTTAGGGCGTGGGCTTCGGGCCAGTATTGCGGCGGCGTTTGGTTGTACGATGGGGATCGTTCCGGCGGCGGTGGCTAGTATTATTGGGCTTGCCGCGATCCTGCATACCAGTGCTATTGCCTTTCAGACGGTCAAATATCTCGGCGTGGCCTATTTGTTTTATATGGCGTGGAATTTGTTGCGGGATAACGGGGCGCTGGCGGTTTCGGATGATAAGCAGGAGAAAAGCCTGTGGCGGATTGCGGTCAACGGCACTTTACTGAATGTGCTGAACCCAAAGCTGTCGCTGTTCTTTCTAGCATTCCTACCGCAATTCATCCCTGCTGGCAGCGTAAATGCCACAGGCGAGCTGGTGTTTCTGGCGGCAATTTTTATGCTGATGACGTTTGGTGTATTTATCGGATACGGCGCGTTTGCGGCTTTGGCGCGGGATTATGTGATCTCCAGACCCAACGTCATGAGGTGGATCAAACGCGCCTTTGCCGGAACCTTCGGGTTTCTGGGTTTAAAGCTGGCTTTGTCTGACTAGACCTCAACCAACGCCCCGCGTTTGGTGATGACTTTGGCGGATAATTCGGCCCCTGCGGCGACGGCATCGATGATTGAACCGCCTGCCACCAACACCGACAAGAACCCCGCATTGAACGAGTCGCCAGCAGCCGTGCTGTCGATTACGTCGATGATTTTGGTTGGGGTGTAGGTTTGGGCGCCGACCGTTGCGCCCCAGATATACATTTCTTCCTCGCCGTTTTTGACGATGACCATGCCTGCGCCAGTTGCGCGGTATCTGGCGGCGGTGTCTTCGACAGTTTTATCGTTGAAATACGCGCATTCATCCTCGAATGAGGGCAGAACGATATCTGCGCATTTGGCGGCTTGGGTGACGGCCTCGCACATGGTTTTGGTGTTGGACCACAGGCGTGGGCGCAGATTGGGGTCAAAGACAATTATGCAGCCATCGGCGCGGGCTTGTGTAAGCGCGGCGCACAGTGTTTCACGGTCCTCAGCGGAAAGCACCGCAATGGTGATACCGGAAAAATAGACGATGCCTGCGGATTGCATGGCGGCGTTCAAACGATCCGCGTCACGCGCTAATAACCGGGCGGCGGAGGTTTCACGCCAATAGGCAAAACTGCGTTCGCCGTCCTTTAGCTGGATCATATAAAGCCCAACGGTTTTACCCGCTATCCGCTGGATGTGGTCCGTGGAAATGTCGGCAGCGTTCATGAAATCCAACATCTCGCCCGATGCTGGATCGTCGCCGAGCGCAGTGAAATACGACACGTCCCAATCGGCCGGAAACATTTTTTGTGCGTACCATGCGGTATTGAACGTATCCCCGGCAAAACCCATTTTATAGGTGCCGTCAGGGGTCGGAGCCATCTCGACCATACACTCGCCGATAGATAAAAGTGTCTGGGCGCGGAAAATCATATTGGCTCCTTGGTGAATGGTGGTATACTAGTATACAAGTTACACCATAAATGTGAATCCCTCAGGGTTCAACTCAGAGGATTGATAAAGATGAGCGCCACCAAAGACAATCGTTTGTTCCGGCCCGATACTGGAAAACCGCAACCCAAGGTCGGGATTGTGCATTTGGGGCTGGGCGCTTTTTTCCGCGCGCATGGGGCGATATATATTGGTGAGGCAATGGCCAAATCGGGTGGTGATTGGGGGATTATCGGCGTCAGCCTGATGCGCCCAACGCAGCGTGATCAGCTTGCACCACAAGGGTTTGCCTATACGGCGCTGGAATTGGGACCGTTGGGCGAAACCGCACAAGTTATTGATGTCGTTCAGGATGTTTTAGTAGCACGCGAAGATCCTGCAGCGGTGATCGCCGCGATGGCTGATCCTGACGTTAAAATTGTATCGTTGACGGTGACCGAAAAAGGCTATTGCCACGAACCGTCAACTGGGGCGTTGAACGCAACGCATCCTGATGTTGTTTATGACCTTGCAAACCCTACCGCCCCGCGTTCAGCATTGGGCTTTTTGGTGGCGGCGCTGGGCGCACGTAAAGCTGCAGGGGTGTCGCCGTTTTCGGTGCTTTGCTGTGATAACTTGCCTGAAAATGGTGTGGTTGTACGCGGTGTGGTTCTGGAACTTGCCGCATTGGTCGATGCCGATTTGGCGACTTGGATTGCGGATAATGGTGCGTTCCCGTCAACGATGGTTGATCGAATTGTGCCCGCGACCAAGGGCGAAGATATTAAACGGGTTGAGACGTTGACTGGTTTCTATGACGCGTCCCCTGTGATGCACGAACCTTTCCGCCAATGGGTTGTCGAGGATGATTTTGTGGATGGGCGACCGGATTTTGGGGCCGTAGGCGTGCAGATGGTTGCTAACGTCACCGATTTTGAAAATATGAAATTACGGTGCTTGAACGGCACGCACTCCTCGCTGGCATATCTAGGATATCTTGCGGGATATGAGACGATTAGTGATACGGTTGCCAACGCGGCGTTTGCCGATTGGTGTTGCCACCTTTGGACAAAAGAAATCATCCCAACGCTGACCCCGCCCGAAGGCGAGGATTTGGCGGCCTATGCGGATGCGCTGTTGGCGCGGTATCAAAATCCGGCGATCCGGCATTTGACATGGCAGATCGCTATGGATGGGTCGCAAAAATTGCCGCAGCGGATATTGGGCACAATTGCCGATAATTTGGCGGCTGGGCGGGATTGCAAAGGGTTAATCTTGGCGGTTGCGGCTTGGATGGTTTATGCTGGCGGGACGGATGAAAAGGGTGCTGCGATTGATGTTCGCGATCCGTTGGCGGATCAAATGAAGGGGCAGGGGGCGGAGGAGTTGCTGGCGATCACGGCGATTTTCCCCGAAACCCTCGCAACAAACCCTGCCTTCCGCGCACCGGTTTTGGCGGCTTATGCGAACCTTAAACAAATAGGCGCGCGCGCTTGCGTGGCGGAGATTACACATGATTGAATCTTGGCGTTGGTATGGACCACTCGACAAAATTGACCTTTCGGAAATCGCGCAAACGCGAGCGACGGGGATTGTCACCGCCCTACACGAAATCCCTTATGGCGAGGTTTGGACCGTTGATGCGATTGAAGCGCGATTGGCGCTGATCAACGCCGACCCTGCGCTGGAACTGACGTGGAACGTGGCGGAGAGCCTGCCAATTCATGAGGATATCAAGCGTGGAACCGGCGATCTGGACGCGCTGTTTGCAAACTATCGGCAGTCGCTCGTTAATATGGCGGCATGTGGGGTTAAGGCGATTTGCTATAACTTCATGCCGCTGCTGGACTGGACGCGCACAACATTGGATGCGCCGCTTAAAGGCGGGGGCACGGCGCTGCGCTTCGAGGCGGCGCAAATGGCGGCGTTCGAGATGTTTATGCTAAAACGTGCCGGTGCTGAGGACGATTATTCGACGGAAGTTCAAGCGGCTGCGGCCATATGGTTCCAACGATCGAGTGAGGCAGAGCGCGAGGTTTTGTTATCGTCTATCATGGCAGGGTTACCGGGCGCATTTGATCGCTATACCGTCGAGAGCCTGCGCGAGGCGCTGGTTTCCTATGAGGGAATCGGGCGGTCAGATTTGCGGGTGAATTATGCTCGGTTCTTGGCGGAAATCATTCCGACGGCAGATGAATTGGGCATACGGATGTGTGTTCATCCAGACGATCCGCCGCGTGATATTCTGGGATTACCGCGAGTGGTGTCCAGTGGAGACGATATCGGTTGGATCATGGACCAGCAGGATAGTTTGGCGAATGGGCTGACACTGTGCGGTGGTTCGTTGGGTGCAAATCCTGCGAATGATGTGCCAGCTATTGCCGCACGGTTCGCGGAACGCATCCATTTTGCGCATTTACGCAATGTTACCAAAGACGCAGACGGGTCATTTCAGGAGGCCGCTCATCTGGACGGTGACACCGATATGGTGGCGCTGATAGCGGTGCTGCTGGCCGAGGAGACTCGACGGCGGGACGCTGGGCGTACCGATTGGGAAATCCCGTTCAGACCAGACCATGGTCATGAAATGCTAAGTGATCTTGGGCGCGACACACATCCAGGATATCCGTTGGTCGGCCGGATGGTCGGGCTGGCAGAACTGCGCGGTGTGATTGCAGCGTTGAAATCGCGAACTTCATAGAAACAGCGTAAGTTCATATAATTGCGGAGATAATCGATTCGGGAGACTCGGGTAACCGATTCTACAACACTGAGATAAATTTGTGACGTTTTGGTCAATTTTTTGGCTGGTCGCAAAAATAAATTTCTGTCGTGTCAATATTTGGATTGTATTAAAAATGCGCACGAATTTTCCCGTGTAAAATATGGCTAACACCCTGAATTTAATACTTTATTAACCACTTTATCAGTGTGATGGGGTTAAGCCCGCGAAACCAATTACTTGTCATAGATATGATTTACTCTTAACCATCTTAGTCATGCCTTTGTTCTGACACAGTTATTTCGTGTATACTGAGATCTGACAAATAAATGTTTCTAGGAGAATTGTGCGCAATGAATAAATCGTCAAAGGCTAGGTTCGGTTGTTTCGCCGGAATTATTGCGTTAGCCATGCCAGTATTTACACCCTCAATTGTAGCCTCTCAGGAGGAGCAAGGGTTCGATCTAGGGAAATACCGTATCGATATTGCGGGCCGTCAACGGATGTTGACCCAACGCATTGCCAAGGAAATTTGTTTTATCGAATTGGGTTATAAAGTCGATATGCACCACGATATGTTGGAACAGGATTACCACCTGTTCGATGAAATCCTACATGTTTTACGCGATGGTGGGGGGGCGATGGATCTTCCGCCGGAAGAAGATCGCCGAACGCTTGAAGAATTAGAGATTGTTTTTGGTCACTGGGAGGAATTCGCAGAAGAAATCGAAACAATCATTGCCAGCAATGAAGTGTCTGAAGAAGCGGAAGAGCATATTATTGAAGAAAACCTGATTCTGCTTCAGGATATGAATGATACGGTTTTCCTAATTGAACAAGAATATGCCAACCCGCATACTTTGGAAATGGCGGATGCTGTGACGCTGAATATTTTTGCAAGACAGCGGATGTTGTCGCAAAAAGCCGCAAAAGATTTTTGCTATGTCGCGACAGAACACCACGTTGAAGAGGAACGAGCGGATTTAGCGGAAACGCAGGCTTTATTTTCTGCATCGCTTGGTGCAATTTTGAATGGGTATGAACCGCTCGGTATTGTTCCGCCTCCAACGGAAGCAATTGAGGCGCAGTTGGACATAGTTGCTGGAATTTGGGCGCCTATGGAAACGATTTTTAAGAACATTTCGGGGGGCGGTGTGCCAACAGCCGAAGATATTGAACTTATTGCTGCCGAAAATATTCATCTGCAGAACGAGATGAACAAAGCGGTGCAGATGTATGTGGAACAGTAAGATGATTACAAGCAGAGAAACGAATATGGATGGTGCTATGTCCGGCACCCTCCCAACAAATCTACGAGTAAAAGCAGGAGATAAAGAAATGGGTAAGGTAGGAGATACAATGTTCAAGAAAACCATAAGAGCGTTTACCGCCGCTGCGACGATCGCGGTGTTCTCCGCTGGATCGGCCTTTGCGCAGACGGTTGTGTTAAAAGCGAATGACGGCTCCGTTGACGTGACGGGCGAGTTGATTTCCTTTGAGGACGGTTTCTACACTATTCAAACCCTGCTCGGTCAAATGCGGATGAGCGCCTCACGCGTTAGCTGTGATGGCGATGCATGTCCGCAGTCTGTTGTTGAAGTTGCCGCAACGGATTTTTCCATCACTGGATCTGACACTGTTGGTGACGAGTTGATGCCGTTGCTTTTGGAAGGTTTCGCCAGTGCAATCAACGCCGAGGCAGATATTGTTACGGCTAGCGATCCTGCAATCAAAGTGGCGACGCTGGTTGGCGATCAAGGTTTTGGCGACCCATTTGCTGCTGTTCTGGTCCATTCCACTGGATCATCGGCCGGTTTTACCGACCTGCTTGAAGGAACTGCTGAAATCAGCATGGCATCCCGCCGTAT
Organism: uncultured Rhodobacterales bacterium; assembly: GCA_964649035.1. Lineage (GTDB taxonomy): Bacteria > Pseudomonadota > Alphaproteobacteria > Rhodobacterales > Rhodobacteraceae > NORP23. Next base: position 9,290 of record CAZYMT010000082.1, read on the forward strand.
CCGTCCAGTCGAAGCGCGTGCGCTTCGCGATGCGGGTGCCGGAAGCATGATCGACATCAAGCAAGAACACGTTATCGCGGTTGACTCGCTGTTGGTTATTGTTTCGCAATCGAACCCAATTGAAACACTGTCCATTGAACAGATCGCTGGAATTTATTCCGGTAGCATCACGAATTGGAGCGAAGTTGGCGGATCTGATCTGGTCATCAATGTCTACACGCGCGCAACTGGATCTGGTACGGAAAGTACATTTTCGGGACGTATGCTTGCACCGCTTGAGTTGAGCACACGTTTGGATGCAACTGTAATTGATACCAATATCGCCATGTCACGCGCAGTTGTCGAAGACCCTGCAGGCATTGGCTATGCCGGTTATGCGTTCCAACGTGGTGCAAAAAGTCTTAACCTGGTAAGTGAATGCGGCATTCGTACGCGCCCGGACAAGTTCTCCGCCAAGACTGAGGAATACCCGTTGCAACGTCGTCTGTATGTTTACAATCGTGTAGATACGATTTCCGAAAGCGCGCAGGAGTTTCTTGATTACGTAACGACTGATGCGGCAGATGGCCTTGTTTCCAAGTCCGGTTTCATCGATCTAAGCATCGAGCGCCAACCACAAAGCAACGCTGGTGGCCGGATGCGCGGTTTGATCCGCTCGGCGACAGATCAGTACGAAGTATCCTTGATGCGTCAGCTATTGGTTGAAATGCTGGATTGGGATCGTCTATCCACTACGTTCCGTTTTGCGTCTGGTTCAAACCGGATGGACGCCAAAGCATTGCGCGATATGGAACGTCTGGTTGCGTATCTTGAGGGGCAACCAACAGGAACAGAAGTCGCTATTGTTGGTTATACCGATAATGTTGGTCCTTTTGGTTCGAACCAACAGCTGTCCGAAGGTCGCGCCAGTGATGTTGCCGATATCCTGAAAGAATACGCAGGCGATCGTCTTGCTGGCATTGGCGTCTCGTCGATGGGCTTTGGCGAATTGTCGCCAGCAGATTGTAATGAAACAGACTCGGGCCGCGAAATTAACCGTCGCGTTGAGATCTGGATCAAGAACCAGTAGTTGATCTAAAATATTCACGAAAGCCCGCCTTGGAAACTCGGCGGGCTTTTTTCGTTTCTGGGGTCTAGGTAACAAGGAGAATACTTAACCGCAAATCCCGAGCTTTCTGAGATAATTAAACGTGGCAGCATGACGCATCGTAAACACAAATTCCTTATGTGAAATACTAAACACGAATATCTTTAGTAAAGTAACAGGTAAAAAAACATGAACACCAAATACTTCGGCACGGCACTTGTAACGACAGCAATCTTCGTTGGTTCAAGTGCTTCGGTTAGTGCAGAACCCGTAAAGTTAATTGCACATGATGGTACCGCCGAAATTACCGGTGAGCTAGTTTCATTTGTGGATGATGTCTATACTATATCGACACCGATTGGGTCGGTTCGAATGCGTGGATCACGGGTAACCTGTGTTGGTGAGTATTGCCCGATACAGGCCGGAAACACCGAAGGAACGCTTCAATCTCAATAGAACTTCATAAGTTGATGGTTTCATAATATAAGCAGCTATGGAACCTTTAACTGCCCCGCTTTCAGCCTTCCCGCTTCGTGAAAAACGCGCCCATGAAATTTGTGGGGCGGGTGCAGCTGTATTTGCCAGCGCTGTCGCGGGAATGAAATCCGGCCCTGTCCTGTGGATTTCTGCCGCCCATCAACGCGAACGTCTACACCCCGAAAGTCTGGCACAGTTCTGTGACCCCAGTCGTTTCGTTTTTGCATCCGGAAAATCCCATATTGACCTGTTATGGATGGCCGAGGAGGCATTACGTTCCGGCGCAGCCCCCCTCGTCATCGTCGAACTCACTGGCGAAATAAGCTTCACCGCTGGCCGTCGCTTGCAACTGGCCGCCGAGGCTGGCCGAACCCTTGGTCTATTCCTAATTCCTGAGGGCGCGGGATCAAATTCCGCCGAAACTCGCTGGCGCTGTTCCCCACATTTTGACGGGACGGACTCGACTCTGCATCATTGGCAGCTTATTAAGAACAAATCAGGAACATTGGGGGGTTGGATCACTCGTTGGGATGAACAGGCGCGTCGTATCATTGTGGTTTCCAAGACTAGCGAGCGAGCGGGTTCTGCGCGCCCGCCCCATTGACGCACCCTTCGCCTTAACCCACACAAGCGCCAACGCTCAGCGGGTTTATTGCTTGAATGAACTGGCCGAAGAACAGGGCCTGCGCAAAGGCATGAGTTTCGCCGATGCGCGGATTTTATGTCCGGATTTACAGACGGGTCTGGCCAATCCGCAGGCCGATACACGTTTTGTGCAAATGCTAGCGAGGTGGAGCAATCGTTATTGCCCATGGGTCGGGTTGGATGAAGACGGCTTGCTGCTGGACGTCACCGGCGCCACACATTTATTCGGCGGTGAAGACACAATGCTGGACGATCTAAGCAGTCGGTTGGACCGCGCTGGCCTTAGCCATCGCACGGGGCTGGCCGACACGCGCGGGGCCGCTTGGGCGCTGGCGCGGTTTGGTGGTGGGCGCGCGCCGCAGGGTCGAATTTTACCTCATATCGGCCCGCTTCCAGTCGCGGCTTTGCGCCTTGGCGACGAGGTTTGTAATGCCTTGCAACGTCTGGGCGTTCGCACGATCAACGATCTGGTCGCCATCCCGCGCACCACCCTCACACGGCGTTTCGGGCCGGATTTACTGTTGCGCCTAGATCAAGCTTTGGGCGAACAACCCGAACCTGTTTCTCCGCAATCCGACCCGCCAAATTTTGCCGTCCGTATGACTCTGCCTGAACCAATCGGGCTGACCAGTGACATAAATGCGGGGTTGGAACGGTTGCTGGAACGACTCTGCGCAACCCTGCTGGATCAGGAAAAAGGTGCGCGGCGGTTGCAATTTACTGCGCGGCGTGTCGATCAAGCCGCCAGCCAGATCGAGGTCCGCCTAGCCCGCCCCATGCGCGACGCCCCCCGTATCGCACGCCTATTTGAGCGTGGAATTGAAACGTTGGATGCAGGATATGGCATCGACCAAATCCGGCTGGAAGCGGTGGAGGTAGAACACCTTCCCTTTCGTCAAGTCACCCATTATAGCGCCCCTGAAGGCGACAAAATGGCTGACCTGATCACCAAGCTTGGCAATCGGGTTGGGCTGGAAAGCATCACACGTTATTTGCCCGCCGACAGCAACATTCCCGAACGCAGTTTCACCGTTGTTTACGCCGCCTATTCCGAACCAGCGGTCAGCGGCTGGCCCGCCCTTACCCCGCGCCCCTTACTGATTTTCCCACCCGAGGCAATCATCGGCCAGACCCCAGCCCCACCAAGATATTTCCAATGGCGGCGCATGTCATTTCGCACGGCCGCCGCCATCGGCCCCGAACGGATCGCGCCCGAATGGTGGCTCGACAATCTCGATTGGCGCAGCGGTATCCGTGATTACTGGCAGATCACAACGCGTGAGGGGCGACGTTTATGGCTGTTCTTCACCCCGCAAAACCCCGGTTGGTTCGTGCACGGGGAATTCCCATGAGCTATGCCGAACTATGTGTGACCAGTAATTTTACCTTTTTAACAGGGGCCTCCCACCCTGAAGAACTGGTGACCCGCGCCGCCGAATTGGGCCATCAAGCCATCGCCATAACTGATCGTAACACGCTGGCTGGCGTAGTGCGGGCCTATTCTGCGCTAAAGGAATTGAAACGCGAGGCTGACGAGGCTATTAAAATCCGCTCCCAAACCCGCATGGACCCTTCC